>CAWBHO010000125.1:0-19748 GCA_963788415.1 uncultured Acidobacteriaceae bacterium | reverse complement strand
ACTCATTGTGGCTCCTCCCGCTCCCGCGGCTCCTGCGGAGCCGGTTAAGACGCCTTCCCTGCCCGCCCCCACTCCTCCTCGGCCGACCACGCTCGAAATTTTGACCGTGCTTTCCGTGGAAAACTCGGTCGAGTTGCTCGCTCAGGTGGACGGCATTGTGACCCAAATCGCCTTCGATCAGGATAGCTGGGTGCAAAAAGGCGCGATTTTAGCGCGCCTGGACGACCGCGAGATTCAGGCCAAGCTGGAACACGCTCGCGACGACTTGGAAATTGCCCATAACAATCTCAAATACCAGGAAGCGGAAGCCCAGGCCAAGGATGCCGCCTACCGGCGGCAGTCGGAATTGCTCAAACATGGCCTGACCAGCCAGGCGGCGGAGGAAGAGGCCGAATTCCTTTCCAAGGGCGCGCATTACGACGTGGATAGTTTGAAGGCAACCATCAAAGAAAAAGAAGCGGAAATTCAGGAACTCCAAGTGGAGATGGAGAAGACCCATATCCTTGCCCCCTTCGAAGGGTACGTGGCGCAACGCTCCATCCGCGTTGGCCAAAATGTGGTTAAGAATGACCCGTGTTTCCGCGTGAGCCAGCTTTCACCCCTTCAGGTCAGGTTCTTGGTACCCGAATCCTCCGGGAAGACGCCGCAGGTCCGCGACCACCTGCGCTTGGTCCAGGTGGGAGACAACTCGCGGCAATATGAGGCCGAGGTGAAACTGCTGAGCCCGACCATCGACCCCGCCAGCATGAGCTACGACGTGACTGCGCAGCTCACGGGGCCGGGACTCAGCAAACTTCGCCCCGGCATGGCCGTTAAAGTCTTGTGGCCGGCGCGGAATGAACCTAATGCCCCTTGAAGTAAGTGAACCGGTCGCGTTCCCCGAAGGGGAACAATGTCAATAGCCGTAGGTGAAACCTACGGACCGATGAGGCTTCATGCAGTTTGGTCCCACCAGTATTCGCCTGAGCGGCGTGCTCGCCCGCGGCCTTCAGCGCCCCAAGCTGCGCTCCGACCTGAAGGTGAGCAAGCAGACTTTTGCCGGCGAGGTCAGTTACGTCATCAAGATTCCGGAGACCGACTCCTTTAACCGCATTGGTGAGTTCGATTGGGAGGTGCTGGCCCTTTGCGACGGAACTCGCACGCCCGCCGATATCGCCACGGAGTTGAACGAAAATAATACCGACGTGTCTCTCTCAGCGGGAAGAGGTGACGGAATTCCTCGCGGGCATCGACGAGAACACCTGGGAGCGCAGCCCGGCGGAAAATTGCCACCCACGCCCGCTACGGCGGCGTCGTTCCGGAGCTGGCCAGCCGCGAGCATCTGCGGGCCATCGTCCCCGTGGTCCGCGCCGCGCTCTCCGAGGCCGGCATTACGCTGGCCGATCTGGATGCCATCGCCGTCACCTGCGGGCCGGGACTCGCCGGGGCGCTGTTGGTGGGCATCACCTACGCCAAGGCGCTGGCCTTCGCCGAAGGTCTGCCACTGATCGCCGTCAACCACCTCGAAGGCCACATCCACGCCGTCCTGCTCGACGAGCGCGAGAGAAGACCGCTCTGAAGGAACGCGGCTTGAGCAGCGCCGCAAACCTCCCGGACGGTTTGCAGGAGACAGGCTTTGACGTGAAGGGTACGGACTTCAGCCCGTACATTCAGCCGCTCAATGAGGATGGGGCTTCAGCCCCTGAGGAAAAGTTTCCTTCGCAGGAAGCGCAGTCCCCGGCCCTCGCCCTGGTCGTCTCCGGCGGCCACACGCACCTTTATCCTGGCGCGCCCGGCTCACGGCGCATGGAGTTACAGGCTGATGGGCCGCACGCTCGACGACGCCGCCGGCGAGGCCTACGACAAGGTGGCCAAGCTGCTCGGCTTCGGCTATCCCGGCGGCCCGTGGATCGACGCCCTGGCCCGCTTCGGCAACCCCAGGGCCGTGCCTTTCGCCTTTTCGCAGATCAAGACAAAGGTGCATCTGGCCGGCAAGCCCCCGCGCACCAAGGCGGCCCAAACCGCGCCCATCGCCGACCTCGATCCGCGCTTTCTGTTTTCCTTTTCGGGCATCAAGACGGCCGTTCTGCGCTATGTGGAGCTGCACGACCTGCGCCCCGAGGCCCAGGCGCGCGCCGCCCGGCTCTTTGCGCATCAAGACCGTGAGGGAGCCCAGAACCTCGATTCTGGAACCGACAAATTCCGCACGCCGCCGCAAACCAGGGAAGAAGCTCTCGCCCTGGTGTCCGCAGCCGATGCTCGATCTGATTGCCAGCTTCCAGCGCGCGGTCATCGGCGACCTGATGAAGAAGACCTTTGCCGCGGCCGAGTCGCTGGGCGCGCACCGAATTCTCGTCACCGGCGGAGTGGCCGCCAACCGCGAACTGCGCGCCCGTTTCACGGCCGAGGCCGCGCGGCGCGGCGTGCGCGTGGCCTTCCCCACCATGGCGCTCTCGACCGACAATGCGGCCATGATCGCCGCCGCCGCCTGGCCGCGCTTCCAGTCGGGCGAATTCGCCACGAGCGCGCTTTCCGCCGATCCCTCGCTCGCCCTCGGGCGCTGAAATCGCCGAAGCTCGATCTTCAGTTGTCTCTGAGGCTCAGGCTGAGGCAGGAGGGCAACGGGCGAGGCCGTGCCGGGCTTTCTGGCGTGCAGCCGGACCAAATGCGCGCCTTTTGTCCCGGTAGGAGTATTCTGGGGCGTCACAGAATCCATTGCTCAACAAGCGGAGCGAAATTAGCGCGGAGGTGGTCATGAAAGAAAAAATTGGCGGCGATTACGATTACCTGATGTTCCTTGCGTCGCAATCCAGAGCGGCGGTCGAGTCCATCCTCCAGCAATTCCAGGGGCAAGAGGGCTGGGCCGGGCGCGGGGGTGGGTATCTCTGCATCGCCGAAGGCGAGAATGGTTTTCCTCTGTGTACGGTCCTCATCGGCGAGGTGTCGCTCCAGAAGGCGCCCAAGTATCTCTCCTTCTGCCAGGAGAAGGCGGTCCGTCTTGCCAGCCATCCCGATCACGAAGCAAGCTGGGAGAGCCGCAATGTCGAAAAGAACCAGTTGGCCGGAGCCGTGCGCTTTGGGGAACTCATCCTCTCGTTCTCCGGTCTTCCGGAATTGGGAGATGAAGCGGTCATGCTGAAGACGGCGAAACTGGCCAGCGCCGAGTTTGCTGTTGTGGCCGAACGCATCGCCAGGCGCAGCGAAAACCCTTACTGCTAGCGGCAACACCCCCTCACTGCGAATCGACCAGGCAGTTCACGGCTCGCATACGAAATACAACCCTGGCGACGCTGCCTTCTGCCGCGCCGCAATCCCGCCGCTGCTACAATCAAGGGAGCCAAAAAGCAGCCGAATTCAACCGTTTAGCGAGCAAAAAGTGTCTGATTCCGCAATCGAAAAAAAACCGATGACTCTACGCCTTTTCAATACCCTGACTGGACAACTGGACGAGCTCGCCCCCTCCGACGGCGAGGTCCTGCGTATGTACGCCTGCGGACCGACCGTTTACGATTACGGCCACATCGGCAACTTCCGCACCTTCCTCCAGGTGGACGTGCTGCGCCGCTTCCTCAAGCTGACCGGGACCAAGGTTCGCCACGTCATGAACATCACCGACGTGGACGACAAGATCATCCGCAACGCGGCCGCGGCGGGCCTGCCCATCGGTGAATACACGGCGCGCTTCGTGCAGGCTTTCTTCGACGATCTGGAGACTCTGCGGGTTGAGCGGCCGGAGATCATCGCGCGCGCTACCGAACACATTCCGCGCATGGTGGAGCTGGTCCAGAAGCTGGCCGCGGCAGGGGCCGCGTATCAGGCTGAAGACGGAAGCTGGTACTTCCGCCTCGCGTCGTTTCCCGAGTACGGCAAGCTCAGCAAAAAAGATTTGTCCGGAATGGAAGACGGTGCGCGCGTGGACGTGGACGAGTACGAAAAGGATTCGGCGCGCGACTTTGCCCTGTGGAAGGCCGCCAAGCCGGGCGAGACCTCCTGGGAGACGGCCATCGGGCGCGGCCGCCCCGGCTGGCATCTGGAGTGCTCGACGATGGCCATGGAGTACCTCGGCGAGAGCTTCGACCTGCACGCGGGGGGCGAGGATCTGATGTTCCCGCACCACGAAAACGAGATCGCACAGAGCGAGAGCGCCACGCACAAGCCGTTCGCGCGCCACTGGATGCACGTTCGGTTTCTGCTCGTCGATGGGCGCAAGATGTCCAAAAGCGAGGGGAATTTTTATACCCTGCGCGACCTGCTGCTGAAGGGCTACAAGGCGTCGGCGATTCGCCTGGCGCTCATCTCCGTGCCCTACCGGCATCAGTTCAACTTCACCTTCGACGGGCTCACCGAGGCCACCAGCGCCATCGAGCGGCTGCGGACCTTCAAGCTTCGGCTCGAACAGGGCAGCTACGCTACCGGCGAAGATACTGCTTTGCAAGAGGCTGCGAAAAAGGCGCAGGACGAGTACATCGCCGCGCTGGCTAACGATCTGAATACCGCCGAAGCCCGCGCGCCGATCTTCGACCTGCTGCGCGCGGCCAATACGGCCATGGACAACGGGCAACTTCTGGCCGGCGACCGCGACGCGATTCTGGCGGTTCTAGCCAGCTTCGACGCGGTCTTCGACGTGCTCACCGACCGCGACGCCGAGGCCACGCGCCGCGCTCTCGATTGGGCTGAGCGGGAAGGTCGCATGGGCGAGGTGGCTCCGGAACTCGTGGCCCGCCAGGGGCTCACCGATGAGGCCGGCATTCAGGCGATTGAGGCGCTGGTGGCCGAGCGCACCCAGGCCAAGAAACAGCGCAACTTCGCCCGCGCCGACCAGATTCGCAACGAACTGGCGGAAAAAGGAGTGGTTCTCGAAGACTCCAAAGACGGCGTGCGCTGGAAGCGGAAATGAGAAACTCAGATAAGCTTGCAAATCGGACGGCCCTTCACCTCGGAGGCGTTTCTGATGGATTTCGAGATTGTCTTTGATCTCGAGGAAGATGGCCGCTGGATTGCCGCTGTCGAGCGGCTGCCCGGAGTGATGGCCTATGGCGCGACTCAGAACCAAGCGCGCTTGAATGTGATTGCCCTGGCCGAACAAGTTCTTGTTGAACAATCATTGAGCGCATAATCGGGAGACCCCATGGAAGCCAACGAAGCGCAGGAACTGCAGGAGCACGCCGAGCACGCCGGCCACGAGCCGACGATGCGGCCGGTCGCCTTCACCATGAGCGTGCTCGCCGTGCTGGTGGCCGTCACCACGGTCCTGGGCCATCGCACCCATACTGAGGCGGTCCTCGACCAGAACCGGGCCACCGACCAGTGGAATTACTATCAGGCCCACAAGATTCGCTCGAACGATACGGCTTTGGCGGCCGATCTTTTGAGCGTCGTGACCATCTCCGACAAAGCCGCCGCCCAAAAACTCGCCAAGTCCTACGCCGACCACCAGACGAAGTGGACCGCCGACCTGAAGGACGAGCAGGAAAAGGCCGAGGCTCTGCAGGCCAAGGTGGAGAAGGCCGAAGCGCGCGCTGTCCGCTTCGATCTGGGCGAGGCGCTGCTGGAAATTGGCCTGGTCATCACCTCGGTCACGCTGCTCACACGCCGGCGCGCCTACTGGTTTCTGGGATTGGGCTTCTCGGCGGTCGGCATTGCAGCGGCGGTGCTGGGGCTGCTGCTGAAGTAAGTAGCTGGAGCATTTTTGCGAAATTGTGTGGACCGGAATTTTGTTGGTTTCCCACCCATTCCGCTGAAAAACGCGGAATGGATGGGGCACAAAGGTCTGCAGTAAAAGCTAAAATGCTCTGGTCACCGGATGTCTGCCAGCGGAGCGCTCAGTTGGGCCGGCCGCCGGAGGCCGAGCGGCGGCGGAAGCGCTCGTCCACCGGCTGGCGGTCCTTGAAGCCCGCGTCGGCGGTGTGCCAGTGCTCGATGGCCGGCTCGCCCATGCGCCAGCAGAGCAGCACCACCTCGTCGTCGAGGCGGCAGGGAAAATCGAGCAGCCCGGTGTCGAGATCCTTCACCTGCACGCCGATCGAGTCGATCTCGGCGATGCTCTCGCGCACGCGCTGCAAGGTGCGCCTCCATCTCCGCGCGCTGCTTGGCCACCTTGTCCGAGTTCACCCTCATGCCGCCGGAAAGATAGATCCGCTGCGCCAGCCCCGAGAGTCTGGCCTTCACCTCTTCGGCCGACTGCTTGCCTTCAATGGCGCGCTTCAGAAGCGACTCCAGCACGGGGAGCAGGGATTGCGCTTCGTCGAGAGTGAAGGTCTTCATGGGGGAAACGCCTCATGAATAGAATACGACGGATCGGTTCAGCAGAGAGAAAATCACTTTTTCTCGTCTCCGCTCTTGGGTAGCTTCACCTCGCCGGAGACTTGGATCGTCTTGTCGTCCTTCTTGGCCAGGCCCGCGTCCAGCTTTGAAACAGTGACATTGCCGTCTGTGACTCCGCTGCTGGCCGGCATGCACGCGCTTCCCAGGCCCTCATCCTCTTTCACGTGGCCGTGCAGATAGACCACGGTCGAGGGCGTAATCCGGTATGCCACCTTCGCGCTTGGCGCCGGCCAGCCAGGGGTCGGGGCGCAGGCGGTTGGCGGCGGCGGAGAGACAGCTCCCGGCGCGGTCGCGGTTACAGCCACAGGCGCCGTGACCGCCACGGCCGCGCTTGCATAGGTGGCAAAACTGCCCGCCAGCGAGTTCACCGAGCCCAGGACAGTGGACCAGGTCTGGTCTGTCGCCTGTGCGCTTTCCTCGCTCAGGGTTCCATCCGCGTTCAGCTTGGCATTCGCCTGCGCGGTGCCGATCCAGGGCGTTCTGGAGTTCAAATAGTACCGATGCTCGTAGTCCACCTCGGCCACAACGGTTGCTGTATTGCTGACGCGCAGAATGTCGCCCGCTGCTTCGGCCCGCTCCAGGGATTCGCATCCGGCGGACTGCTCCGGAGCCAGATCGCAGGAGAGGCGCCGGTCAAGCTGGGCGGCTTGCGCGGCCACCCGTTCCCAGTGCGCGGCAACCTCGGACGGGCAGGGCACGGAAGCCTGGTCACCCTCGGGCCCGGCCATAGGTTCCCGCTCAGGCTCCCACTTGGGTTCCGCCTTGGGCTTCACAGCCAGCGCCTGCAAATTCCCCAGCAGAGCGTTCAGACCGCCATTGCCCACAAACGAACGGGGAAAGGTGATGGTGCGTGTGATGACCGGCTTGCCGGACTCCAGAATATCCAGTTGAATGCTGTACCGCGGCTCAGCCCACACGGTCTCGCGCCTGCACATGCCGCGCTTGACGTAAAACGGAATTCCCGGCACGCTGGTGGGGGTTGATGTCAGCGCTGGGGGCGCATTTTCGGCGGTGACGACGACCGTCTGGTGACCGCATCCCGCCATGAACAAGCTCAGGGCCACTCCCAGGGCAGCGGTCAAACAAGAGCTACGAAACGAATAAGCGTTCATCCGGCGAACTCCTTGCTTTGGCAAGCGGGCGGAGGAGTTGCCCGCTTGCCCGGCGCCGATTGCGCGGGTTTCGCGCCGCGCCATGCCCGCACAAGCATTCAACAGCCTGAGGTGCACGGCTCGCCGCGGGGAACCCGCGTCGAGATTGCCTGGTACGACAATCTAGCGCGAATCTCCGCGGAAGGAAAGGATTTTCTTTCTTTATTTCGCTTCCAGCATCCGGTCCAGCGCCACCCTGGCCCAGCGCTTGACCTCCGGCCGCACCTGAATGCGGTTCACCACCCGGCCCTCCACCAGATTCTCCAGAACCCAGCACAGGTGCTGCGGGCTGATGCGGTACATGGTGGTGCACAGGCAGCCGGTGTCATCCAGCGTGATCACCTTCTTGCCTTCAGCGGCAAAGCGCCGGGCCATGCGGTTCACCAGGTGGATCTCCGTTCCCACGGCGAAGATGCTGCCTTCGGGAGCCTCATTCACCAGGGCAATCAATCGTTCGGTCGAGCCCTGCGCGTCCGCCTTCTGGCAGACCTCGAAGCGGCACTCGGGGTGAACGATCACCTTGATTCCAGGATACTTGGCGCGCACCTGATCCACGTGGCTGGGCAAAAAACGCTGGTGGACAGCGCAGTGGCCCTTCCACAGCAGCATGCGGCTCGCGGCCAGCTTCTCCTTCGTCAATCCTCCCTGCATCTGGCCCAGTTGCACAGCCCACGGATCCCATACCGCCATCTCCTCCAGCGGAATGCCCATCGCGTAGCCGGTATTGCGCCCCAGGTGCTGGTCAGGAAGAAAGAGGATGCGCTTGCGGCGCGCAAAAGCCCACTCGCAGGCGGCGCGGGCGCTCGACGAAGTGCACACCATCCCGCCCCGCTGACCGCAGAACGCCTTGATGGCGGCCGTCGAGTTGATGTAGGTCAGAGGAATCGTCTCCTCCGCCAGTCCGAGCTGTTCGAGAGCCTCCCAGCAGCCTTCCACCTGCGATATTTCCGCCATATCGGCCATCGAGCAGCCCGCGTTCAGGTCGGGCAAGATGGCCTGCTGGCCGGGCGCGCCGAGTATGTCCGCGCTCTCGGCCATAAAATGCACACCGCAGAAAACAATGTACTTGGCGTCTGTCCCCGCGGCAATTCTACACAGTTTGTAGCTGTCCCCCGTGGCGTCGGCGAAGCGGATCACCTCGTCGCGCTGGTAGTGGTGGCCGAGCAGGATGGCAGCCGAGCCCAGCCGGGCGCGCGCCTCCGCAATCCGCGCATCCATCGTGTGATCGGGAAGCGCAAGGTAGTTTTCCAGGCTGCAACTCGTTGCGGCCTCCGGCATGACTGCCGTGGGATCATCAAGAATCAGGTTCACCGTATTCCGCCTTCAGTCCAGCTCGCCCTCCAAAATCTTGGTGGGCAGCGAACGGGGATGTTGAAAGCTAACCGGGCTTGCAGTGGTTGCACTGGCGATTCCGAAAAAGATCGGCTCTGACGCCGGCTCCTCGGAAGCGCCCCCAGCCACGGGGTTGTTGCAGCCCTTTCACAATCGTTGGATGCGTTTCCATGCCGTTGGGTTCCTAAAATCCAGCCGGACAGGAGCCGCTTCCAATGCTCACCATTGTAACGCAGGGTTCACATAGAGTCCATGCGATGAACTGCGGAGGCGATGGGCCGGTTTCCTGCTCCAGGTGACTCGGGGCGCACCCTCAATCGGCAAGGATCGAAGGCCATGATCGATTGCTTGCCCCATCTTGGACGCAGCTCGAACCCGGCAAGGGTCGAAAGGCGGAGACCCGGACGCTCCGCTCCAATCCGGATTCCCGGACCGGACAAAGATAATCAATGGCCTATCGTTGCAGGTTGTCGCCAGTTCTGCGGACCAAAAGGCGGTCCGAGCCCCAACTTCATGCCAGTTTGTGGTGATTTCAGGAAGAATGTGGGCCAGAATCCGTCGATTTCACCAGGCGGAATCCGGGCGGAGTCGTGAGCCTCGAAAAGGGCTGTTCCACGCAGTGGTTTGTTCGCGCCGCGCACGGGCGGGTATCATTACCCTTCATGGGGATGCCGCCGACAATCGAAGTTGCCAGCCTGGGTTGGGAGGATTCGCTGATCCTGATGGTGATGGCGCTGGTGGTCTTCGGTCCACGGCGTCTGCCGGAGATTGCCCGCCAGCTCGGCAAGCTGATGTACGAGGTCCGCAAGGCCTCCAACGACTTCAAGTTTCAGATGGAACAGGAGTTGCGCCAGGCCGAAGAGGCTGACCGGCGAAAGAAGCAGGCCGGGCAGCAGGCCAACCAGCCGCACACGCTGGAGGCTCCGGCGCTGGCTGCGAGAACGGCCGAAGCGATTCAGGCTGCCAACCCGACCGAAGCGATTGGCGGGTTGCCCGGCCACGCCGAGATCAACGCCCTGTTCGAGGCTGTCGAGGACTGGCCCGCAACCCCCGTTTCCAGCCCGCTTCCCGTGGAGGCGCCTGCGCTGCCAGGATCGCCGTCGGCAGAAGAAACCAGTCCCAATCAGGAGCCGGTCCGCAATGGTTGACCCCGCAGAGGCCATCAGCAAGGCGCGGGCCGCGGTCACTGAGCGCGTGGAACTGCCCGGCATGAGCCTGATGGAGCATTTGGGCGAGTTGCGCCGCCGCATCGTTCACTCGGTCGTTTACCTGATCCTGGGCTTTGCCGTGGCGGGAATTTTTTATAAGCAGTTGGTCGCCTTCATTCAGGCGCCGCTCAACCACATCGGCAAGTCGCTGGTCTTCACTCATCCCATGGACCCGCTGAACCTGGACCTCGAGGTTTCGCTCGTCGCAGGAGCCATCCTGGCCTCGCCCTTCATCCTTTACCAGGTGTGGCTGTTCATCGCGCCGGGCCTTTATCAGAAGGAGCGGCGGTTCGTCATTCCTTTCATGACGGCTACGGTGGGCCTGTTTCTCACGGGCGCCGCTTTCGGCTACTTCTATGTGCTGCCCGGCGCGCTACAAATCCTCATTGTCGATTTCGGCAAGAATTTCACTCCCATGGTCACCATCGAAGAGTATTCCAGCTTCTTTCTCTCGGTGATTCTGGGCCTGGGCATCAGCTTTGAGCTGCCGATCCTCATCTTCTTTCTTGCCCTGTTCGGCATCGTCAGCCCGCGCTTTCTGTGGAAGAATATCCGTTACGCGATTCTGGCGGTCTTTGTGATGGCGGCCGTCATCTGTCCCAGCCCCGATCCATGGACCATGTGCATCTACGCCCTTCCCATGCTGGGGCTTTATCTGATCGGCATCGGCGTCGCCTGGTGGGTCCATCCCGCGCGCCGCAAAACCAAGGAGTCAGTATGAGATTTTCCCGGTTTCATTCTTCGTTTTGGATGAGCGTGGCGGCGCTGATGTTTTTCACTCCGCTCGCTCTTCAGGCCCAGCCGCACTTTGACGGCGCGCGGGCTCTTGAATACACGCGTCAGTTTGTGGCCATCGGGCCGCGCTGGCCCACCGGCTCAGGCCACGCCAGGGCCGAGGCATTCCTGCGCGAGCGCTTCCGCCACGACCAGCTTGAAGAGGATTCCTTCACCGCCAACACGCCCATCGGCCCGGTGCCCATGCGCAACTTCATCGTGCGTTTTCCCGGCAAGAAGAACGGCGCGATCGTCCTGGCCACTCACTACGAGACCAACTACTGGCTCAAGAACATTCATTACGTGGGCGCCAACGACAGCGGCTCGACGACCGGACTGCTGATGGCCCTCGCCGACCGGCTGCGCGAAGAGACGGCGGGCGGCAGGAAGCTCGACGGCTACTCGGTTTGGCTGGTCTTCTTTGACGGCGAAGAGGCCATCCAATCCTGGACCGAAACCGACTCGACCTACGGCAGCCGCCACCTGGCGGCCAAGTGGGGCGGCGACGGAACGCTGGCCAAGATCAAGGCCTTCATCCTGACCGACATGATCGGCGACAAGGACCTGGACATTCAGCGCGAATCGCAATCCACTGGCTGGCTGGTGGATCTGGTCGCTCAGGCGGCCAGAAAATGCGGCGACGAGCGCTACTTTTTCAAGAAGACCGAAGCGATCGAAGACGATCATCTGCCTTTCGTCGAGCGCGGCGTTCCGTCCATCGACATCATCGACATGGACTACGGCCCCAACGACAGCTATCACCACACCGCCCAGGACACGATGGACAAGCTCAGCGCCCACAGCCTGACCGTGGACGGCGACGTGATTCTGGAAACGATCCGGCTGATCGACCAAAGATAGGGAACAGGGATCAGGGATCAGGGAACAGCCGCTGAATGGAACGGTGAATGGTGCACATCGAGGAATCAAACAGGCTCGCAAGAAGGTGAATAATGGGCGATTCGTTCAAAGACCTCGTGGTGTGGCAGCGGGCAGTTCAGATGACCGTAGCAATCTACAAACTCACCTCCTCGTTTCCTGCCTCAGAGCAATTTGGCCTAACCAGTCAACTGCGGAGAGCATCCGTCTCTGTGGCCAGCAACATTGCAGAAGGGTATGGCAGGTCAACAAGCGGAGAATACATACAATTTCTCGGCCATGCCAGAGGCTCGATCTGTGAAGTGCAAACCCTGCTCGTCATCGCAGAGTCCCTGGATTTTGGTTCAGAAGTATCAAGAAACATGGCCAATGGCCTTGCCAGCGAAGTGAGCAAGATGCTTGCCGCCATGATGAGTAAACTTCAGAAATGAGTGCAACACTGCTGTTCCCTGTTCCCTGTTCCCTGTTCCCTGCTTTTTCGATCGCCGGGGTTTCCTGGGTTTGGTGGCTGGGGTTTCATGCGGTGGTGGCATCGCTGCTGATTGCCGATTCGTTCCTTCCCGGCCACCAGCGAAATTCGCGCCACGCGCAGACGGTCGCCCTGCTCTGGACGGCGCTGCTGGCGGCGGGCGCAGTCGGCTTTGCGGCCTGGATCTCAGTGGCCAAAGGCTGGCAGTCAGCGCTCGAATTCGTGGCCGGCTACGCTATTGAAACCTCGCTCAGCGTGGACAACCTGTTCGTCTTCCTGGTCATCTTCCAGGGCTTCCGCATCAGCGCCCGCCGCCAGCACACGGCCCTGACGTGGGGTACTGCCGGCGCGGTGGTGCTGCGCGGCTTGTTTATCGCCGCCGGCATCACGCTCTTGCAGCGCTTCACTTGGATTAACTGGATCTTCGGACTGATTCTGCTCTACGGGGCCTGGCGGCTGGTGCGCGGAAGCTCGGCGAACGCGGCGGTTCCGGAGTGGATTCGCCGGCTGCAACCGGCCAAAGGGTCGCTCTTGCCGGTGATTCTGGCCGTCGAGGTGACCGACCTGCTGTTTGCCGTGGATTCGGTTCCCGCCGTGCTGGCCATCTCCCACGATCCCTTTGTGATCTACACCTCGAATATCGCCGCCATCCTCGGCCTGCGCTCGCTTTACTTCGTGCTGGCCGCCATGCTGAACCGCTTCCGCTATCTGCACTACGGGCTGGCGGCGATGCTGGCTTTCGTGGCCTTCAAGATGCTCGCCGCCCACTGGGTTGAGGTGCCCATCACCCTCTCGCTGGCGATCATGGGCGCGATTCTCTCCGCCTGCGCCTTGGGGTCATGGATGGCTGGGAGCAGGGAATATAAAAACGCCGGGCCGGGCGCAAATTCACTTTGAGGCAGGACGGTTTTGGAGCATTTCTCCTCTTGCTATGGAGTGGGCATCTTCGAACCCACCCGAGCCGCAAAAACAAGAACGCGGCGAGGATGGGGCACCCAGACTTTATCCCTTCAGAAGAAATGCGCTAAAAGGGCTGAGCTTCAATCGAAAGAAAAGCGCCGAAAATCAGCGTGGGCTCGATCTTCCGGGGCCGGTTTCCCGGTTCGTGTTCGCTTTTCAAGAAATCTCAGAGTTTGCGCATGCCGAGGACGCGGTGGTCGGCCAGCCAGTTCTTCCGGACGTAAATCAACCGGTTGTTGCTTTCAGGATCGGTGGGCAGCAGAAAGAATCCAGGATCGACGAGATAGCGGATCGAGTTATAGACGATTCCCTCCATGACTTCACCGTCCAGAAACTGCAGGCGCATCCAGATTCCGTGCACAATGGGCGCGCGGGAGTGGAAGTTGAGCATCTCGTGGCCGGAGTCTCCTTCAAAGCTGTTTACATAGAAGACCGCCTTGATATCCTGGGCGGGTATCTCTTCGATCTTATTCGATTCGAGATGCCGGATACTGAAGCTCTGGGGCGAGCCGGCGGGAGCGTTGCTCAGCAGCTCTTCCACCGTGCTCCAATCCACGGAATCAAGGTAACCCTTGATCGTTCTCGATCCGAACTGGATGACAACCTTCTCCGACCGGGACGCACTATGGCCGTTCGCCGGCGAGCTTATGCCTTGTCTCTCGAATTCAGAGCGGCTTGCTTTTGCGGCGGAATCAGGTTGTATTGCTTGATCTTGTACAACAGCGCCTTGTAGCTGATCTGCAGGTCGCTTGCTGCTGCCTTGCGGTTCCATCCCGTTCCCTCCAAAGTTCTTGCAATGGCGACGGATTCGGCGCCATCCTTCAGGTTCCGCACCAGATGTTTCAGGCTTCCGTTGCTGCCGGCATCTTGCCCGTCCGGGGCTGCCATTTCAGCTTTTTGCCCGGGAATCAGCTCTTCGATGATGGCCTGCTCATCGGCCAGGATCAGGTAACGCTTGATTGTATTTTCCAGTTCGCGAAGATTGCCCGGCCACGAGTGGCTGTTCAAAGCCTGCATGAGCACCGGGGAAATCGGCAAAGGTTCGCGTCCGTACCGGGCGGCCACCTTGCGCATGAAGTGGCGTGCAAGGACGGGAATCTCCTCCACGCGCTCGCGCAGCGGCGGCATCTTCAGGGTAAATCCGTTCAGGCGGTAATAGAGGTCTTCTCGGAAGATCTTTTGCGCAATGGCCGCCTTGATGTCGATGTTGGTTGCGGCGATCACCCGCACATTCACTTTGACACTGGTGCGGCTGCCAAGGCGCGAAAAACTTCCATCCTGAAGAACCTGCAGCAGCTTGGCCTGCAAGACGGGCGGCATCTCGCCGATCTCGTCCAAAAAAATCGTGCCGTTATCGCAAATCTCGAATTTGCCCGGTTTGGACTTGACCGCGCCGGTAAACGCGCCCTGCTCGTAGCCGAACAGCTCACTCTCCAAAAGGTCCGCCGGCATCGCGGCGCAGTTCACCTTCATGAAGCTCGCCTGGCTGCGAGACGACATCTTGTGAATGAACAGGGTCGCGACCTCCTTGCCGGTGCCGCTCTCGCCCAGAATCAGGACTGGAATATCAGCCTGCGCTACCAGCCGGCACTGAGATTCGATCTCCCGCATTCGCTGGCTGCAGCGGACAAAGGATGTGTTCTCGTCCAGCGAGATTTCCTTGATCTGCTCGCCGTCTTCTGTCGCCGGTTCCCCGTCCTTCTTCAGGCAGGTCAGCACGGCCTGATCGATGTCGCTTTTTCTGAATGGCTTGAGGATCACGTCCGTGGCGCCCATGCGGGTCGCCGCCACGACCTCCTTCAACTCGGCCGAACAGGCAAGCAGAATGATGGGAAGCGATGGCTGGGAGGCGTGCAGCCTCATCAGAAGCTCCAGAGAACTTTCTCCGTCGCCACCTTCGCTGATGTGCCAATCCATGAGCAGCAGATCGGTTTCGGAAGAATCTTGCAGGCTGCTGGTCAGCTCCGCAGCCTCGGTGAACAGGCTCACGTCGAAGCGGTCAGAGAGAATGCGGTGGAGATAGCTCAGGATTGCAGGATCCGGGTCAAGAGCTGCGATGTGCGGTCTACGCTGGCTCTTCGTCTTCATGGACGCTCCTATTCAATGATTCGGCATCCTGGTACCTTCCCCTTTCGTCAAGCTGAATGATGGGGACGCCAGTCTTCGTTTTCGGGGATCTTAAAGGCGTTCAAGCATTCCTTGCCGCAGTTGCACAGGAGCAAAGAATAAACTCCGCCGGCCCCGGGTCATCTTTGATGGAGAGGAAAGGGGAATTTCCTCTCAAGCTAGATGCAATGCATATGCGCTTGTTCCCCATAGTACCACTCAAAAGTGGAAATTATTTCTCTATTGTGTGCAAAAATTCTCATATTACAAAGTGGAAACCTGGCTTTAATGGCCAGAAAACATGCTAGATATTACTTTTGGGCTATTCATTGGGGTACCTGCGTGTGCTATTCCTGTTACCGGCTCGTCAGGGGGTTTGGTGATCTGGTTGCTAGAACAGATGAATCCTACTATTTTGAAAGCGGATAAGCCATGCCCTCTGAGCGCATAAACGAGTTGGTGAATATCCGCGATCTGCCCCCGGTGGAGGTGATCTTTGGCCATTCTTCCGCGATGGCGGCTGCCCGGGAGAAACTGGAGCGGGTTGCCGACACGAGCGTTCCTGTGCTGTTGCAGGGGGAGAGCGGGACGGGCAAGGAAATCTTCGCGAAATTGCTGCACGCGTACTCGGATCGGGCGAGGAACGCGTGGGTCAAAGTAGCCTGCCCGGCAATTCCGCACTCGCTGATCGAGTCCGAGCTTTTCGGTTACGAGAAGGGAGCATTCACCGGGGCTTATGCAACCAAGCGCGGCCGCGTTGAACTGGCGCATCTGGGAACCCTGTTTCTGGATGAAATCGGCGATCTGGATCTGTCGGTGCAGGCCAAGTTGCTCCAGATGCTCCAGGATGGCCACTTCGTGCGCGTCGGAGGGCAGGAGCCTAAAAAGGTGAATACCCGGCTGGTCTCCGCGGCCAGCGAGAACCTTCGGCAACTGGCGGCGAGTGGCGGCTTCCGGCTGGACTTTCTGTTCCGCATCAATGCCGTGACCATCGAATTGCCGGCGCTGCGCCAGCGGGCCGAAGATCTGCCCATGCTGATCGACTACTTTCTTGCTTTGCACTCGAAGGCATTCCGCCTTCCGTTGAAGCCTCTTTCTCAAGAGGTCAAGAGCCTGATGCATCGCTATGAGTGGCCGGGAAACATACGACAGTTGGAAAACATGATTCGCAGCTACGCTTTGATTGGCAACGAAAAGGCCCTGGCGGCGGAACTGGTTCCATCCCCGCCCGCCGGCTCGGCCAGTGTGAATGCCGAGATCAATCTGGCCAACCCCATCTCGCTGAAAGAGATCACCAAGGCCGCCACGCAGGATCTCGAACGCCAGATTATCCTGAAAGTTCTGGAGGCCAACGACTGGAGCCGCAGGAAGACGGCCAAGTGGCTGAAAATCAGTTACCGCTCGCTGCTCTATAAGCTTCAGGACCCGCAAATTCGCCGGTTTGCGAACGCGCAGTTCCGGACAGGGACGGAGACAAAGAAGCTGACGGCGCCTCAGCCCGCCGCGACGCCGCAGGAAAGCTGAGAAATCTTCACAACACCTCCAGTCCTCATTTCGTCCAGGACTCAGGCCGAGGCTTGTAAAAAGGCTCGGGGACAGCGTAATCTGAAGAGTTTTCAACTAAAGCAAAATATTCCTGTCAAGGAGCGTTGTTCATGTCCGCAAAGCGAATCGGTATTCTCACGGGGGGCGGCGACGTCCCGGGTCTGAATTCTGTCATCAAATCGGTTGTCTATCGGGGCACCGAACTCGGGTACGAGGTCACGGGTATTCGCCGCGGCTGGGAGGGACTGACCCACGTCGATCTGAAGGACCCGGCCAGCCGGTCGCGGTATATTCTGCCGCTGAACCGCGAGAACACGCGCACGATCGATCGCACAGGCGGCACCTACCTGCACAGCTCGCGCACCAGTCCCACCCGGATGCAACAACTGCCGCCGGTGCTCCAGGGACAGACCTTTACAAGCAAGCAACTCACCAGGAAGGGCGTAACGGACACGGTGTACGACGTGACTCCAGCGGTGCTGAAGAATATCGAAGCGCTGGGGCTCGATTACGTGGTGGCGATTGGCGGCGATGACACGCTCAGCTATGCCGCCGAACTTGACCGGCAGGGCGCGAAAGTGATCGCGGTGCCCAAGACCATGGACAACGACGTGCGCGATACCGAGTACTGCATCGGATTTTCGACCGCCATCACGCGCGCCATGGACGCTATCGAGCGGCAGCGGACGACCTGCGGCTCGCACGAGCGCATCGGCATCTTCCGGGTCTTCGGCCGCGACGCCGGCTATACGGCGCTCTATACCGCCTACGTGACCTCCCTACGCTGCTGCATCCCCGAGTACAAGGTGAGTCTACCCCATCTGCTGGAGATCCTGATCGCCGACAAGCGCAGCAATCCCAGCAATTATTCGCTCGTGATTCTATCCGAGGGCGCGGAGTGGGAAGGCTATACGGTCAAGGAGTATGGCCCGGCCGACGCTTTCGGGCACCGCAAGAAGATGAGCGTGGCCGAGGATTTGAGCAACGAAATCAAGGCAGGCACCGGCGAAGAGACCGTTGTCAGCGACCTGACCTACGATTTGCGCTCCGGCAGTCCGGACTTCGTTGACCGCATGGTGGCTATCACCTTCGCGGGAATGGCCATGGATGCCGTGGAAGAAGGAAAAAGCGGGCTGATGTGCGCAATTTCCAGCGGCTGCTACGCGATGGTGCCGATTCCCGATCCCAAGCTCGGGCCGCGCAAAGTGGACATCGCCTCCATGTACAACACGGAGCGCTACCGGCCGATATACAACCGCAAAAAGGGCCTGCCGATTTTCCTCACGCAGGGCTGAACCCTGACCGTTTGTTCTTGCACCAATTCTGTGTGACCCCAGGTTCCGACTTTGGGACCTGGGAGGAGAAATGGAACGGGCGAAATCGGGAGGTCAGAGACTTCCCCGTGAGACTGCGTTTCGGGAGATAGCCAATGAGGATCGGCGTCCTCAGCGATACGCACGGCCTGCTCCGCCCCGAGGTTGCGCTCGCGCTCACCGGTGTCGAGCGCATTCTGCACCTGGGCGATGTGGGCAAAATCTCGATTTTGGATGAGCTGAACAGGATTGCGCCGGTCACCGCCATCCGCGGCAATGTGGACTATGATGGCCCATGCGGCGAGCTGCCGGAGACGGATGTAGTGCTGATCGCAGACCGCTACGTCTACATGCTGCACGATCTGGACACGCTGCACCTAGACCCGGCCGCGGGAAAGTTCGCCGCCGTGCTCTTCGGCCACTCGCATGTGCCCAATTTCTACCGGCGCAACGGCGTGCTCTACTTCAACCCCGGCTCCTGCGGCCCGCGGCGGTTCAATTTGCCGGTGACGGTCGGCTTGCTCATCGTCGGCGAAGACGGCTCCCTGGAGCCAAAGATTGTGCCGCTCGCCCCAGCTTAGGCAGCAAGCATTTTCCGGATTGCCGGGAGTCCATTCAAAGCAGCGCAGAGACCATGGAAAACCTTCGCAATGGCGACTTCAGAGTGCCCAAGGGCGAGGCTCCTGGGGCACCCATGTTCATTCGTTCTTCTCACTTCTCCCGGCACCGGGCCACCCGCCAACCGGTCGTGCTTTCCCCTGGTATGCGATGACGCGTTTCCAGGGCGGTGAGCGCGGATGCGCCGGCCAGCAGGCGCGAGAATGCCGCGCCTGAAAATTGCGATTACTCGCCTGCCGGGGCCGCCTTCTTGTGCTCCACGAAGGCGTGTGCCTGATGACAGTTCACGCACGTCTTGCCTTTCATGAATGGATCAGACTTGAGTTGTGCCACCTGCTCGCTGTGACAGGTGTCGCAGGTGCTGAGCGCCGGCGTGCCCGCGAAGTCCTGTGCTGTTGTCTCGCCATGGCACACGGTGCATTCGACACCGTTGGCGGCATGTGGGCTGGCCTTCCATTGGTCATACACCCCCTTGTGGCAGGTGGCGCAGGTATCGCCGGCTGGGATCAGCCGATGGTGCACATGCTTCGCTTGATCCTGCTGAGCAATGGCAGGCCGGACGGCGACAGCCGAAACGAGAAAAACGAACAGGGCAATACTGAACAAACGCGCGCTAAATTTATCCATGGGCGGATCTCCTGAGCTGAATGACAAAGTACCGGATTGGAGATGGTCGCCGTCAGTGATGCCGATCACGTCTTGCCGGAATGCGATCTGGCACCGGCCCCGAGGTCTGTTGCCAGAGGAATGGTCACAAACTCGCTTGATACCGCTGTCTGCCGCTACGGTCTTCGAGATTTGCGCGCTGCGATACGCCGTTTCGATACTGCCTCGGCTGAGGCGTTGCTGTCACCGTAGAGTCGGCCCAAGCAGAGTCAGCCCAAGCGCTTCATTGGTTGTTCTCACTTCTCCCGGCACCTGGGGCACCCGCCATGGATTGATATGGTAATATTTCACCAGAAAAATTCATGAACTCTAATCAGAATATCGATTGCGGACTGGCAGCCGCATTGGCATGGATTCTTGCGATGCTGCTGGCCGTGCTTTATAGAAACTAACCATTTACAGTTTGGGCTTTGAGTACCGTAAT
>CAWBHO010000124.1:0-6903 GCA_963788415.1 uncultured Acidobacteriaceae bacterium | reverse complement strand
GCGGCCACGATGGGCGCGCCGCCGCAGGCTTCCCAGGTGCGTGTCCGGAAGTTGCGCGCCATGCTGAAGTAGTCCCACGCTTCGAGCGCGTTCAGCGTCTTGTGGTCCATGGCCACCGCGTCGTCGTAGGTGTGGTAGTGCGACAGGTCGGAGCTGGCCAGAACCAGGGTTTCGCCGGGGTTGCCATCTTTTTCAATCAGTTTCGCCAGCGCCACGCCCAACGCGCGGCTGCTCTCGTAGCTCTGATTGCCCATGACGATGGGCACGAGCTCGAAATGTCCCAGCACGGTTTCGAGCCACGGCAGCTCGACCTCGATGGCATGTTCGCCGCCCTCCGGGGTGGGATCGTGCCCCTGGCCGGAGAGCCGCATGGTGGGGCTCATGCTGGCCAATTGACGGGCAAAATCCTTGTCCACCGGCACATTTCCCAGCGGCGTCGCGTAGGCGTCCCCTTCGTAAATGGAGGTAAAGTCGAAGGCCGCGAAGTGCGACGGAGCAATCACCACGACGCGCTTGTACGCGCGCCCCTTCAGTGCGGCGTAAGTGTAGGCGGCCACGGGGCCGGAGTAGGGATAGCCGGCGTGCGGCGCGACGGCGGCAAGAATGGGACCGCTCACCGGCGGCCCGGAGACCTGGGCCAGCAAGACGTCGATCATGTCGGAAAGGGTCTTCGGGTCGGCGGGATAAAAGCTGCCGGCGACCGCGGCTTGCCGCACCTTCCCGGCATCGGAAGCGGCAGCGTGCGCAAGGGGCGGAATCGCCAGAAAAGCGAGGAGCGGCGCTGCCAGCCAACCGGCGCCTTGAGCGAGGACGATGCTCATTTGCACAACCTCCATGGTTTGCCTCAGAAACTAATTGAAAAGCTAACTCGATCCGGAAAATCAGCCCTCAGGGGCTAAAGCCCGCGTTGATTTTGTTCGCTCTGCGGCACGACTGAAGTCGTGCCCTTTCAAAACCGCGACTTCATCAGAGGCTCCTCAGGTGCGCCAGACGCCAGAGGCTCCTCACGTGTGCCAGATGCCGGCAATCGGCTGCTGGCAAAACGGGCAACAACCGTCGCGGATGAGCATTCGGCTGGCGGTGAACCCCACCCGCTCCACCAGCATCCGCTTGCACTGGGGGCAATCGGTGTTTTGCGCCGGGTGCCCTGGGACATTGCCGATATAGACGTAATGCAGCCCCTCGGCATCGGCAATCGCCTTGGCGCGCTCCAGGGTGGAGACCGGCGTCAGGGGCAGATTCCTCATCCGGTACTGGGGATGAAACTGCGTGAAGTGCAGGGGCACATCCGCACCCAGGTTGGCCTTGATCCAGCACGCCAGAGCGCGAAACTCCTCGTCGCTGTCATTGAGCGTGGGCGCTACCAGGTAAACGATCTCCGTCCACTTACCCATTTCGGCGAGCGCTACCAGGGACTCGAGCACCGGCTTCAGACGTCCCTTGACCACATCGCGGTAGTAGGATTCGGAGAAGGATTTCAGGTCAATCTTGACGGCGTCCATCTTTCCATAGACTGCCCTCAGCGCTTTTCGCCCGATAAAGCCGTTCGAGACCACGAGGCTTCGGATGCCGGCTTCATGAGCAGCATCGGCCGTGTCCATGAGAAATTCGCTGAAGACCACCGGCTCGCTGTAGGTGAAGGCGACGGTGGGGCAGCCATGCTGCTTGGCCAGCTCGGCCACGCGCCGCGGCGGCATGTACTCGGCGGCGACGTCTTCGGGACGCGCTTGCGAGATCTCCCAGTTCTGGCAGAATTCGCAGTGAACATTGCAGCCGGCCGTGGCCAGCGAAAAGGCGACCGTGCCCGGCAGATAGTGGAAGATCGGCTTCTTTTCGACCGGGTCGACGTGCGCTGCGCAAACCCGCGAGTGGACCAGCGAGTAGAAGACGCCGGAGCGATTTTCGCGCACGCCGCAATCGCCGCGCTTGCCGTCCCCGACCGTGCAGGCGCGCGGGCATAGCTCACACCGGACGCCGCGATTATCGAGCTTGCGATAGAACCTGGCTTCCACGCGAAAGCGCAGTTCGTCGGCAGGCCCGGAAGCTGCGCCGGGGAGAGAGTTTCCGGAGAGATCCACTCGGTTGCGGCTGTGCATCATCCACCTCGGAATCGCATCGCCCCAAATGGAAATCTACCGCGAACGGCGGGCTTTTGCAGTGATGCGCGGCACGCGGGGGCCTGTGCCACACCGAAAAAGAGCGGCGGATGGTTCGCGAAAACGAAGGACCGCAGCCTGCGAAAAACTCCCATATCGTTTATTTTCAGTGGAAAATCGCGAGGGCCGGCGTGAATGGAAGAGTTCTTTGCGCCGGCCACCCGGACTCGCGCCGGTAGAATCAACTTCAGTGGCAGGAAGCTCTTCAACCGACTCCGCCCCGCCGGTGCGAACCAGATGGTCGCGCGCCTTGGGGCTGCTGCGTCCATCGTATGCGCACACCGCATTCACGGCCACCCTGGTGCTGATGGCGTCAGCCTTTCTGTCGCGCATCATCGGGTTGGTGCGGGTCAAATATATTGCCTGGCTCTTTGGCCGCGGCATGGACGCGGACGCATTCAACGCGGCGTTTGTGCTGCCCGACATGATTTCTTATTTTCTGGTGGGCGGCGCGGCTTCGATCGCCTTTGTCACCATCCTCACGCGGTATCGCGAAACCGGGCGCGAAGAGGAGGGGCAGCGTTCGATGTCGGTGATTCTGACCACCATGTACCTGGTGCTGGGCACGGCGATTCTGCTGGGCGAAATCTTTGCCCCGTGGTACGTTCACTGGTGGTTCAACGGCTTCGATCCGGCGAAGGCCGCGCTGTGCGTGAAACTGACGCGCATCCTGCTGCCGGCGCAGTTGTTCTTCTTTGCCGGCGGGGTTTTTGGCGCGGTGCTGCTGGTGCGCAAGCAGTTCAGCGTACAGGCTGTGGCCCCGCTGATCTATAACCTGGGAACCATTGTCGGCGGCCTGCTGCTGGTGCGCCGCCTTGGCGTCTCGGCGCTGGCCATCGGTACGGTCGTCGGAGCCTTTCTGGGGCCATTTCTGCTGAACGCCATCTTCGCCCGGCGCGCCGGCACGCGCTACCGGCCGCTGCTGGACTGGCACGACGAGGGGCTGCGCGAGTGGGTGCGGATGTCGCTGCCGCTGATGGTGGGTGTTTCGCTGGTGAGCGCCGACGGCTGGATCATCGCCCATTTTGCCTCGAATACCAGCGGGGCGGTCTCGCTGATGGCCTACGCCAAGCAGCTTTTCAGCGCCCCGATGGCCATTCTGGCCCAGGCTGCCGGCGCGGCCTCCATGCCCTTCTTCGCCAGCTTGTGGAGCAAAGAGCGCCGCTACGAATTCGCCATCGGCGTTGCCGACTCTGTCTCGCGCGTGGCGGCGCTGGGACTGCTGGCAGCCTCGGCCATGGCGGCGCTGGCCGTGCCGCTGGTGGAGCTGCTCTTCACGGGCGGGCACTTCTCCTTGCACGATGCCCGGGAGTGCGCCGGCTACTTCGCCGTCTTCTCGGTCTCCCTGTTCCTGTGGTCTGCGCAGGCAATTTATTCGCGGGCGTTTTTTGCCGCCGGGAACACCGTTCTTCCCATGGCGGCGAGCACGGTGGTGACGCTGGCCTCGCTGCCCATTTATGCGGCGCTCTACCGCTGGCATGGAGCGCTGGGTTTGGCCGTCGCCTCCGACGTGGGGATTGCCTTGCAGGCCGTGACCATCGCGGTGCTGCTGCACGTGCGGCGGATGGTTTCGCTGGCCAGCCTGGACTATGCGGAGATGGGCCGCTGCCTGCTGGCCGCCGTTGGGAGCGGCGCGGCGGTTGGATTGCTCTTCGGCTGGCTGGCTCGCGTGGCGCACGGCGCACTGCCGGACCAGACCCGCTGGATTGATCTGGCTGTGCTGGTGGCTGGGATGGTGCTGTGGACAGCGATTGTCAAATGGGTGCTGGAAAAGAGCGGATCGGCGCTGCCCAGGGTGGCGATGAAACGGCTGGGGCTCGGATAGCGGCCCGCGGCGCGAGCCATATTTGAAAAATGCGCAGCTTGAATCCTGCTGCAAGCGCGGAAAAATCGTCACGAACTCTATTTTTTGATGACCGGTTTTCTGGTTCGAGATAGAGGTGCAACAAACTTTCTCAGCAGGAATGGAAGCTCGCTTCAGGTTGGCGAGGCGGGCGGGGTTGCTAAAGATTGAACAGTTCCCGCAGCCGCCGGGTTTGCGCGCGGCTCACTGGAATTTCGGTCTGCTTCTTGTCGTTCATGCGCAACTGGTAGCTGGATTTGAACCACGGAACCACCTCGCGGATGTGGTTGATGTTCACCACAAAGCCGCGATGGGCGCGCCAGAACAGCGCCGGGTCCAACAGATCCAGGAGTTCTTCGAGCGTACGGCACTTGGAGTCGCCCTCGAAGCTCTGGGTCACCACGCGAATCACGCCATCGTCGATGGCGGCAAAACAAATGTCGGCCTGATCGACCAGCAGAAGGCGGCTCTGTGCCTGGATAATCAGCTTGGCTGGCTGGGGTGAGCGGCTGGCGCCCTGGGGGCGATTGAGCAGCCTGAGCAGCGCTTCGAACTGAGACTCGATCGGCGCGTCCGGCTGAGAACCGGGCGTGCTGCCGGACGATGTGGACGCGATGCGCCCCCTCACCCGCTCGACGGCTTGCTCCACGCGCGCCAGGTCGAAAGGCTTCAGCAGATAATCAACCGCATTCACATCGAAGGCGCGCACTGCGTACTGGTCATAGGCCGTGGCGAAGACAATCTGCGGCAGCGGCGGAGTCTCAGCGCTCGCCTTTGCCCTGCGGGCGATCAGCCGTTCAATGACCGCAAAGCCGTCCAGCCCCGGCATCTGCACGTCCAGAAAGACCAGGTCGGGATGGTGCTCCTCGATCAGGTCCACGGCCTCAATGCCGTTGCTTCCCTCTGCCACCACCTCTACGCCGCTTACCTGGTCGAGCAGGTATTTCAACTCCTCGCGAGCCAGTTGTTCGTCGTCGATGATGAGTGCGGAAAGATTCATGCGGTCAGAAACAGAAATGCAGCTTGATTGTAGGAAGCCATTCCGGCCCGGTCAATGACGGCGGCCTGGATGAACGGGCTTAATCGGGCAGTATCTGTTCCAGCACTTCCTGGGCGCGTGCAGCGCGCCAGTGGGCAAGCCGTTCATAGAGCGCCGCATCGTTCAAGGCCAGAATCTCGGCAGCGAAAAGCGCGGCGTTTGCCGCTCCAGGCTTGCCGATCGCCAGCGTCGCAACGGGAATCCCCTTGGGCATCTGCACCATCGAGAGCAGCGAATCGAGGCCATTGAGCGGCGTGGCGGCAATCGGCACGGCGAGCACCGGAAGCAGTGTTTTGGCCGCCATCACGCCCGCCAGGTGAGCCGCGCCCCCGGCCCCGGCAATCAACACCTTCATACCGCGCCCCCGCGCCGCTTCAACGTATTCGAAAAGCTGGTCCGGGGTACGATGCGCGCTCAATACCCGCGCCTCGCAAGGGATTTCCAACACTCGCAAAATCTCGATGGCCGCCGAGAGCACTTCATAATCGCTCTTGCTGCCCATCACCACGCCTACCAAAGGTTGTTCGCTCATAGCAATTATTATACGAAATCATTGCTGTCTGGTTAAAAGTCGAACAGAATCAGTTGGTTAGAGTGTGGAGTTAGTTGATTTGTGTAGTTCTTCTGCTGAAGTGCCTGTGAAATGGGCATTTTCTCGAACAGAGTTACCGAGAGTACTTGCAGCAAAGTGTAGAGCGAGCCGGGCAGTTCGAGATTTTTCTTGACGATGGCGACCAGCAGGTAGACCGAGACGGCGATCCAGATTTGGGTCTTGACGGCGTTATCGCTGGTTCCGAAGAAGACCTTGATGCGCAAGTGCTGCTTGATCCACTTGAAGAACAGCTCGATTTGCCAACGGCTCTTGTAGAGAGCGCAGATGGTAGCAGCGGGCAGCGTGAACTGGTTGGTCAGGAAGGCCAGATCCTTGCCGGTGTCCGGGTCGCGATAGTGAATGCGACGCAGATGGCTTGGGTAATCCTTGCGGCTGCCGTAGCCGTTGAGGGCAATAGACTGGTCGGCAAGAATGCCGGTGTGCTTGTCCACCTGTTGGGAGTAGATGCGGCTGGCATCGAGGTTGCGCTTTGCCCGTGTGACAAAGAACGCTCCGGCCAAATGGATTCGATAGAGGCGGGCGTAATCGAGATAACCGCGATCCATGACGTAGTAAGCGCCGGGTTGCGGGATGATTTCGTCGAGGATGTTGACATCGTGCACGTCGCCGGTGGTGATGCGGATAAACGTTGGTATGTTGCCGCGCAGATCGAGCAGCGTATGCATCTTGACGGCGGATTTGGTAGAGCGAAAATGCGCCCAGGGAAACAGGCTCAGGCACAGGTCGATGGTGGTCGAGTCCAACGCGTAAGCGGCGGCGTCGAGGTCCATGCCGAGATCTTCCTTGGCGTAGAGCTTGCGCGCCTGAAGCATCAGCCGTTGCGCCAACTCAGCGTAAATACGCCAATCGCGGCTCTCGTTGGCCTCCGCCAAAGTGGAACGCCGAACGGGAGAACGAAAGCCCATGGCGTAGAGCTTGGCGGGCTGTGCATTGAGACAAGCTTCGATGTCGCGCAGACTCTCGCGATAGGTCAACTGAGCAAAAGCCATGGCACGGAACTGTTCGGCGCAACTGAGGTTGCGCACCCGGCGGTCGCCGCCATAACGGGCTACACTGCGGACAAACGAAGTCCAGGGAAGGAAATCCATCAACTGCGCGAACAGCATCTTGCCAGCGTTCACCGACGCCTCCAGAAAACATCTCTGGAATCAGCATCGCGGCAATTTCAAATCGACACCACCCGAAAACGCCCGCAACACTCGGCACATCAGGCGGTTGCAGCCAGCAAGTTAGTCGTTAACCGGACAGCAGT
>CAWBHO010000123.1:0-12948 GCA_963788415.1 uncultured Acidobacteriaceae bacterium | reverse complement strand
ATGGCCTCCTTATCGGCCAGCATCCAGTCCTCATTCCGATATTGCTCCTGAATGACGGCAAAAGCCTGATCAAGCACCTCTTCCGGGCTCATGCCGGACTGGGCAGCCCGGTCGAGCACCTTCTGTTGCGCGGGCTTGAGTTCGAGGATCATGGCGCGCTCCCTTGTGCCGCGAAGAAACCTATGGGCTGGATTATACCGATTTCCCAGGCTGATGCAACTGCCGCAGCGCCCGGTCCAGCTCCAGCTTTTGCTGGGTCAGCCGAAGCAGTTCCGCCGAATCGCCGCGGCGTTCGGCCTCGGCAATCTCGGTCCGCAGCGCGCGCAGCCGGTGTTCGATGGCCCGCTCGTGAATCTCCTGAATCGCGCTCTGGACCTCACCCTCTTCGGGCGGCTTGGTCTCGGCCAGCAGCGCCTCGGCCAGCAAGGCCCGCTGCGCTTCGTCCTCGACCACTTCCATCGGATCGCGCGATTGCCGCGCGGCCAGCAATTGCAAAGCCGCAAAGCTGCCCAGATGCTCAAACCATGTCGGCTGCTCGGCCAGCGCCTGGGCGGCAAGCCCCCGCGAGCGCCCGAACTCCGGATCGTCGATGGCCAGCGCCCGCAGCAAGACTCGCTCGACCTCGTTGAGTGTGGTAGCCCGCGTTTCGATGTGGTCCCGCCTCTGGAGCGCCGCCTGGCGCAATTCCTCCCGGAGCACAGCCGAATCGATGCCCAACTTTTGCGCGGCGTCGGCTGCAAACTGGTCGCGCGCCAGCTTTTCCGGCATCCGACGGATGTGCGGCAGAAGGAAGTTCATGGCCTTCACCTTCTGCTCGGCGCTGGCCCCCGGAAACGCCGTCCGCGCCCGCTCGATCAGGTAATCGGCCTGCCGCCGCGCCCCGCGCAGAGCCGCCGTGTACGCCTCCAGCCCCCGCTCGCGGATGAAACGATCCGGGTCGAGGCCGTCGTCGAGGGTGACGATCTTCAGGTTGAAGCCCTCCTCGGTCAAGAGCGCAATCGACTTTTCCGCCGCGTTCGAGCCCGCCGCGTCGGGGTCGAAGTTCACCACCACCTGCGACGTGTGGCGCTTCAGAATCGCCACCTGCTGCTCGGTAAAGGCCGTCCCGCTGGTCGCGATCACGTTCTCGATTCCCCGCAAATAGACCGAGATGCAGTCCATCTGACCCTCCACCAGCAGGGCAAACTCATGCCGGCGGATCGACTGGCGCGCCTTGTCCAGATTGAACAGGACGAGACTCTTCGAATAAAGCGGCGTCTCCGGCGAGTTGATGTATTTGGCGCCCGCCTTGTCGCCGGTCTCGAGCGTTCGCGCCGTGAAGGCGATCACCCGCCCGCTCTCGTTCGCAATCGGGAACATCACCCGCTTGCGAAAGCGGTCGTAGATCGGCCCTTGCGATGCCGTCCCCCTGCTCCTTCGAGCTGAAAAGCCCGCTCGCCCGTAGCGTCTCCTCGTCGGCCATCGAGCGCAGCCGGTCGCGCAGGGCGTTGAAGCTGTCCGGCGCGTAGCCGATGCGGAATTTCGCGATCCCCTCCGGCGTCAGCCCGCGTCCGGCCAGGTAGTGCGCGCCACGGCCCCCTCCGGCCCCGCAACTGCTCCTCAAACCACGCCGTCGCCGTCTCGTGCAGCTCCAGCAGCTTCGCCCGCAGCCGCGCTCCGGCCGCTTCTTCCGGCGACGAGAACTCCCGCTTGGGCAGCGGAATCCCGCACTTCTGCGCCACAATCCGCACCGCCTCGGGAAAGCCCACATTTTCGATCTTCGCCACAAAGCTGAAAACACGTCGCCCGAGGCCTGGCAGCCGAAGCAGTGGTAAAACTGCCGCACCGCATGGACCGAAAACGAAGGCGACTTTTCCTTGTGAAACGGGCACAGCCCGGAGTAGTTCTGCGCTCCCGATTTGCGCAGCCGGATGTAGCCCTCGATCACCTTGACGATGTCGGCCTGCTGCTTCACGGTTTGGGCAAAGTCGCTCACGGAGTCTGTATTGAGCATACGGCGCAGCCTAGGAACGGGCTTTGTGGAACGGGTGGATAAGTCGGCGAAAATCTCTGGGGCGCAGTTCAGTTGACGCCAAACCGGACCCGGAGTAGCGTCAAATCAAGCAAAATCGCGCTTCGGGAGGGAATGCCATGACCGGGATCCAATATGTGACCGACGAGAAAGGCCGCAAGGTCGCCGTTCAGATCGACCTTCGCGAACATGCGGAGCTGTGGGAAGAGTTCGAGGATGTGCTCATTTCCCAATCACGCCGGAACGAGGAAGACATCCCGCTGGAAGAAGTCGAAGCGAAGCTCGCGCGGCGAGGCAAATTGAGTGCCTGAATACCGGGTTTCTCTGAAATCCAGCGCGGAAAAGGAATTCTTCCGGCTTCCGGACCCTGTATCAGCCCGCATCCTTCCGAAATTAAAGGCACTCGCCACAGACCCTCGACCACACGGCTCTAAGAAACTCAGCGGCAGCAAAGACTCATGGCGCATTCGTGTCGGAGATTATCGCGTGATCTACGCCATCGATGACCAGGCAAAAACAGTGAAGGTGACCCGTATTGCGCACCGCCGCGAGGTGTATGAATAGGAACTAGCGCGAATTCCATCAAGAACCCGCCGCACCGGGAGCTCACTGCAAGCCAATCAATGCCAATATCCCTATCATAGGAATAGATGAATTTTATCGGAATCGATTTTGGCACCACCAACAGCTCTGTCGCCCTTGCCGACGGTGACGCGCCTGTGCGCCTGGCAACATTTTCCTCCGGCGGCGCTGACACCCCGTCGTTTCGCTCCGTGATCTACTTTGAGCAGTCGAAATCTCCAACCGGCATCAAGCGGACCCACTCGCTCACCGGCCCCGCGGCCATCGAGCGCTACCTGGAGGCCGACGAAAAAGGACGCCTCATCCAGTCGCTCAAGTCGCATCTGCCCAGCCGCGCGCTTACCGGAACCGAGGTCTTCGGCCGCCGCCACAAACTCGAAGACATCGTTTCCCGGATGCTGGGCGATCTGCGCAAACAGGCGGAGCGGCAGTTTGAGCGGCCCATCCGCCACGCCATGGTGGGTCGTCCGGTGCAATTCGTCGGCGCGGAGACGGAAGAGGACAACGAGTTTGCCCTGTCGCGCCTGCGCGAGGCTTTTTCCATCGCCGGGTTCGAGCACGTGGACTTCGAATTCGAGCCGGTTGCCGCCGCCTGCGCCTACGAATCCACCCTCGACCACGAGGAACTGATCCTCATCGGCGACTTCGGCGGCGGCACCAGCGACTTTTCCCTGCTGCGCGTCGGCCCTGAGATTCGCCGCCGCGGACGCACTCCGCACGATCTGCTCGGAACGAGCGGCGTGGGCCTGGCCGGCGATGCCTTCGACGCGCGCATCGTTCGCAAGCTCGTCTCGCCCGCCCTGGGATCGGACTCCGAAGCGCGCTCGCTCAACAAGCTGCTGCCCGCCGTTCCGGCCTGGATTTACGCCAACATCGAGCGCTGGCATTATCTCTCGTTTCTGCGCACCAACAACGTCCGGGAAATTCTGAAAAGCGCGCGCATCCGTGCTCTGGAGCCAGAAAAAATCGAAGCCCTGATCGCCATCATCGATGAAGATCTGGGCTATCAGCTTCACCAGGCCGTGCAGCGGGTCAAATTCGAACTCTCGCGCAGTCCCCAGGCCGAATTTCGCTTTCGCGACATTCCCCACGACCTGTGCAGCATCGATCTGCAAATTCCCGTAACGCGCGCCGAGTTTGAAGGCTGGATCGCCGCCGATCTGCGCTCCATCGAGCAGTCGGTCGACGGGCTGCTCCAAAGCTCCGGCGTTGACCCGCGCGACGTGGACCGCGTCTTTCTGACCGGAGGCAGCTCCTTTGTGCCCGCCGTGCGCCGCATCTTCGCCACCCGGTTCGGCGAAGAACGGATTCGCGGCGGAAACGAATTCACTTCGGTCGCGCACGGGCTGGCGCTCTGCGCAGCCGAGTCGCAGCGGCGAGCATCCTAGTCATCGGCTAAAGAAGATTCACGCGTGTCGGCCGGAGTAAGTGTGAGTGCAATCATTCCATGAACAACTGAACCTGCAGAAGCAAACAGCCACTGACCCGTTATTTAACCAGCGTCATGAGTCTCGTTGCGATCACGTTGTTCGATCGCTTGCTTGAGGCGAAAACACCGTCAGGGCTGCCTTCATTGTGCGAGAAGACGGAAAGGGGGACGAAAGCGACCTGGCAACCCCGTCTCCATTGGGCGAACAGCAGCCGAATTCGCGCCGATTCAAGACGATTCGTCCGGGAAACGCCGTGGAAGTCGCTTTGCTGCTGCCCAGGCATTTACAATGGCGTCTATATGCAGCGGGGATGGATTCATCGCCCCGCGTTGCAGCGCGCAGACCCTATGAAACTTCGAATTTTTCGCATTCCCGCGGCTTTCGTGTTCTCCACGGCGCTGCTCGCGGCTTTCGCTCTGGCGCCTTCCTACTGCGCCGCGCCAGCAAAGCCCCTATGGCGGCGCCACGGTCGAGGAGATCATCGCCCGCGTCAACGACCAGATCATCACCAGCTCGGACTACGACCGCGCGATGAAGGAACTGGACGACGAGCAGCGCCAGCGCGGCGCCACGATGCAGGAGATGTCCGAGGCCCGCAAGAATCTGCTGCGCAACCTGATCGATCAGCAGCTCTGGCTCTCCAAGGGCAAGGAACTGGACATCACCGGCGAAACCGAGCTGGTCAACCGGCTGAACGATATTCGCAAGCAATACCACCTGGAGACCATGGAAGACCTGGAAAAGGCGGCCAAGGAGCAGGGCATCTCGTTTGAGGACTTCAAGGCCAACATCCGCAATCAGATCATCACCCAGGAGGTGATGCGCCAGGAGGTGGGCAGAAGCTTCAGTTCACCCCGGGCGAGGTGGAGCGCTACTTTGAAGCGCACAAGCAGGACTATGCGCAGCCGGAAAGCGTGACCCTGGCGGAGATTCTGGTCTCGACCGGCACGCAGGCGCCTTCGGTCACCGAACCGGGCCAGTTGCAGCCGGTGGATCCGGCAGCGCTGGCCGCGGCCAAGGCCAAGGCCGACGAACTGGAGGCCAAGCTCCACGCCGGCGGCAACTTTGCAGCAACTGGCGCGCACCTTCAGCGACGGTCCCACGGCCGCGGAGGGCGGCGACTTGGGCCAGTTCCATCGCGGCGCCCTGGCGAAGGTGCTGGAAGACAGTACCTTTGCGCTCAAGGAAGGGCAGTACACCGAGCCGATCCGCACCCGGCAGGGCTTCGTCATCCTGAAGGTGGTGCAACACACTCCGGGCGGCGTTCCAGCGTTCAAAGATGTGGAGCAGCAGGTCGAGGAGCCTTCTACATGTCGCTGATGGAGCCGGCCATGCGCGCTTATCTGACCACCATGCGCGACCAGGCGTTCATCGACATCAAGCCCGGCTATACCGACACCGGCGCCAGCCCCAAAGAGACCAAGCCGATCTACAGCGCGTATACGCCGCCCGCGCCCAAGAAGAAGAAGAAGGTGGAGCGCACCCGCTTCCGCGAGAGCACGCATAACAGCCGAGGCGCGCCAAAGAGCACGCCGCCGGGCAAGAAACAGGAAGCAGCGCTCAGCGAAGCTTCGATGAAGCCCGGCAAGAAGGAAAAAATCCGCTATGGCCAGGCGCCCACGGAAACTCTTCCCAACGCTCCGCAGGCCGCGATCGAGGACGCGGGAGCGGGTCAGCAGCAGGAAAGCAGCCTGGGCCCGGAGCCGGTCAATCCGCTGGAGACCGGTACCCGGCCGGAGAAGAAGATGCGCTTCAGCGAGCGCGCCCGGCAGCCCAAGCAACACAAGACCAGAGAAAGCAAGGAACTGAAGGTGGACGCCATGGCCCCGCCCGCGGCGGATGCCGCCGAGGTTGCTGACCGCGAGACGCAGAGCGCCCCCTTGGGTCTGGCCGGTGATACGGCGAAGAAGATGAAGAAGCCCTCCACCACGAAGGGCGAAAAGACCCGTATGTCCGATGAGAAGAGTGGCGCAAAGGCCCCGATGCCGAAGGAAGAGGCCCAGAAGAAAGATCAAACCAAGGCGCAGCAGGACACGGCCGACGTGCATGGTTGGTAGGCTGCGAGTTTCATTCTGTGCGGCTCTGCGCCAGCGGCCCTGAAGAGCCGCGCAGAGCCGCTTACTGGAACTGAGCTGACCGGCGCGTGGATTGGATGCGCGGGTCAGCCTGTTTTAGATCGGCATGGGTCATCGTTCAGCGCGGCAGGTTGCGCCGCATCCTGCAAGAAATGATTGAAAATCCAGAGGAAAATTTCTCATTTTAGAGAGAAGGAACAATTCTCCTGGCTCTAAAGCCGGCGGATTTTGCGCCTTTTGCAGCTCTGAGAATTTGCGTCCTTCAAAGGCCGCTATCGATCAAAGCCGCTCTCCGCAAAAAGGAGATTTCTTATCTCCAGGTACGAAGCCACCACCGCCAGTGCAGCGATCGCCGCGGTCTCGGCGCGCAGGATGCGCGGGCCGAGCGAGACGGCGCGCCAGCCGTTGGCGTCGAAGAGCGCTTCTTCCTCCGGCGCCCATCCGCCTTCGGGGCCGATGGCAATCTCGAGCGCAGGCGTCTCCGTCCCGGCCGCGGCCATGGCTTCTTCCAGCGCATGGCGCAGCGTGGTGGTGCGCTCCTGCTCGGCCAGAACAATGCGCGTGGCTCGGAGGCCGCGCGGCACCGACGCACGCGCGGCCAGCGGAGCCGGATCGTAGAATCAGCGGCACGTCGGAGCGCCGCGACTGCTGCGCCGCTTCATGCACGATGCGCCGCCAGCGCTCGGCGCGCTTGGCTGCCGCCGCGGCCAGATGCTTCTCCGTCCGCCGCGCAATCACCGGCGCAATGGCGGCAACTCCCAGCTCGGTGGCTTTTTCGATGGCCCACTCCATGTGATCGAACTTGTAGACGGCCATGACCAAAGTGACGGGCAGCGCGGGATCGGCCTCGAGTTCGGCGATCAGATTGAAGCGGACCTCGTCGCCGGCAACCGCGGCCACCTGCGCATGAAAGACGTGGCCGCCCGCCACCACGTCGGCTTCCATGCCCGGCTGCGCGCGCAACACGCGGGTCATGTGTTCGGCCTGCGCGCCCACAAGCGTTGCGGTGGCCTCGTCCCAATGCTCGGCAATCCAGCGGCGGCGTGTCACGGTTTTTTCCTTTCGGCACCTGCGTGTATCAGTGTAATCCTTTCCAAAACGCAGCCAAAAACACATCAGGGGAACGCTTGAAGCGTTCCCCTGAAGTGTTGCCTTTTGGTTGGAGGTGCCGCTACTTCTTCTTCGCGGCCTTCTTCGCGGCCTTCTTGCGGGTGCCTTCTTGGCTGCCTTTTTGGTTGCCATTTGCCTATTCTCCCTTTCGACGAATTTGTCGTTATCCTGCAATCGTTATTGCAGTTGAAGAATGTATAGATTTATGTTTCACAAGTGTCAAGAGAAAAACGAAGCCGTAGTGGAAAAATGAGCAACAATTATTTCAGCGCGGAACCAAGTGCCGCTTGCGACGGCGGGGAAGACGCGCATCGGCTCGATCATTCGCGGAGTGGAACGGGCAATCCAATCACGTCCACCATCGCGCGCACCGATTGCATTTGCCAAGAACTCGATGCCGACGACGGTGCGCTTCTCCGCTGTCACGATCCTCTTGGCGAGCGCTGTCGGCAGGACGAAAGCGCTGCTGCGCGCAAGTTTTCGATTGACACGGTTTGTTCCCCATCGCCATACTGACCAGAAGTTGCATCCTCGGGTTACCCCAAACCCGCCCCTTCAACCACTTTCCCATTTCCCCGGCTCCGATTCGCGTTGCGCGCGCTGAACTTTGCAGAAGGCGGAATCTCGTTCCAGTCGCTGCTGGCGTTTTCTGAGATGCCATGACCCGGACACAAGACTCCGAAGACGGCTTAACCCCGAAGTGCGCCGGCTGTACGCTTTGCCTGAAAGCTCACACTCTTTAGCCAGACGCCGCAACGACGCGGAAACCATGGAGGCATGACTCAAATGAAGCTTCGTTCCCTTTCTCTGATGTTCTCGCTTGCAAGTTGCCTGGTCGCAATCGCACCGCAGGGGCTCGCGCAGAATTCCGTCCAACTGTTCAGCCCGGTGAACGTGCGGGTGTCGCAGCAGGGGGCAGGATATGGCACGAACCAGGTGATCTTCAACAGCACCACCTTGAACCTGACCTGCTCGGCGTCTCCCATTACGGCCGTGCTCTCTTCCTCTCCCACTTCCGCCGGTGGCACAGGAAATGTTCTGGTGGATAATTACATCGCGGTGACCAATCTCACCACCGGCGGCAGTCCGGTCAACGTCTGCGCCGGCGGAGTGATTGAGCCGGGAGGCGGCTCTCCGCAGAACTGCTTCACGTCCGCTTATCAGAATCCCGCCAGCCAGGGAAGCCTCACCGGAGTGGACCCCGACACGCTGGTGTCGACGGGCGGCGTGGCGCCCATCTCGATCGCTTCGCTGCTGGTTGCCGGCTCGCAGCAGGTCCAGATCCAACTGGTGGACGAGGGCGGCTACTTTACCAATTCCACCCTGTATCTGAACACCAACTGCACGCCGGGAGCGGTGACCGGACCCGCGCTGATCTCCGGCAACACCATTTCATCGAGCAATCCGACGCCAGCGCAACTGGATCAGGATTTCGATTTCAATTCGAGCACGAACCAGATGGTTGGCTTTGAATACGATCTGACGGCGGCCAATACAGCAGACACGCTCACCATCAATCCCAACGGGGTCAATCCGCAGGTTGGCGATTCGCCGCTCGATCCATCCACGTTCCAGAGTGTCTGGGCGCCGGAGACTTCTTTCGCGACTTCGAGCTGCCTGGTGCACAGCGGTGAAATGCTGGCCAATGGCCAACCGGCGTGCAAGCTCTACACTCTGGAATGCACCACCGGCACGGGCGCAACGGCCAGCGGCGCGCAATGCCCAATTTCGACCGTCAGCAACGAAGTCATCCAGGATGCATTCGACGGCCCGGCCTTCAGCCTGCACGATATTCATACTCCGGACGGACGCGTCTTCCATGAAGGTCTCGGTCTTTTGATGGCCAACGAAGGATGGACGGGTGGTCCATGCGCATTCGACCCCGCGGCGGATTTGAATTTGCCTTGCCCGCAGAATCTGCTCACCAGCTTCTCCGGCCCGGGCCTCTTCGTCGGCAGCGGCCAGACGACCCATCCGAACTCGACCTTCATCAGCATCGCGCAGGTTCCTGAAGACCACACGCGCGTTTTCGTAAGAGGCGAATTGCCCGGTCACTGGATCAACAGCCTGACGGCCAAGGTAAAGTTCTTCAGCGAGGCGCCGAATTTGCAGGGAACTCATCTGTCTGGCGCGGACAACTTTGTCCCGTCGCCGATTGAGAGCATCACCTACGGCGTCTCGCCGGCTGACAGCGTGCCCACGCCCGGCACACCCATTCCGACCGACGTTCAGCTTCTGAATTCCGCGGATTGCCCGATTCCGACGGCTGCCGATCCTGGCCCGCCGGTCGCCCCGGATTTCATTCCCGAGGTGCAGACCGTGACCTTGCCCGCCGACGGACGCTACCAGCTGTACTACTATGCGCAGGATTGCGCCGGAACCGAGGAGCTGAATTTCCAACAGGCCAACGGGAGCTGGACAACCAGCTTTTACACCTATCCAATCAATGTGGATACGGTGGCTCCGGTGGTCTCCGGCCTGGTGCTCACGCCGGCTCCCCCTGCGCAGGGATACAGGGATGGCGAAGTGGTAAGAGCCAGCTACGCTTGCACGGACGCAACCTCGGGCGTAGTGGTTTGCGGTCACAATTTCTATGCTCCGGGTTCCACTCTCAATACCGGGATCTTGACCACCCAAGTCGACACCCGCGAGCCGGGCCAGCACACCTTCACTGTGCCGGCGTTCGACGCGGCAGGGAACCAGTCCTCCGCATCGATCACTTACCAGGTTGCAAGATGACACTGGCGAGCGCGACCGGAGCCCGAGCTTCGGCCGCGCCGTTTCATTGGCTGTTCAAAGATCGTCGGGAATTTGCCGAAGATCCGAATCGAGGCGGAAATTCGATGCCCTGGAACTAGAGCCTGCTATTAACTTTCCCGCCTGCGCGAAAGTTAATAAAAGGCTCTAACGCGCGTCGATTTTGCAGCAATGCGGCATACCTGAGGCTGCGCCTATCAAAACCGCCCTGCGCCAAAAGTAAATTTGCGCTAGACTGGCAGCCCGGCATCGATGCGCTCTTCGAGCGTGCGCATCGCCTCGTAAGCCTCATCGAAGCTCTCGACGGCAAAGAGCAGGCGGTGCATTTCGTCCACCTTGACCGGGGTGCGCAGCACTTCATCAAGGCCGAAGGGGCGCACCTCGCAGCCGCCCTCCAGCACGTTCGTACACTCGCCGTTGGAGCTGATCAGGCCGCTGCCGTACACCTTCACGCGGCCCTCCTGGCGGATCAGGCCGAACTCGACCGTATACCAGAAAACGCGGCCAATGCGCTCCAGAATCGCCTGGTCGTGAATGCGTGCGCAGAGCTGTCCGTAGTGCGCCAGAAAATCCGCGAAGACCGGATGCGCGTGCATGGGCACGTGGCCGAAGACATCGTGGAAGATGTCCGGCTCCGGCGTGTATTCAAGCGAGTCGCGGCCGCGCAGCCAGGTGGTCGTGGGGAAGCGGCGCGCCGCCAGCATCTCGAAGAACGCCGGCCCCGGCATGAAACCGCTCACCGCCGTTGTCCGCCACCCGGTGCGCGGTTTGAGCCGCGTCGAGATGGCCTTCAAATCAGGCAGCCGGTCGCGCGAAAAGCCGAGGAACAGGAAGCCATCGAGATACTCCCGCGCGGCGTGTTCTTCGAGCTGGCCCATGCGGCGGCGCACCAGTTCGGCCCACACCGCGTGCTGCTCCTCGGTATAAGCGGCGTAATTTTGTTCGATCAGATAAGGCGCGGCTTGGGGAAGCGCCAGGGAAGCGGTCGTCATGGCTGGGGAACTCCGGGGGGTGACTGCGCTACCGGCAACCCGGTCAACCCCGCACAAGTATTCCACCCGTCCGAACACGTTGGCAATCAGGAAGCCGGCAGCTCCGTCGTTTTTCCGCAACGCGAACTCCAGCTCACCGCATCCGCTTCCAAGCTCTCCGCGCCGAGCAGATTCCGTTCCTTGACGACGCTGTTTCCAGCTCGCCGCCTCAATCGCAGACCAGCAGATCCGTGGGAAACTCCGCCGCGTCCTCTTCCACTGCCGCATCGGGCGCTACGCCAGCCTCCAGCGATGCCCTGAAGAACGCATCCACCTGGACCAGCACCTCAGCCCCGGTCCGCGCCTGGTAAATGGCCGCCCGCAGCTTGGCCCCGCCCGGCACGCCGTGGGTGAACCAGGTGGCGAACTGCTTCATCTTGCCGGCAGTCTCGCCCAGCCGCGCGTCACGGGGCAAGTCCTTCGTAGCTTCGGCCTCGTCCAGCAGCATCTGGAAATAGGCCCGGATCATGCTGTAGCGATCCTCGACGGTCGGCCGCTGGTAGCTTCCGGTCGCCGTGTACTGGGCGATCTGCCTGAAAATCCATGGGTTGGAAGGCGCCGCGCGGCCGATCATCACCGCGTCGCAGCCCGTCTGGGCCACCATCGCCGCAGCGTCTTCCGGGGTGCGAATGTCCCCGTTGCCGATGACCGGAATCCCCACAGCCTGCTTGACCCGCGCAATCCACTCCCAGCGCGCTTGCCCGCTGTAACCCTGCTCCCGCGTCCGGGCGTGCAATGCCACGGCATTCAGCCCCTCGGCTTCGGCCATCCGCGCCAGCTCCAGGCAAACAATATCGGCGTCGTTCCAGCCCAGCCTGAACTTCACCGTGAAGGGAATCGTGACCGCCTGGCGCACGGCCTTGAAAATCTCCCCGATACGAGGCAGATCGCGCAGCAGGCCCGAGCCGCCGTTCGAGCCGACGACGCGCTTGGCCGGGCAACCCAGGTTCAGATCCACCAGATCGAAGCCCGTCTCTTCGACGATCCGCGCCGCCTCGGCCAGCGTGGCCGGGTTGGCTCCGAAGAGCTGCGCCCCGATGGGGTGTTCGTCGTCGTAGAAGGTCAGATAGCGCTGGCGTTTGCTCTCCCGCATCCGGGCAAGTCCGTCGGCGGAGGTGAACTCGGTCATCAGCAGCCCGCAGCCAGATTTTTCATTGGTCACCGCGGAATCTACTGAGGCTTGCGGGTGCCCAACCCTCGCCACGTCTTTGTCTTTGTGGCTAGGGTGGGTTGGATCTGTCGAAAACAGACTGGCGTGGCGAATGAAGCGCCGGAAGACGGTGTCCGTTACCCCGGCCATGGGAGCCAGGACCGTGGCCGGAGCCACCACCACCGTGCCCAGGCGCACCTCGACCGGCACTCTCGCCTCCGCGGGCATGGCGTGCTCGGTGGGGTTGTCCCAATCCTTCTTCACGGTAAAGCCCTTGCCCGCCATCGCCGACCTCATTTCCCGCAAACGCCGTGTGCCCGCCTATCGACAGGGCCTCTATCTTTTCATTGGTCCGGCAACTCAATACGGTCAGCGTCCCCATCCATTTCCGCGTCTTTTGCGGATACGGGTGGGTATGCGCGCAAAGACCGAGCGCCAGGCAGGCATTGGCCCGGCCAGCGGAAACGGCAACTCGAGCAGGGCGGCGGAGAGAACGGCGGCGGCCCACAACTTCCAGGATCCCAACTTCCAGGATGCGTGCTTCATACTCCGCCGAGTTTATCTCATCTGGCGCCGAGGTTCGGTGAATGGGCCATCGGATTTCTTGCATCTAAGGACGTTGCACGAAAAGAGAGGCCGCCATCCGGCTACAGCCCGACACTGCGCGCTGTCGTAAAAAGACTGCGAACAGAGCGAAAAAAGGCTACAATTTGCGTATGTTACTTGCTGTGATTGCCATGCGTCTGCTGGAAGTCATGTTTTTTGTCGGCCTTGCGGGGTCTGCTGTGGTTACACAATGCGT
>CAWBHO010000122.1:0-30434 GCA_963788415.1 uncultured Acidobacteriaceae bacterium | reverse complement strand
ACGCGATCTTTTCCACATTCTTCCGCTTTTCTCCGGGTTTTGTCGGACCGAAAACCTCTTGTGCGCCCTGCCTTGAGCTGGAATCCGGCCCTCAAAGATCAACAAAAACCGCTTCGAGTCCAGCTCTGATTCGAGCCCAGTTCCTCGCGGTCAGGGCTTCAAGTGCGTGAAGATCGGCAGCCGGGTCACGTCGTTGAAGATGACGAAGGCAAAGAAGCCCAACAGCAGCACGAAGGCCGCCTGATAGATGCGCTCCTTGACGTTGATGCTGATGTCGCGGCGCAGGGAGCCTTCAATCAGCAGCAGGAAAATCATGCCGCCGTCCAGGATTGGAAAGGGCAGCAGGTTGAGGATGCCCAGGTTGAGGCTGATGACCGCCGCCAGAGCGAACTTGGGCGACCAATCTTTCATCTCTGCCGCCTGGCCGGCCATCTGCGCAATTCCCACCGGGCCGGCAAGCTGCGAAACCGAGGTCTTGTGGGTCAGAATCCGTCCCAGGACATCGACGATGAGCGTGGAGTTGGACACGCAGAAATCCTTCGCGCCGGCCACGGCTTGAGAGACGTCCATCGGCTCCCAGTGCGTGGGAATGTTGGCGGGCGGCAGATACGAGAAGCCCATCCGCCAAGATGAGCCCTCAAGCGTGGGATGAACCACGACCGGGGGGAGCATTTGGCCATTGCGGCGCACGGTGAGCGTGACTGGTTTGCCGCGCCCTGTTTGCAGGTAGGCCACCAGCGGGTCCAAAGTATGAAAGGCGTGGCCGTCCGCGGCGACAATAAGATCTCCCGCGTGCAGGCCTGCCTGTTGCGCAGGTGAACCGGCGACCACCGAATCCACCTGAATGGGCCCCTGCAACAACTGCAAGAAGAGACCGTTCTGCTCCAGATCGGATTCCTGATCCTGCTTTTGACCGCCGGCTTGCGCGGAAAGGCTCATCTGGAGGGAAAAGTCTTGCCGCCCCGATCGACCTTCACCGGCAGCGTCTGGCCGGCGCTCTTGCCGGCGATGGTCTGAATCTGATCCCAGCTTGGATTGCCCGCTTCGCCAAAGCCGCTCACAATGTCGCCCGGTTCAAGTCCAGCCTGGGCTGCCGGCGAGTCAGCGGCGACCCACTCGACGACGATGGGATGGATGGACGGAACCTCGTTAATGAAGCCGAAGTAGAGGACCATCAGCACGAAGGCCAGAATGAAATTGGACACCGGACCGGCCAGGCCGATGAGCATACGCTGCCAGCGGGGGTGGGCGGTGAATGAGCCGGGATCATCCTCGGTAGCCTGGGTAGCCGTCCCGGAGGCGGCGTCCGCGACCTCGGCAAAATTTTCCCCGGCCATTTTGACGTATCCGCCCAGCGGCAGCAGGCAGACCTTGTAGTCGGTGTCGCCGTATTTAAAGCCGAACAGACGCGGACCGAAGCCCACGGAGAAGGCCTCGACGCGAACGCCGCAGAGCTTGGCAACAGCAAAATGACCAAACTCGTGGACCACAACCATGACGCCGATCAGCACGATAAAGGCAGCGGCGGAAACCAGAAATTGATGCATAGATGTAAGGTTTTTCCCTCAAAACGGCGATGATCGGCCGGCCAACAGCGTTACGCTAACAACTCGCGCGCTCTTTCGCGCGCCTCCCGGTCCGCGGCGAGCACCTCCGCGATGGTCCCGGGGTGCGCCTCGGGCGTGACCGCCAATACCCTTTCAATTGTACGCGGAATCCCCAGGAAGGGGATGCGCCGGCCGAGGAACGCCTCGACGGCCACTTCGTCGGCGGCGTTCAAGGCGATGCAATGGGCTCCGCCTTTTTCCGCCGCTTCAAAGGCCAGCCGCAGGCAGGGGAAACGCTCCGGGTCGGGTGGCTCGAAATCCAGATGACTGAGCGCCGCCAGATCGAAGGTCAACGTCGATGCGGGACGTTCAGGAAAGGCGAGCGCGTAGAGAATCGGCAGGCGCATGTCGGTGACGGAAATCTGCGCCAGGATCGAGCCGTCCACGTACTCCACCAGCGAGTGAACCGTGGACTGAGGATGGACCGTCACCTTCACCTGCGCGGGCGGAACGTCGAAGAGCCGGCAGGCCTCGATGATCTCCAGGCCCTTGTTGAGCAGGGTGGCCGAGTCGATGGTGATCCTGCGCCCCATCACCCAGGTGGGGTGCTTGAGCGCCTGCTCGGGGGTGATGGAGGCGAACTGCTCTGCGGGCAGCGTGCGGAACGGCCCGCCCGAGGCCGTCAGCCAGATGGTCTTCACCTCGGCGTGCGCGCCCACGCGCAGGCACTGATGGACCGCGTTGTGCTCGCTGTCGATGGGCAGGATGGGGACGTTGCGCTCGCGCGCTGCCGCGGTCAAAATTTCGCCCGCGGCCACCATGCACTCCTTGTTGGCCAGGCCGATGGGTTTGCCAGCCAGGATGGCCGCATAGGTGGCTTCAAGGCCGGAGACGCCGACGATGGCCGAAACCACGAAATCCGCCTCGGGCAGCGTCGAACAGGCCACTGTTCCGGCCGTTCCGTAGACCGTCTCGATGCCCGTGACGCCGGCCTGTTTCAGGCTCCGAGCCAGTTCCGCGGCCAGCTCTTCGGTGGCCAGCGAAACCATCCGCGGCCGCCAGCGAACCGCCTGCGCGAAGGCTTCATCCAGGTTGCGCCCGGCGGCCAGCGCGGCGACCGAATAACGCTCGGGGAACTGTTCGACGATGGAAAGGGTGCTTTGTCCGATGGAGCCGGTGGAACCGAGAATAGCGAGTTTTTTCAAGGGAATGTTGACTTTCTTTTCTTCATGGTCGTTGGTTGATCGGACAGCGGGATAAAGGGTAATTTTGCCTCTGCCCTTCCCGCACTTTGTCCGTAAAAGAGGTTCACTTTGCCGCGGGCGGCTTGACCGACGACAGCATCTCGCGCCGCAGGATGGCGTTCATGCGCGACTGATAGCCCCTGCCGTGGGACTTCAGCCATTCCAGAACGTCGCCGTCCAAGCGAGCGGTAACGATCTGTTTGACAGGGCGATAGAGATGACCGCGCGCACGCTCGGTCTTCGCCCATTCCTTGTCTGAAAGGACGGGAATCTCGCTGGTGTCGATCTCGCGATCGGGCCGCGCCGAAAGCGCCCTCAAATTGGCGCGCTGCGCGTCGGTCAGTGGCGGCAAAGTTTCCATGGTGTACCTAATCATTTTGTTTTTCATAGCGTCGCCTTTCCTTGGGTTCGGCTCGCCGGGCAGAGATGATGCGAATCACTTCGATCACGCTTCCATCCTCCTGTTCTTCCCGGATAGTGTGCGCAACAATCAGCAGCGACAAACCCTCGACTTCCCCGCAGGCTTGCCAGCGGTCTTCTCCATCCTGAACGCGATCCATCCAGGACAGGAAGAGAGTATCCCGGAAGATCTGGGCGGCTTCCTCGAAGCTGACGCCGTGCTTGCGCTGATTCGAGAGGTTCTTCGCCGGATCCCACTCAAACTGGAAGCTGCTCACAGCTTCATTGTAATACAGATTTGTAAATACGTTTACTGCGCTCGCAAACCATTACGAGGGGATTTCGCTTCTTTCTGACCACTGATCCCTGTTCTCTGTTCTTTGATCTCTGCTCAGAACCACTGGTGAATCACCTGCGCATACCAGAGCACCGGAGCAGCCAGCAGCAGCGCGTCGATGCGGTCCAGCACGCCGCCGTGGCCGGGCACGAGGGAGCCTGAATCCTTCACGCTGGCCGAGCGCTTGAGAGCCGACTCGACCAGATCGCCCACCTGCGCGGCCACATTCACCATCACGGCCAACAGGAGCCAGTAAACCACGTCTTCGGGATAGGAGAGAACGGCCGAATTCCACTGCGCGGCCAGCAGATGCGCCAAACCGAGCAGGCAGCCGGTCACCAGCAGGCTGCCGCCCACCGACCCAAGCGCGCCCTCCCAGGTTTTATTGGGACTCAGCGTGGGCGATAGCTTGTGCCGGCCCCAGGCGCGGCCCACGTAGAGAGCGGCAATGTCACCGGCCCAGACCACGCACAGCAGAAAAGTCACCAGCGAAGGACCATTTCCCTCCTCGCGCAGAGCGGGCAGGGCGATCAGGGTAAAACCGAGGTAGAAAAGGCAGAAAATGGAAGCCGATGCGTCGGCCAACACCTGCCCGACCGGGCGGGCAAAGGAGCAGTAGACCAGCAGGCCGAGGCACAGAACGCCGAAGACGGCCACCGTCTGGTCAGGCCAGATGAAGTTGCCCAGAAAAAGCGCCAGAATGGCCGTCAGGACCGCGGCGCGCGGTGGTCTGGCGCCAACCTTTTCCGTCAGGCCCATGCACTCCCACGCGGCCAGCGCGGCCACAACCGCAACCGAGAGCGCAACCAGCCAGCGCGGCCCCAAAAACACCAGGAGCAATACCAGAGGAATCAAAATGAGGGCGGTAAGAACTCTTTTCATGCAAGGTTGAGGATACACTGCCGAGGCAGCACACGCCGCCGAACAGGAACGTCAACCCCTCGATTCCGAGGCGAAGACCTTCATCGGCTCGGGGTTCTCTTCCATTTCGCCGCAGCCTTCGCCCAGGCCGCCGTAGCGGCGCTCGCGGTGCTGGAAGTCGGCGATAGCTTCGAGCAGATGAAGGCCGCGAAAATCGGGCCACAACCTCTCAGTGACGAAGATCTCGGTGTAGGCAAGCTGCCAGAGCAGATAGTTCGACAGCCGCATCTCGCCCGAGGTGCGAATCAGCAGATCGGGGTCGGGCATATGCGCCGTGTAGAGATGGCGATGAATGTCTTCCTCGCTGATCTGGCGGGGGCTGAGGCTCTTGGACTGCATCTCGGCCGCCAGGCCACGGAAGGCGTCCACCAGCTCCGAGCGGCCGCCATAGTTCAGGGCCAGCGTGAGTGTGGTTCCGGTGTTGCGCGCCGTGGCGTCTTCGGCCCAGTGCATCTTTTCCTGAACCTCGGGGGGCAGCTCGTGCGTGCGGCCGATGTACCGGATGCGCACGTTGTTGTCCATCATGCGCTGCACATTGGTATCCAGATAAGTCCTGAGCAGCCGCATCAGGAAGTTGACCTCGGCGCGCGGCCGGCGCAGGTTGTTCTCCAAGGAAAAAGCGTAGAGCGTAAGCCAGGGCAAACCGATGCGCGAGGCCGTTTCGGTCACCATCTGCACGCTCTTGGCGCCTTGCTGGTGGCCTAGGAATCGCTTGAGCAGGCGGCGGCCGGCCCAGCGGCCATTACCGTCCATGATGATAGCCACATGCTCGGGCAGACGCTCCGGCTTCAGAGTCGCGTAAACTGCTCGCTCCTCCGCGGTCAGCTCATCGATGCGCAGCATGCCAGCAGGAATCAAAGGATTCGCCTCTACAATGCTATCGGACCTCCGGCCAGCGCACAAAGGCATCCGGATAATGCGCCTGCTGTCAAGACCGAGGGATAAACGCCAGGTCCGGATGGACCTTCGGCAATCTGATCTCCGCGCAACTCACGGCCGGCGTGACAATCTTGCCCAGCGCCGGCAGACCGGAGCGCTACACTATCGAACGTAGCACAAGCGCCCAGCCCCGCAATTGCCCCCGTGCGCCGAAGAGCGAGCACGCGCGGGACGCAGGATGCGGGGCGCGCCGGCCGGCATTCGTGCAGAGACCGGAGCGAGAATTGGCCGCGCCGCAGTGCCTTAGGCTGTGCGGCGGCGGCCCATGGCCATGTCGCGCGCCGAGCCCATAAAGCAGCGAGCGGTGCAGCGAGTCCAGGCGCGGCAGCAAGGCGGCAATCTCCGCCAGCAACGGGTCGGCCAGAATCGCCGCCACTTCTTCGTCGCGGCGGCTGCGCGAATCGCGGACCAGCTGGCTCATGTCCACGTCCAGAGCCGCGGCCAGCCGTTCCAGCGAACCCAGCGTGGGAATCGCCTTGCCGTTTTCGATCTTCGAGATGTAGGTGCGGGGCACCTGCATGCGCCCGGCCAGTTGGCGCTGGCTGAGATGGCGCGCGCGGCGAATCTCGCGCACCTGGCCGGCCACCTGCAAGCCGGCCTCGGCCGAGGAGCCACGGCATGGTTTCACCAGTGCCGGGCCAGGGGCGACAGGCTCCTCGATGTCCAGGGGCCTGTGGCACCTTCTGCAAAGGGAGTTGCTGGGTCTGAATTGCACCAGGCTTGCAATAATCGCAGCGCACAACTTCGCGTGTCTCCACGCTCGACCAGGGTGGTTGCCATGGCTGGTGTGCGGAGTGCCAGAGCAGGATCTCCGCGGTGCGTTTTTGCACCACGATATGTGTTACTTTCGGGGAAGTGAACCATAATTGTCAAGTGAAAACTTAGGGTCAAACCCATTTCTCACAGATCTGACCCATAATACCCGGAAAAACCCGAAGAAGCACGAACCAAATTGAGCAACATGGAGGAGAAAATAATGAATATCTGCACTAGGAAATGCGCATTGAAGCCATTCCCGCTATGGCCGCGAACAGGCCTGGCAGCTGCTCACCGAGTGGACCCAGAGCGAGAGCCTGCGCAAGCACGCGCTGGCCGTGGAGGCCTGCGTCACCGCCTGCGGCGAGGCGGAGGCTGACCGGCTGGGCCTGGCCGGGCGACGAGCGCGCAGCGCTTGATCGAACTCTACGCGACCACCGCCCTGCTGCACGACTTCGACTACGAGCGCCACCCCACGGCCGAGGAGCATCCGTTCGTCGGCGTGCGCGAACTCGAGCGGCTGGGCTGGCCGGAGGAGCTGCGCACCGCCATCCTGGGCCACGCGCAATACTCCGGCGTGCCGCGCGTCACCCACCTGGACAAGTCCCTGTTCGCCTGCGACGAGCTGGCCGGCTTTCTGACCGCCTGCGCGCTGGTCAAGCCGACCAAAGCGATCGCCGATGTGGAAGTAGCCGGGCGTGCGCAAGAAGATGAAGGACAAGGCATTTGCCCGCGGCGTGAACCGCGAAGACGTGATCCAGGGCGCGGCGGAGCTGGGCGTCGATCTGGATGCGCACATCGCCTTCTGCCTTGAGGCGATGAAGAAGCGCGCTCCGGCTCTGGGATTATAGGGAGCCAGGAGCGGAACCGCGCTGCCGCTCGAAACGAGTACGAAGATGAGGAAGATTCCGCTGACGATTCATGTGTCTCGGATCGATTTTTAGCAGAAATCCCTTCGATCCAGTGGAATCGCGGCAAAAAAGGCAAAAAAACGCCCCCGAAGGAGGACGTCTCTTCGAAGGCGTTTGCTCTAGTACAAGTGTAATCGGGTACCAGTAGCCGACGCTGGAGGTCGATAGCGAACGGCTACTGGCAATCCCTGCACAAACGAAGCGAGCTGCGGCTTCCCCTTTCCACGGCTACTTCGTGTCGCCCGGCTCAAGGAAGACATTCTTGCGCGTCTTCCGAACCATGTTGACAAATGGAGTGTCTCTTATCTGCAAGACCCCATTCCGTGACGGTCGTCACACTGTTGCCGAACCTTTTTAATAGCTCGAACCAATTTAGACGAAGCTCCGGTCCGTTTTACCGCCTGGCCCCTATCGTTTAAGTGCTCACGTTCCGGCTCTCTCTGCGGCCCGAAAAACCCTTCCCTGCATGGCATCAAAGAGGGTTGACAAAGCGCGCCGCGGCTTTGAGAATCGAAGATTCAGTTCCCTCCGAGGTATGCCTTCCCGTGACAGCTCTATTGACGACGAATCTGGGCGCAACGCCGCTGCTGGGCCGGGGCAAGGTGCGCGACCTTTATGCGGTGGGCGACGCGCTGCTGCTGGTGGCCACCGACCGCATCTCGGCCTTCGACCATGTGCTGGCGCACGGGCATTCCCGGCAAGGGCAAGATCCTGACGCAGATCTCGCTGTTCTGGTTCGACCTGCTCGCGGACCTGGTTCCCAACCACCTGATCACCGCCGAGGTTAGCGAGTTCCCCGCCTCCCTGCAGCCCTATGCGGATCAACTGGAAGGCCGCTCGATGCTGGTCAAGCGGGCCAAAATGTTTCCCGTCGAGTGCGTGGTGCGCGGCTACCTGACCGGCTCGGGCTGGAAGGAGTACCAGGCGCAGCGGAACGCGTCTGCGGCATTCCGCTGCCGGGCGGCCTGCTGGACGGCTCGCGGCTGCCGGAGCCGCTCTACACGCCCTCCACCAAGGGCGAGGCGGGAACGCACGACGAGAACATCAGCTATGCCGCGACGGAAGCGGCCATCGGCGCGGCCGATGCCGCCGAGTTGCGCCGGCTCACGCTGGCCATCTACCAAAAGGCCGCTCAGCACGCCGAGTCGCGCGGCCTGATTCTGGCCGACACGAAATTCGAGTTTGGCAGAACGGCGGAAGGAATCATTCTTGCCGATGAGGTTCTGACGCCGGACTCCTCGCGCTTCTGGGAGGCCGCGGCGTGGAAGCCGGGCGGCGCGCAGCCCTCATTCGACAAGCAGTTCGTGCGCGATTATCTTGAAGCAATCCACTGGAACAAGCAGGCGCCCGCGCCGGGCTTGCCGGACGATGTGGTGGAGCGCACGCAGGCCAAGTATCTGGAAGCCTTTCGCCGCTTGACCGGGCGGGAGTCTGAGTCTCTAAGCGCCCGAGAGCTGTTGGCGCAGCGAAGTGGAGCGCGGCATGGATCTGGTGGACTTGGCGATCGTGTTGGTCATGGTGCTGGCCGTGCTGGGCGGGCTGGCGCAGGGCTTCTTCCGCTCTTTCTGCGCGCTGGGCGGCTTGGTGCTGGGCTTGGTCGTGGCGGCCTGGAACTACGGCCGATTGGCAGCGCTGGTTTGCCCCTGGTGCGCATCAAGCCGGTGGCCAATGCGATCGGGTTTCTGGCGATTGCGCTTTTGGTGATGGCTTTGGCCGGCTTCGCGGGAGGCTTTTGTCCAGAGCCTTCCACCACCTGGGATTGGGTTGCGTGGACAGGCTGGCGGGAGCGGTCTTCGGCTTCTTTCAGGGCGCTCTGCTGGTGACGTTGGGAATCCTGGTCGCGGTGGCCTTTTTCCCGCGCGCCCATTGGCTGACCGAGGCCAGGCTGCCGCGATTGTTTTTTGGGGCCTGTCATTTGAGCACGCACATGAGCCCGGCCGAGTTGGCCGAGCGCGTTCGTCACGGCCTCAACGCGCTCGAAGAAGAGTCGCCCCGGTGGCTGCACCCCGGCAAAGGAACTTTGTGATTTGAGACACGACGCCGTCCTCAAATCTATGACAAGCTAGCAGAGCAAGCAGAGGTGAACGTGAGACGAGAACTGGACAGCCTGGTGACGCAAATGCATTCGAGCGGCATCGAGTACGAGGACGCCGTGCGCGAGTTCAAAAGACAGTACCTGCGCGAAGTGCTGGTCACGCATCGGGGCAACCAGTGCAAGGCTGCGGCGGAACTGGGGATGCACCGCAACACGCTGAGCCGCGCCATGGCCGAGCTGGGGCTGAGCCTGGCCGAAGTGCGCGCCGGCCTCAAGCGTCCGCCTCACAGCGAGCGTCCTGTTTATGGCGCCACCCGCCAGATCTACCGCCAAGGTTGAGGATGGCGCTCTTCAAGGAATATGAAAACCACTCCAAAAGACCGCGAACCGCGCATAGAACCGGGCTTTGCCTGGGACGAGCAACAGGTATATCTGTTTGACGTGGATGGCACGCTGTTGCGCTGCCGGGATAGCATCCACATGGATTCGATTGTTTCCAGCGTCCGCCAGATCACCGGATTGGAGGTCTCGCTGGACGGCGTTTTGATCCACGGCAAAACAGATACCGGGATTGTGATCGATGCGTGCATGCAGGCGGGAATTCCCGCCGAGGTTTTCGAGCCACGGCTGGCCGAGATCCACGAATCCATGCGCCGGACGGTGGCCCGCGAGCGGCAGCAGATGGATTTGGAGTTGATGCCGGGCGTGAAAGAAGCTCTCTGCCACCTTACGCAAAAGGGCGCGCTGCTGGGCCTGGCGACCGGCAACCTGGAAGAGATCGGCTGGATCAAGGTGGAAGAAGCCGGGCTGCGGGATTGGTTCCGGTTCGGGGGATTCAGCGACCACTTCCATGTTCGCAATGAGCTGGTGGCTGATGCGGCGCGCAAGGCCAGAGAGATGGCAGGGAGCGATGCGCGGCTCTGCGTGGTGGGCGATACTCCGCGCGACATCGAGGCGGCGCATGCCAACTCTTTGCCGGTGATTGCCGTCGCCTCCGGAGGCTTCAGCTTCGACGCCCTGCTGGCGGATCAGCCCGAGGTTTGCGCCTCGTCGCTGGCGGATCTGCTGGCGCACACCCAGGTTGCGCCGTGAGAGCGTTGACCTTCGAGGCAAGACAACGCTGCCAGCTGCTGTTCCGGCAAAAAATGCGGTTTTGGACAGCCGCGCTGCTGTTAGCGGTTTTTCCGGCTGGGTTGCAGGCCGAGGCTGCCGGTTTGGTAGCGCTGAATCCCGCAGCGCCGGCAAATCTTGCGCAGAGCGCGCTTTCGAGCCCCACTTCCGGGCAGGTGTCCGCCGCGACGGCTCCCGCGCAGAACGGCAAGCAGGCTCAGGACGGGAAGAAGACCGAAGCGGTCGGCAGCACCGATCGGCGGCGCGCGCTGAAGCTCTACCTCACGGCCAGCAAGCTCTTCCAGAAGGGACAATTCGAGCGGGCGATGCGCGGTTACCAGCAGGCCGCAGCGCTCGATCCAGGCAATACCAGCTACCCGCTGGCGGAGAGCGTAGCACGCCATCACGCGGCGACGGCATTGATCGAGTCCGCAGCCAAGGACCGGCTGGAGAGCAATACGGCGGCCTCCGGCGCGGCCCTGGCCCGTGCGCTCGCGCTGGACCCTGGAAACGCCGAAGTGAACCAACACCTGGACGAGATGGGAGACGAGGCCGCACGCGCTCAGTCACCCCCTCTCTACGAGCAGGGCACGGAGACACTCGGAGGAGCAGTCGAACTCGCGCCCGCCTCCGGAGTCCACAGTTTTCATCTGCGCGGCGACCAGCGCCAGATCATCCAGCAGGTTTTCAAAGCCTACGGGATCGAGACGACCGTGGACAAGAGCGTCAGCGCGACTCAGGTCCGGCTGGATGTGGATCGGGTAGATTTTACGACCGCGGCGCGCCTCGTGGAACTGGCGACAAACTCCTTTTATGTTCCGCTCGATGCGCACCTCGCGCTGGTGGCGAAGGACACGGTGGAAAATCGCGAGCAGTTCACGCGACTCGATCTTGAGACTGTCTATCTTTCCGGGCTGACCGGGGATGAGATGACCGAAGTTGTGAGCCTGGCCAGAAACATCTTCAATATGCGGCAGGCGGCGGCCGATCCGACTTCCGGCACGATCACGTTGCGCGGACCGCAGAGAACCTTGAGCGCCTTCAACGCCACCATGAGTGAGCTGCTCGACGGCCGGAGCCAGGTGGTGCTGGATGTACGCCTGATGCAGATAGCGCACACCAGCGTGCACGACACTGGAGTTCAGCTGCCGCAAACGATGTCGGCTTTCAACGTCTATGCAGAAGAACAGTCCATTCTGACCGCAAACCAGACCCTGGTGCAGGAAATCGTCTCGTCGGGATTGGCTGCCCAGGGAGACAACCTGGCGATTCTCGGCATTCTGCTGGCTTCTGGGCAGGTCAGCAGTTCCCTTTTCTCTAACGGATTTGCGTTATTTGGCGGCGGACTGACGCAATCGGCTCTCTCTCCGGGCGGAATCACGGCCAACTTCAATCTGAACTCGTCGGACTCGCGCGAACTGGACCAGATTCAGTTGCGCCTGGGCGACGGCGAAGCGGGAACCGTGCGAATGGGAGAGCGCTATCCGATCCAAACCGCGACCTACTCCAGTCTTTCATCCAGCAGCAGCATCGCCGGACTCACCACCGCGGGTACCTCGAGCGCGCTCTCTTCCCTGCTTTCTTCCGTGAGCAGCAGCACAGCGGCGATTCCGCAAGTGGAGTACCAAGATCTGGGCCTGACCCTGAAGGCGACCCCCAAGGTGCTGCGCAACGAGGATGTCGCTTTGACCATCGACATGAAGATCGACGGCCTCGCAGGAACCTCCATCGATGGCAATCCCGTGCTCAACAGCCGCCTCTATTCCGGGGTGGTGACGCTCAGGCAGGATACGGCAGTGGTGGTGGCCAGCGAACTGGACAAGTCGCAGAGCCTGGCCATCAGCGGCACGCCGGGCATCAGCGAGATTCCTGGGATGAACGATCTGACCGGCAACGACAATCAGAAAAACTATGCAACGCTGCTGATTGTAATCACGCCCATGTGGTTCGCAGCCCCCGGGCAGCCGGGCATTCGCCGATGATGCGCATCGAGCTCCAACAGCCCCGGCAGTGAGTCCTCCCGCGGCGGGTTTCATGCTCACAGAAAGCTCCCCCGCGAGGCGGCAATTGCTTCTGCCGGAATTGCCGCCTCGCAGGGGAGAGTCTTGCCTTCGGTGAACTGTGTCAGCGCGCGCCTCAGTTGGCCGGCGCGTCCTGGGAAACGCCGTCCAGCCTGGCCTGATACTGGATCAGCTTCTTGAGGGTTGGGTAGGGAGCGTTGGCGGGAATCGGGCGGCCGTTGACCATCAGCGTGGGAGTCTGGTGGATTCCCAGATCCCGGGCCAGAATCACCGGAGCCTCCACTGCGGCCTTGGTCGCGGGTTCTGAGGCACAGGCTGCCACCTTGACCGGATCGAGGCCCGCATGGACCACCGAGCTGTTCAGCGTCAGCGTGGCGCCATCGGCCGTATCCAAACCTGCCTGACCGTCAAAGACAGCCGACGCAAAACTGAAAAATGCATCGCTGCCGCCGAGCTTGGCTACGCAGACGCCATAGGCTGCGGCGCGCTCCGCTTCAGGGTGCTGCGGCAGCGGAAAAGTCTCAAAGACGATGCGCGCCTTGGGAAAATCGACCGCCAGCTTGTCCATGTTGGCCTGTGCTTCCTTGCAATGGGGACACTGGAAATCGGCGAACTCGACCAGTTCCAGATCCTTCAGGGCCGAGCCGCGATAGGGGCCATCGGCGCGCTGCTGCAACTGAGCGCGGTCCGCGGCGTAGGGATGCTCGCCAAAAGGAAGAATGTCGTTCTGGGCAATGATGTGCTGGCCGTCGGGAAGAGCAAAGAACTCGACCAGAGAAGGTTTCTGTTTGCCGTCCTTGTCGGCAACCAGAATGATCACCTTGCTGACGCCCTCAACCTGGGTCTTCAGAATGGCCTGCACCTGCCAGACGCGATCCTCGTCAAAACCCCAGAGATCCTGCAGAAACGAGTTGACCAGGGCCTTGGTGGGCGCGGCGGCGGTAAAATCCGCGGGATTCGTTTTGGGAAACACGGGCTCTGCTGCCGGGGCTGGCGCGGAGGGCGTTGCCGCGGACGCAGGAGGCGTCTTGGGCAATGGCTGCTGCTGAGCCGCGACCGCGAAGATGGGCAGGGACAAGGCAAACAACGCCAGGACGCTGGAAAAACGGACAGAGATACGAGTCAAGCAGATTCTCCTTAAGCTGGGGAAAGGCTCCCGACTTCTAGCTTATACCCGGCCCTAGACCTGAACTCTGACGGCGATGGGAAACCTGCGGCCCATGCCGAAGGACTTCGATGTCACTTTCAGAACCGGCGCGGCCTGCTGGCGCTTGTACTCGGCGCGCTCCACCAGGCGCACCACGCGCTGGACCAGTTCGAGGGGAAACCCGTATGCCTGGACGATTTGCTCGGGAGTTTCATAGCGCTCGACGTAGGCTTCCAGGATCGGATCGAGAATTTCGTAAGGCGGCAGAGAATCGGTGTCCTTCTGATCGGGGCGCAGCTCGGCCGAAGGCGGCTTGGTCAGAATCGCCTCGGGAATCACTTCGCCCGAGCGGTTGATCCAGCGGCAAACCGCATAGACGCGGGTCTTCACCAGGTCGCCGATCACCGCCAGAGCACCCACCATGTCGCCGTACAAGGTGCAATAGCCTACGGCCATCTCCGACTTGTTGCCGGTGGTGAGCACCAGCGCGGAGAACTTGTTGGAAAGAGCCATGAGCAGGCTGCCGCGAATGCGCGACTGAATGTTTTCTTCGGTGATGTCCGGCTTGCATTCGGCAAACATCGGCTCCAGGGCGCGGGTGAACTCGGCAAACAGGCCGCTGATGCCGATCACTTCAAAACGAATGCCCAGATTGGCCGCCAGCCGCCGGCTGTCTTCGATGGAGCCGGCCGAAGAGTAGGGGCTGGGCATGCCGACCGAGAGCACATTTTCCGCTCCCAGCGCCTCGGCGGCGATGACCGCCACGAGCGCCGAGTCGATGCCTCCGCTCAAGGCCACCAGCACCTTCTGAAAGCCGCACTTGCGCACATAATCGCGCGTGCCCAGCACCAGTGCGCGATAGGCTGCCTCGGTGTCGTCTTCCACCGGCGCCGGCGCTGGCGGCGCGCCCGAAGGAGCCGCGAAGGGATCGACGATCAGCAGGTCCTCTTGAAATGAAGCGGCCTGAGCGATCAATTCGCCGCGCGCATCGAGAGCCAGCGAGGAGCCGTCGAAGATCAGGCTGTCATTGCCGCCCACCTGGTTGGACAGCAGCACCGGCACGCCATCGCGGCGGGCAATGGAGGAGAGCATCTGGCGGCGAATCGCGCGCTTTCCGTGCCAGAAAGGCGAGGACGACAAGTTGATGTGCAGGGCCGGATGCTGGCGCATCAGCTCTTCCATCGGGTCGACCGTATAGAGGCGGCGCGGCCAGAAGTTCTTGTCGTTCCATGCATCTTCGCAGATCGTGATGGCCAGACGCACGCCATCGAGTTCGACCACCTGCTGCCCGCCCGCCGGGGCGAAGTAGCGCTGTTCGTCAAAAACATCGTAGAACGGCAGCAGGCGCTTGTGCTGGGTGAGCAGCAGCCGCCCGCCATCCAGCAGAACCGCGGCGTTGACGGCCGGTCTTCCGCCGGAGCAACCAGCATTCGTTGCCGGAGACCTCGATTGATCATCCGCGTCCTCGCGCGGCAGAGCCACCCCGGCCAGAACAGCGGTGGGCAAGTCGCGCGTGGCTGCGGCCAGCTCATCGACGGCCAGACAGCAGCGGGCGAGGAAGCTGGGCTTCTCGAGAAAATCGGCGGGAGGATAACCGCACAGAGCCAGCTCGGAAAAGACGGTAAGCCGAGCGCCCTGTGCGGCGGCGCGGCGGCTGACGGCGACAATCTTTTCAAGATTGCCGCGAAAATCCCCAACGGTTGGATTGATCTGAGCCAGTGCGATCTTCACGCATCCAGTTTAATCGAAAGGGCCGATTCCAGCTTCTGGCTGCTCGCTGCTCGATCAATTTCCGCACAAAGTCTTTACAGCCCCTCCAGAGACTCGCATTCTCCCACTCTTTTGCATCCAGCGCACAGAGCACGAATCACCCAGAGTTATGTTGAACCTTGGGTTGAAAAGACCCTGGCAGCGCCACGAAGAGCTACAGCGGTTTCGATTCTGCTGTTTACAGAAACGTAGACGCAGCATTGCTGTCCAAGATAGACCGATTGCTCTCCCGGCTTGAGGAGTGAGGTTGGGGGCTGATCCCGGTTACTCTGGAGTGGGTTCCTGCACAGGACCACCTACAGAGACGAGAGGATCAGCCATGACTCCAGTCATGCAGTGTCTACTCGCAGCTTTTGCAACTTCTTTCACGCGGACAGTTCGCCCAGGCTGTCAAACAACATCGAGCCGAGTTCGGCGCCAAGGGGTTCACGTGCTGGGAGCAGTTCGTGGCCATGCTGTTTTGCCAGGTGGCGCATTTGAACTCGCTGCGCGAAGTCTGCCTGGGGCTGGCTGGATGCGAATCGCCGCTGAAGCATCTGGGCATCGGCACCGCGCCGAATAAATGTATTGCTCCGGGCAAAGCCATCCTTTTCGTGGGAGCATGAAGGTGATTGACTGGAGGCATGAACCAGTCGGTCATTTCATCTCCTATCGTTCGGCGGCGGCGCAGTTCTGCTGAGGTCGCGGCTTTGGTTTCCACCTTTGAGCAGAGCGGTCAGAGCATGCGCGACTTTTGCCGCCAGCACCAGATGACGGTCTCAAGCTTTTCCGGTCTGTATCGCCGTCATGCGGGCAAACGTTCATCCGCTGCGGCATCTTCGCCGGCAACGCCACACGCTCCTAACGCTACAGCGTTTCTTCCCGTGAAGATTGTCGAGTCCCATCCTGTGGCCGCGGTTGTGACGAAGAGTCCCTCGTTGTATGTCGAAATTCCTGGCGGCATTCGCATCGCCGTGGAGCGGGACTTCGATGGGCTCACGCTGCGGCGGCTCGTCGCCGCTCTGGGCAAGGAGTAGCGCGATGTTTGGCCTGGGCGCTGCCACGCGCATCTTCGTAGCCACCGGAGCAACCGACATGCGTCTCTCCTTCGATGGGCTGCACAGTCTGGTCATTGGCCAGATCAAGCAGTCGCCGCAAAGCGGTCATCTGTTTCTCTTCGCCAACAAGCGAAAAGACCGCATGAAGATTTACTTTTACGATGGATCGAGCGCGTGGGTTTGCGCGCGCCGCATGGAACAGGGTCGCCTCTGCTGGCCCAGTTCCGAAGATGGCCACGTGCAACTGACGCAGGCGGAGTTTGCGATGCTTGTCGGGGGCATCGATCTGGCCGATTCCAGGAAGCGGAAGTGGCTGCGCCAACCTCTCTCCGAGGCAACTGAAATATCTCATAAAGTCGCATGATTACAGGCGAGTGGCGATCTTATTCACAACTTAATTTGAGATACTGAAAGCAGATGAATCCCGCTTCCAGGTCGCCTCTGCCCGCAGTGCTTGACCCGGTCGTGGCTTCTATCGTCGCGCAGTTGCACGAGCAGATCGCAAGCAAGGATCAGGCTCTGCATGCTGCTGAACAGATCATTCAACAACTCAAGGAAGCGCTGCGCCTGGAGCGCATCCGGAAGTACGGCAAGCAGAGCGAGAAGTTATCCGATCTCCAGTTGGAGTTGCTCACTGGCGAGCCTGGTGTGTCCAGCGAAGAGGTCGCTGGCGAAGTGGAGCGCGGGCCTTTGCCGGATGCTTCCGCAAGTGCGCAGTCAGACAGTACACCTGCGGCAAAGCCGTCGAGCGCCCGCCACAAGCATCCCGGCCGCAATGAGCTTCCAGCGCATCTGGTGCGAGTCGACAAGATCATCCCTTGCGCGCCCGAGCAATGCGCTTGTGGCAAGTGCGGCAAAGAGAAAAAGGTCATCGGCTACGAGCGGACTGAGGTGTTGTCGATGAAGCCGGCCGAATATTATGTGACCGTGCTGTTGCGCGAGAAGCGCGCCTGTGCCAAGTGCGAAGAACGGGGCGTGACCACGGCCGCGGTGCTTGCGCGCATCGCGCCGAAATCGATCTTTGCCGATGAGACCATCATCGAATTCATCATCCGCAAATATGCCGACAGCTTGCCCTTGTTTCGTCAGCAGGCCATGCTGCGGCGCGATGCCGGCATGGATGTGGCGTTGAGCACGATCAACGATGCGGTGCTGCGCGTGGGCGAGTTGCTCATCCCCGTTGTGGATGGGATGGCGCGCGATCTGCTGAGCGGCGGCTACATCCAGGCCGACGAAACATATTGCGGCGTGCAGACGCAGGAGAAAAAGGGCGAAAATCACCGCGCCTGGTTCTGGCAGTACAGCGCGCCGGCCAAGGGCGTCATCTTCGACTTCGAGATGACGCGCGGCAGAGAAGTGCCGCAAAAGTTCTTCAAGAGTTATGGCGGCATTCTTCACACCGACGGCTATGTGGCGTACGAAAAGGATGTCGGCAACAAGGATGTGATTCGCGCATGCTGTTGGGCTCACGCGCGAAGACGCTTTATCGATGCCCTCAAAGTGCAGACCAAAGGCCACGTTGCGGACAGCAAAGTGGAACGCGTCGTCGCGCTTATGGATGGCCTGTTTGCCATCGATCGCGAGGCTCGCGAGCAAAACCTGTCTCTCGAAGATCGCCATGCGCTGCGGCAAGAACGCGCGCCTGCGTCGCTCGACGAGTTGAAGGCGCTGCTGCTGGAGATGCTGGCTTCGCGGGCATACCTGAAGAAATCCGTCGCCGGTCAGGCCATCGCCTATACGCTGAAGCGTTGGGAGAAGCTGACCCACTTCCTGGAACATCCGGTGATCGAACTGAGTACCAACTGGGCCGAAAATTCAATGCGCCCGATTGCGATCGGAAGGCGCAACTGGTTGCAGATCGGCAGCAAGGAAGCCGGTCCCAAGATAGCGGCCATTTTCTCCATCATGGAGAGCTGTCGCAAGCTGGGCGTACCCGTCCGCCAGTACTTGGCCGATGTGCTTCCCGGCCTGGCCGACCGCTCCATCCAATCACTGGCTGAACTCTCCCCGATGGCCTACGCCGCAAAAATGATAGAGTAGCCTACCTTCGCACACCCCGGACCCGTCAACCATGCTGTTGGTCGGAGGCGTACGATTGAAAAGCCAGCCTGGGGCGTCGATTTCGCCCTTGGAAGTCGGCAGGTTGGCGTTTACTTCCAACCCGGCGAGCAGGGACGCGCTCGCTCAAGCAAATTTCCTGTTGGTATGAAGGAAGAAACATCCCTCAGGGGCTAAAGCCCGCTGATTTGCTCAACTTTGCGGCACGGCTGAAGCCGTGCCCTTTCAAAACTCCATCTACGCCTAGCTGAAGCCGTGCCTTGTTACAAAGCCCTCTCTACACCGATTGGAGAACCGCTATAGAATTTCAGGTGAGATTTCTGGCTGCGGAAATTCCGAAAATGCTCCCGCCTCCCGATTTTTGGTTTACGCCCTCAACTCCGCAGCGCGTTTGCGCGTCTCGGCAACGAAAGCCTCGTCCTCGGGCGACCCCGGCTTGATCGAATCCAGATTGATTTCAACATTGGCCAGCGCGCCTTCAAGAGCGGCTCTTGCGAGGGCGATGGCGGTGATCAGATCGGAGTGCATGTTGGGGTTGGTGATGGGCTTGAGGGCTGCCGCGATGCGCGCCACTTCGACGGCTCTTTCAGCCACGCCCAGAGGCACGCTGGCCGCCTGACGGAGCGCGGCATTGATTGCTCGCCGGCCGCCGTCGGCGGATTCCTTTGCCGCCTTGTACGCCTTCATGACGACGTTGTAGGACTCGGCGTCGGCGTCGATGGCGGCCTTCAGTTCCTCGCGCAGCGGCGTGAGCCGGGCGATGGCCTCGCTGACTGGCTTTCGTATTGCAGGTAGGCTTTTTTGCCGCGCGACATGGTCGCAACCATGCCTGCAAGTCCGGCGGCCATGGCGCCAGCAGCCGCCGCCGCGCTGCCGCCGCCGGGAGTTGCTGTGGGAGCGGCCAGTTGTTCGATGAAAGGCTCGACTCCGGCGCGCAGGCCGCCGACGGCCAGCTTTGCCGCTCATCACGGCGGCGAGGCGGTTTTCCAGAATCAGCGAAGAGTCGAAGTTCTCCACCTGCAGGAACCACTCCGCGGCCTGCTCCAAAGCCAGTTTGGGAATCAGCCCGACGATCTCGCTGGAGACCGGAACGCAGCCGTAGCGCGCGGCCTCGCGCTTCACGAATTCGAAGACGCGATGAATCGGAGTCTGCTCAAAGTCGGTCAGGTTCATGGAAACCTGGGCCATGCCGCGCACCAGGAATCCCGCGCCCTTGACGTAGCGCAGGCCGCCGGAGGAAAAGCGCACCGCCTTGGCGATCTTTTTGGCGATGGCGACGTCGGGCGTATTCAGGAAGATGTTGTAGGCGATCGAGCGGCTTGCGCGCGCCCACGACGGTGGCTCCGGCGGTGGGATGCACGCGCGGCTCGCCGAAGTCGGGCTTGCGCGCCGGGTTGGTGGCGATCTCGTCGCGAATCCCCTCGAACTGGCCGCGGCGAATGTTTTCAAGATTCTGCCGCTCGGGCGTGGTGGCGGCGGCTTCGTACAGATAAACCGGAATCTGGAAGCGCTTCCAGATCTCCGCGCCCACGTGCCTGGCCATGGCGACGCAGTCTTCAATCGTCACGCCGTCGATGGGGATGAAGGGAATCACATCGGAGGCGCCCATGCGCGGGTGCGCGCCCTGGTGGCGGGTAAGGTCGATCAGTTCGGCGGCCTTGCCCACGCCGCGAATGACCGCCTCTTCGATAGCTTCCCGCTCGCCCACCAGGGTGATGACCCAGCGGTTGTGGTCGGAATCCATCTCCCGGTCGAGCAGATAGACGCCGGGAATCTTCATGGCTTCGACGATGGCATCGACTTTGGCCGCGTCGCGGCCTTCGGAGAAATTGGGAACGCATTCGACAAGAGTGCTGGACATGGGCAAAAGAATAACGACCCTTGGGGCAATGCGGCAACCGGTCTTCAAGCCAGTAAAGAGGATTTCTGAAAATAGAGGGTGAAATGGTACTTTTACCGGCGAATCGGCGCATATTCTCTGATTTCATCCTCGATTTCGCACTTGTGAAGCAGAAATGCCCGTGTTTGTGGCTTTAAAAAAATGCGTTGCAGGGGGTAGTATCCTCTTGGAAGATTTGTGGGGGCTGCATCTTGCGGTTCTCCGACCGGGAGGAAAGAAAAAATGACGACGGCTCCGACGATTCGCGCGCCGCGCGGCAACCAGTTGCGCTGCAAGGGCTGGCAGCAGGAGGCGGCGCTGCGCTGCCTGATGAACAATCTCGACCCGGAGGTGGGCGAGCGGCCGGCGGACCTGGTGGTCTATGGCGGCATCGGCAAGGCGGCGCGCAACTGGGAGTGCTTACCACGCGATTGTGCGCGAGCTGGAGCAGCTGGGCAATGAGGAGACGCTGCTGGTGCAGTGCGGCAAGCCGGTGGCGCGTGTTTCCGACGCACGAGATGGCGCCGCGGGTGATCATCGCCAACTCGAACCTGGTGGGCAAGTGGGCCAACTGGGAGCACTTCAACGAGCTCGACCGCAAGGGCCTGATGATGTATGGGCAGATGACGGCGGGGAGCTGGATTTATATCGGCACGCAGGGAATTCTGCAGGGAACCTTCCAGACCTTTGCCGCGCTGGCGGAAAAGCACTTCGGCGGCTCGCTGAAAGGCAAGCTGGTGGTGACAGGCGGCGTGGGCGGCATGGGCGGAGCGCAGCCGCTGGCGTGACGATGAACGGCGGCGTGGTGCTGGCCATCGAAGTGGACCGCGGCCGCATTCAGCGCCGCGTGGAGACGCGCTATTGCGACATGATCGACCGAGAGCCTGGACGAGGCGCTGCAGCTGTGCGAAGCGGCGCGTGCGCGAGGGCCGGGCGCTGAGTCGTGGGCCTGGTGGGCAACTGCGCCGACGTGCTGCCGGAGATTGTGCGGCGCGGGGTGCAGGTGGATGTGGTGACCGACCAGACCAGCGCGCACGATCCGCTGAACGGCTATGTTCCGCAGGGGCTGACGCTGAGCTGAAGCGGCACGAGTTGCGGCAGCGCGATCCGGAAGAATATGTGCGCCGCTCGACGGCCTCGATGGTGGTGCATGTGAATGCGATGCTGGCCTTGCAGCGGGCCGGCGCCATGGCTTTCGACTACGGCAACAACATTCGCCGCTTTGCCTTCGATGCCGGCTGCGCGGACGCCTTTCTGATTCCCGGCTTTGTGCCGGAGTACATTCGGCCGCTGTTCTGCACCGGGCAGGGGCCGTTCCGCTGGGTGGCGCTGTCGGGCGATCCGAAGGACATCGACCGCACCGACGAACTGGCGCTGGAACTGTTTCCGGAGAACGAGATTCTCACCCGCTGGCTGCGGCTGGCGCGGGGCCGGTTTGCGTTTCAGGGACTGCCGGCGCGCATCTGCTGGCTGGGCTACGGAGAGCGCGCGCGGATGGGCGCTGGCGATCAACGAGCTGGTGCGCAAGGGCGAGATCTCCGCGCCGATCGCCATCGGCCGCGACCACCTGGACACGGGTTCGGTGGCCAGCCCCTATCGCGAGACGGAGAAGATGCTGGACGGCTCGGATGCGGTGGCCGACTGGCCGATTCTGAATGCGCTGCTGAACACCGCCTCGGGCGCGACGCTGGGTGAGCTTCCATCACGGCGGCGGCGTGGGCATGGGCTACTCGCTGCACGCGGGCCAGGTGACGGTGGCCGACGGCACGGAGATGGCCGCGCGCAAGATCGCCCGCGTGCTGAACAACGATCCGGGGCTGGGCGTGGTGCGCCACGCCGATGCGGGCTATGAGCTGGCGCAGCAGACCGCGCGGGAGCGGGGCATCCATATTCCGATGGCGGAGAAGTGACCGTGGCACGGTCGTCACAGCCGGGCACTCGGTCGCGGTCGTCAACATCGGCCAGTTGGTGACGCTGGCTGGGCCCGCGCGGCCGCGCGTGGGCGCTGAGTTGCGCGAGTTGGGCCTGATCGAAGATGCGGCGCTGCTTGATGGAAGACGGTCGCATCGCCGCCGCTGGGCCTTACGCCGAACTCAAAGCCAAGATTCCGCCGGACGCCACGCTGATCGATGCCGAGGGACGCTGCGTGACGCCGGGCTTTGTGGATGCGCATACGCACCTGGTTTTTGCCGGCAATCGCGCGGCGGAGTTTGAGCAGCGCATCGCGGGAGCGACCTATCAGCAGATTGCGGCGTCGGGCGGCGGAATTCTGCGCACGGTTGCGCTGACCCGCGCGGCCAGCGAAGACGAACTGCTGGCCGCGGCGCGCAAGCATCGCGACTGGATGCTGCGCTCGGGCACGACGACCATCGAGGCCAAGTCCGGCTATGGGCTGGACCGCGCGACGGAGTTGAAGATGCTGCGCGTGCTGGCGCGGCTCGGACGAGGAGGGCCCGGCGCGGATTGTGCCCACGCTGCTGGCCGCGCACACCGTTCCGCCGGAGTTTGCCGACGCGCCGCGAAGAGTATGTGCGCTGGATCGCCGAAGAGCTGATTCCCGAGGTTGCGGCGGCGGGGCTGGCGCGGTTTTGCGACGCCTTTTGCGACGACCACGCCTTTACGGTGGAGGAGACGCGCACGGTGCTGACGCGCGGCGCAGCGGCACGGCCTGCGGCTGCGCGTTCATGCCGAGCAGTTCCGTCCGGGCACGGGAGCCGCGCTGGCTGCCGAGCTGGGCGCGGCCACGGCCGACCACCTGGAGGCTGTGACCGACGGAGACACTCCAACAGCTGCGAGACGCGGGCGTGCAGCCGGTGCTGCTTGCCGGGTTCGGTCTTTGCGCTGGGGCGAACGCAGTATCCGCCGGCGCGAACGATGGTCGAGGTGGGGCTGGCGATTGTGCTGGCCACGGACTTCAATCCCGGCTCGTCGCCGATTGCGTCCATGCCGTTTATCCTTTCGCTGGCTTGCCTGCAGATGAGCCTGACGCCCGCCGAGGCGCTCACCGCGGCGACCATCAACGCGGCATGGAGTCTCTGGGCCTTGGCAACCAGGCGGGGTCTCTCGAAACCGGCAAACAGGCCGATTTTCTGATTCACGAGTTCAACGATTACCGCGAACTGGCCTACTTTATCGCCGCGCCGGCGAGACCGCGCGTTTTTATCGCCGGGATGGAAGTGACGCGATGAGCGCGAAAGACGAACGAATGGGCGCACGAGCCGAAAATCTGAAGCATTGAGCGCGAAAAGGCAGAGATTCCGGACCGAATCCGGAAGACTTTGTCCTGACGGCTGATTTCAGGAGATCGGTTCCGCGCTCTGCCATCGGTGTGCCCAAGGTCACGTTTCGCCGTGTGCACAGGCTTGTTATGATGGAAGATGGAAACCGAAGATGGAAACCATGAAGCCAGCCCCTCCTGTGGTCTGGCGAGGAGACGCAATGCCCCAGCCTTATGCCTTCAGCACCATACCCGCGAAGATTCTGTTGCCCATCGACTTCAGCCCTTCTTCTCATTTTGCCCTGGAACAGGCCACCGTGCTCGCACAGCACTTTCATGCCGAACTTTATCTGGTAAGTGTTCTTCCCGAAAATTCGGACCTTGAGGCAGACAAGAAAGTTGCGGAGGCTCATTTTGCCGTTTCCGTGGCCGGTCTGGACGCCAAGGGAGTCAAGGCGACCTCGAGCGTCGAAGTGGACAACGACATCGCCGGCTGCATTCTGGATGTGATCGAGCGCGAGAAGATCGACATGATCGTGGTCTCCACGCACGGCACCACCGGCTGGCATCCGCTGGTTTTCGGCTCGATTGCCGAGAAGCTGGTCAAGCTGGTTCACATCCCGCTGCTGCTGGTCCGCACGGAAAAGCCGGAGAGCAGCGTGCAGGTCAAGTCGGGCCGCCTGATGGAGTGGTGGTAGTTTTTCAGCAGCAAGCAGAGTCAGGAAGAAACAGCGGGCGACCGGCGATTTCACCTCTGCCGGTCGCCCGCTGTTTCTGTTGCTTCGGTTCCGCGCCAGGACTGCTTCACGGCCGAGGCTCCCGAATCCGTCGGATCTCGCCGTGAAAGCGGGCAAGTTGCCCGGACCGGAGAGCCGCCTACTGCCGGGCTGCCTTGACCGCTTCAATGAGCGCCGGAACCACCTCGAAGAGGTCGCCCACAATGCCGTAGTCCGCGCTTTCAAAGATGGGCGCGCCGGGGTCTTTGTTGATGGCCGCCACGCATTGCGAGCCCTTCATCCCCACCAGATGCTGAATCGCTCCGGAGATGCCCACGGCCAGGTAAAGCTTGGGCGAGACGGTCTGGCCAGAGCTGCCGACCTGCCGGTCCAGGGGCAGCCAGCCCGCGTCGCAAATGGGCCGCGAAGCACCCAGCTCCGCACCCAGCGCCGCGGCCAACTGCTCGACCAGCGGGAGATTGGCCGCGTCCTTGATGCCGCGTCCCACGCTGACGATCCTCTGCGCCGAACCAAGGTCCACAGTCTGCGCCGAGGCGCGAAAGCGTTCGCCGGGCCTGGTGCGAATCTGCGCCGGCTCGATGGTGGGCGAAAAGGAGCAAATCTCCGCCGCGCCCGCCTGAAGCTCGTCGGCGCGGAAGGCTCCGGCCTGAACCGAAATCAAGCAGGCCCCGTTGCCGGAGTGCCGATACGCGCCATTCAGCCGGCCCTGCATCAGTTGCCGCGTGAAGACCGGGCAGGCGGGCTGCGCGGGATCTGCGGCGAAGGCGGTGACGTCGCCGATGAGCACCTGACCCAGCCGGGCGGCCAGCGCCGGGGCGTAGTCGCGCACCTGGTAGGTGTGCGGAAAAATCACGAAATCGGGCTTTTCAACCGCGAAAAACTGCTCCAAAGCCAGCGTAAATCCATCTGCCGTGTAGGCCGCCAGCAACGGATGCTCGACGCGCGCCACCTTGGCCAGCGCCCAGCCTGCCGCTTCGCCAGCCAGGGCCTCGGTCTGCGCGCCCGGCACGGCGGCATGCACAGGCAGGCCCGTCAACGCGGCCAATTTCTGTCCGGCGGCGACCGCCTCCAAACTGATACGGCTCAGGCGGCAATCCCGCTCTTCCACTACGACCCAAATGCCGCTCATAGCACCCTCGCTTCGAACTTCAGTTTTTCCGCCAGCGCCGCCGCGGCCTCTTTCGCCGTTCCGGTCAGCATCTGGGTCGATTTCTGTTTTTGCGGCAGCGCGACCCGCTCCAGGACCACGACCGGCGCCGCGTCCACGCCCAGCTCGGCCGCCGTCAGCGTGCGCACCTCCTTGGTTTTGGCGCGCTTGATGCCCATCAGCGTGGCGTAGCGCAGCTTGTTGCCGCCGGATTGAATGGTGAGCACGGCTGGCGCGGGCAGCTCGACGGTCTGGAACCAGCCCTCTTCGAGTTCCCTCTTCACCGTCAGCCCCGTGTCAGTCTTTTCGACGTGCAGGATCAGCGAAGCGTGCGGCAGACCGAGCAGTTCGGCCACGATCACGCCGGTTTGCCCCTGGCCCAGGTCGTCGGATTGGAGGCCGGTGAGCACCAGGTCGGGATTCTCCGGCCTCACAGCGGCGGCCAGCAGCCGGGCCACGCCGAGCGCATCGCGAGAGCCGAGATCGGCGCAGTCGATGGCGATCGCCCGGTCCGCGCCCTTGGCCAGCGCCTCGCGGATGGTGGGCCCTACACGCTCTGGACCGGCGGTCACGACGACCACTTCGCCGCCGTGTTTTTCCTTGAGCTGAAGCGCCTCTTCGAGGGCATAGGCGTCGGATTCGTTCAGCGCCCACTGCAGGCCGGACTCTTCAATCCATTTGCCGGCAGCGTCGATGCGCACCTGCGCATCCCGCTCCGGCACCTGTTTGATGGCAACGATGATTTTCATAAGAATAGGCTCCCGTACATCTTAACCGGCGTCGCGCGCAGGCAATCCCCGCGCCGTCAACTGGGCAATGTCGAGAAGTTGCGGAGCGCCCTCGCCGCCTTCGGCCAGCGCGTCGCGGAACATGCTGTTGCAAAACGGGCAGGCCGTTCCGATGGTCGTTGCTCCAGTTGCGATCAGCTCTGCGGCGCGCACGCGACTCACCCGCTCGCCGGTCTCTTCGCCCAGGAAGACCAAGCCGCCGCCCGCGCCGCAGCAGAAGCTGCGTTCGTGGTTACGCGGCGCTTCGAGCAACTGGCCGTTGCGGGCAATGATTTCACGCGGTTCGTCGTAAATGTTGCGATAGCGGCCCAGGTAGCAGGGGTCGTGGTAGACGATGGTCTCCCCGCCGGCTTGCTTCGGCAGCTTGCCGGCAAAGCGGGCCAGGAATTCAGAGTGGTGTTCGACCGCGGGCGGCACGCCGTACTCCTTCCAGTCTTCCTGAAGAGTGCGCACGCAATGCGGGCAGATGGAGACGACCTTCTTGACGCCACTCTGCGCAAAGAGTTCGAGGTTTGCCTCGGCCAGTTGCTGAAAAACAAGATCGTTGCCCAGCCGGCGCACCGGATCGCCGCAGCACTTTTCCTTGCGCAAGACGCCGTAGCTCGCGCCCAAAAAATTCATCACGCGGGCGAAGTCGGCGACGATCTCGCGGCCCTTTGGGTCGTAGCCGCCCATACAGCCCAGCCACAAACAATATTCCTGGCTGCCGTCGAAGATGGGCAGTTCCTGCTTCTCGATGAACTTGTCGCGCTCGCTCGGCAGCCATCCCGAGCGCATTCGACCCGCGTTCGAGAGCCAAAAAGAGTTTGCTGCCGTAGTCGTTCTCCCATCCGCCGGTGTTGACCGCGCCGCGGCGCAGGCCGACGAGGATGGGCAGGTGCTCGATGCCCACCGGGCACTGAAACTCGCAGGCGCCGCAGGTGGTGCACTGAAAAGCGGCCTCCTGGGCGTTGTACTTGCCCAGCAGCGGCTCTTCCGACTTCGGGGCCGAGGTCGTTCAAGTAGCCGCGCAGGCCGAGAATGATTTCTTTGGGATTCAGCAGCTTGCCGGTATTGGCGGCGGGGCAGTGCTCGGTGCAGCGGCCGCACTCGACGCAGGAGTAGGCTTGCAGGCTCACCAGCCGGGTCAGGTCGGTGCCGGCGATGAGGCCGAAGTCCTCGTCGCCGGCAAGCGGTGGAATCTGGCTGAAGCCGCCACGCGAGAGAAAAACCGTGGCCGGAGCTCAGAATCAGGTGCAGGTGCTTGGTGTGGGGAATGATGGGCAAAAAAATCAGGATCGCCAGGGTGTGCACCCACCAGAGAATGCGCGCGGCAGGGCCGGAGTCCGGCGACAAAAAACGCGGCCAGATAGGTGGCCATCAGCAGGAAGATCAGCAGGGCGATGAAGCCGGACTCCCAGGAGAGCTTCTGGCCCAGCCATTGGGGCCGGACGAGAAAACGGCGGACGAAAAGCCCGAGAATCCCCGCGGCGCAGGCCAGGGCGAAGACGGCGGCAAAATCAGAGTAAAAGCGGCCAAACCAGCCGGCGGGATCCAGAAAACCAATTCCAAACCCCACGGCGAAGTGGTTCAGCGTGACCAGCGCAAAGGCGCAGAAGCCCCAGAAGACGAAGGCGTGGGCCAGGCCGGCAAGCGGGCGCTGGCGAATGACTTTGGCTTGGCAGAGCACCTCCCAGACAAATTCCCGCACGCGGCGGGCCGAGGGGAAAGAGGCTGAAGCCGGGGTCTTTTCGGGATTTGAGGATTTTATCGAGAACCGTGCCGAAGCGGCTCCAGAAACTTGCCGCGGAGGCCACAATCAGCACGAGTAGAAGCAGTTTCTCGGCCAGCGAGAAGTGCTGAGGCTCAGCCAGGGTTGCATTCAGAAGGAGCATAGGCGAACCAAGCAACAATACACGATTGGCTCGGCAGTTACCAACACAGGCTGGCGAAATATGCTCAAGTGTTCTCCGCTATGCGCAAAGCTGGGAAACGAGCCCGAACCTGCGTGCAACCTCAGAGCCCGTTATGAACTTTTCCGCGGGCGGCGCGAAAGTAATAACAGGCTCTCAGCCTCAATTGCCTCTGAATCCATGATATGGCCCATTTTTTGTGCTTGGTGCGCACATAGCGCTCGAAGCTCTCCTGCGGCGCAACCTCGGCGGAGACGCGCTCGACCACTGCAATGCCGGCTGATTCCAGCGCCGCTACCTTTTCCGGGTTGTTGGTGATCAGCCGAACCTGGTTGACGCCCAGCAACTTGAGCACCTCGGCCGGCAACTCGTACTCGCGGCAATCGGCGGCGAAGCCCAGCTCGACGTTGGCTTCCACCGTGTCCATCCCCTGGTCCTGCAACTCGTAGGCTTTGAGCTTGGCCATCAGGCCGATGCCGCGGCCCTCCTGCTGCTCGTAGAGCAGAATCCCCGCGCCCTCCTTGGCGATGCGGCGCATGGCCAGCTCCAGTTGCAGCCGGCAATCGCAGCGCAGCGAGCCAAAAACATCGCCGGTAAGGCACTGCGAATGAATGCGAACCACCGGCGGCGCAGAGTGAATGTCGCCCATCACCAGAGCCACCAGGCCCTCGACCTCGCCATTGCCCGCACTCGGCCGCGCCATCGCCATCGGCACGCGGCTCCGATCAGCACGCCTTCAAAGCCCAGAATACGGAAAGCTCCCCAGCGAGTAGGAAAATCCGCCTCGGCGATCTTCTTCACGCTTACAAATCCCATGCTTCTATTTTACTTTGCAAAAGACGGGGCGTCACTGAGACTCTGAGGATGGGATGAGAATCCCCGCCGGGCAGAGAGAAGATCAACCATCCGCCGCAACTGCCTTCCGCCACAGCAGGCCAAGGACCGGCAGAACGCCGAGGGCGCTGCCTAGCCGCATCGCTTACCATGGACCTTTGCTGGAGCTTTCATGCGAGACAACCTGGCAACACTGCTCGACGACTTCCGCCGCTACGACCGCCAGATTGCCGTGGTCCGCATGCAAGGCAACCGCCGCCGGGCCACCAGCTACGGAGAGATTGCGCGCCTGGCCGGACGCTTTGCCGCGCTGCTGGCCAGCCGGGGCATCGGACCCGGCGACCGCGTTCTGCTGTGGGGCGAAAATAGCGCGGAGTGGATTGCCGCCTTCCATGGCTGCCTGCGGCGCGGGGTGCTGGCGGTGCCGCTGGACGCTTACGGGACGGCGGAGTTTGCGCGGCGCGTGGCCGCCGACGTGCGGCCCAGGTTGGCGGTGGGCGATGGGCTTCTGCTGGCCGGTTTGCCGGACGAGTGGCCCCGGCTCAGCTTTGAGGAGTGGCCCGGCGCGCTGCCCACCGATGAAGCCAGCCCCGTCGAGGGACTCTCGCGCGAGACGCCTCTTCAGATTTTGTTTACCTCCGGCACTACCGGCGACCCCAAGGGGGTGGTGCTGACCCACGGCAACGTGCTGGCCAGCGTCGGGCCGATCGAAGTGGGCGCGCAACCCTATCTGCGCTACGAACGGCTGGTGCATCCGCTGCGTTTTCTGCACACGCTGCCCTTGAGCCACGTCTTCGGACAGACGATGGGACTGTGGATTCCGCCCATCTTCGCCGCCGAGGTGCACTTCGAGAGCCGGCTGGTGGCCGCGCGGCTGATCGAGACCATCCACCGCGAGCGGATCAGCGTGCTGGCCGCCGTACCGCGCGTGATGGCCCTGTTGAAAACGCACCTCGAAGCCAGCCATCCCGGCCTGGCGGAGCGGATAACCGCATCGCAGGGCATTCGAGCCTGGCAACGCTGGTGGCGTTTTCGCGACGTTCACGGCGAGCTGGGGTTGAAATTCTGGGCGCTGATCTCCGGAGGCGGGGCGCTGGGCAGGGCGCTGGAGCAGTTCTGGAACAGCCTGGGTTTGGTGGTCGTGCAAGGCTACGGAATGACGGAGACCTCGGCGCTGATCACGTTGAACCACCCTTTCCATGTGGCGCGGGGATCGATCGGCAAGCCGCTGCCGGGGCGCGAGGTGAAGCTGGGCGCGGACGGGGAGGTGCTGGTGCGGGGCGCGATGATCTCCGGCGCAAGCTGGTCAGGCGGGGCGTTGCAGCCGCGCGAGGACGAGTGGCTGGCCACCGGCGACCTGGCCGAAGCGCAGCCGGGCGGAGAGTTGCGCTTTCTGGGCCGCAAGAGCGAGGTGATCGTGACCGCGGCGGGCGTGAACCTGCACCCCGAGGATCTGGAAGCGGCCATCGAGCAGGAGCCGGACGTGGCGGCCTGCGCGGTGGTGGCGATGGAGACGGCTTACGGCCCGGAGCCTTGTGCGGTGCTGGCCATGCGCGGCAACGGCGACAGAGCGGCGGCGGCCATCGAAAACGCCAACCGCAGACTGGCGGAATTTCAACGGTTACGGCGCTGGATGCTGTGGCCGGAGCCGGACTTGCCGCGCACCTCGACCGGCAAGGTGCGGCGCAAGGCGGTAGCGTCGTGGCCC
>CAWBHO010000121.1:0-5976 GCA_963788415.1 uncultured Acidobacteriaceae bacterium | reverse complement strand
GGTTGGGCACGCCGAAGCAGTTGCCGTAACCGGCGATGCCGCTGACCACGCCTTCGACGATCGAGTGATTTTTGGCGATGAGCTTCCGCTCTTCCGGGTCTTCGCCGGCCTGATCGGAGATTTCCCCGAAGCGGAGCGAATCCATGACTGCCAAGGGCCGGGCGCCCATGGTGAAGATGTCGCGCAGAATGCCGCCCACGCCGGTGGCCGCGCCCTGGAAGGGCTCGATGTAGCTGGGGTGGTTGTGGCTCTCGATCTTGAAGGCGCAGGCCCAGCCGTCGCCCACGTCGATGATGCCGGCGTTCTCGCCCGGACCCTGCACCACGCGGTCGCTCTTGGTGGGCAGCCGCTTGAGATGCACGCGGCTGGATTTGTAGGAGCAGTGTTCGCTCCACATCACGCTGTAAATGCCCAGCTCGGTGAGCGAAGGCACACGGCCCAGCGCGGCCTGAATGCGGCTGTACTCGTCCGCTGTGATGCTGTGTGCGGCAAGTAGTTCCGGGGTTACCGAAGCTGGCGCGGGCAGAACCTGAGAGGAGTCGGAGTTCATCACGGTTGCCTCCATTGTCGCACGGGTTCGCATTCCGGGTGCAGCCAAGGGGCCGGCAATCGCAATCCGGCCTCGGATTCGGTTTCTTCAGAGCCATTTGCGGCTCGAAACTGCGCCTCTTTCTGAATCATCCGTTGACTTCGGGGCCGGAGATCCGGGATTGGAGATTCGGGGCTGGAGATTCGGCGAACACGCTTCGCCGTCGATTTCAGCTCCCGAACGCCCCGCCGCGGCGATTGGGGCGCGGGGCTCAAAATCAGCCTTTTATTGCCTCGCCGGCTGCGGAAGTGCCCTCGCAAGCCTCGCAAGCCAGGAGCCACTCTTCCAGAAACTTGATCAGCTCAGCGGGAGGCCGCAGCCAGACCCGCGCCTTGGTCTCGCGCCACTGGCTGCGCATGAGCACGCTCAAGCCGAGCGCGGCCCAATTTGTTGACCGCGCGGAAGGCCGCCTCGTCGGTGATGTCGTCGCCCAGGTAGGCGGCCGGTGAGCCGGGGCCGGCTTCTCGCAGGATCGCCTCGACAGCGCCCCCCTTGTCGCGGCCCACGCGCAGCTCGAGGCCAGCCTCAAACTCCAGCAGCGCCAGCCCCTCCATCCGCGCCAGCGGCTCGAAGAGCGCCCGCGTCCGCTCTTCGATGAGTCTGGCCTGCTGCGCTGAAGCACCCCGCCAGTGCATCACCGCGCCGTTTTCCTTGTCCTCGAAGAGTCCACCCAGGCTATCGCGCTTGAGCAGGGCGCGCAGTTCGTCGAGCTTTGCCTGGATCTCGGGCGAGGCCTGCTCCAGCTCCCGCCGGCCGTCGGGGAACAGGTGCTCGGCTCCGTGCAGGCCCCAGACCTCGAGCGGCGGGTCAAGACCCAGCATCGGCGCAATTTCGTGCGCGGGACGGCCGGTAATCACGGTCATCCGCGTGCGTCCCTGCTGGCGAATGCGGGTCAGAAGCTCCCGCACCCCATTCCAGGGCCACGCCTGAAAGCGATCCAGGCGAAACGGCGCCAGCGTTCCGTCGTAATCCAGCAGCAGAATCGGAGTTGCCGCGCCGGAAAAAGCTCCCAAAAAACTCCGCAGCTCTTCTGCCGCTTCAGGTTTCAACGGACGCTCGCTTTCTGGGCCAGTTTACGATTCACCGCTTCGGCCGGCAAAGGAGACGCGGCCTGGATGTGGCTCAGATCGGCTTCCCCATGGCTCTCCATGCGCAGCTCGCTCAGATCGCCCAGGATGCTGCCCGCCCAGCGATAGATGTTGTGGTCCATCACATGGCGGCGCATCCGCTGCATCCTCGCGCGCCGCTCGGTGCGGTCCATCTCCAGGCCCTGATGGATGGCCCGGGCCACGCCTTCAATGTCATAGGGATTGACGATCAGCGCATCCAGCAATTCGGTGGCCGCGCCGGTAAACTTGCTCAGCACCAGCACTCCATCCTCGTCGTCGCGGGCGGCCACATACTCCTTGGCCACCAGATTCATCCCGTCGTGAAGCGAGGTCACCAGGCACAACTCCGCCACGCGGTACCACAGGACCACTTCCGCGTGGCTGCACTGCCGCTCGATGAGCAGGATAGGCTTCCAAAGCGCCGTCTGATAGCGCTGGTTGATGCGATCCACGGTCTCCTTCACCCTGCGGTTCAGCTCCACATAACTGGGAATCCGCGAGCGGCTCGGCGCCGCGATCTGCACCATGGTCAGCCGCTCCAGGTAATAGGGATGATCTTCCAGAAGTTGCTCGACCGCCATCAGCCGCTCCACGATTCCCTTGGTGTAGTCCATGCGGTCCACGCCCACGACCAATGTTTCGCAGTTCAGCCCGAACTCCCTCAGTAGTTCCTCGCGCGAGGGATTCGGCGTCTTCCGCTCCTGCTCGCCGCCATCCAGGGCCACGCTCACCGGATAGGGGCGCACTGCGGTGGTGTGCCCATCCCTGCGGGCGGTCATGTGTTCGCGGTCGGTGCGCGACTCCAGCACGCGATCCACGGTCGAGAGAAAGTTGTTGCAGTGCAGCGGAATATGAAATCCGATCAGGTCCGCGCCCAGCAATCCGTCCAGAAGCTTCGCCTGCCACGGGCAGATGCCGAATGCCTCAGGATTGGGCCAGGGAATGTGCCAGAAGATGGCCACCCGCGCATCCGGACGCGCCGCCTTGATGAGCCGGGGCACCAGCGCAAAGTGGTAATCCTGCACAAACACAATGGGGTGGGCGCTGCCCTCCATCTCCTTCAGCAGCGCGGCGGCAAACTTTTCATTGACGCGCTGGTACCACTCCCAATCCGAAGCGCGGAAGATGGGACGCGTGTGCGCAATATGGCACAGCGGCCACAGCCCTTCGTTGGCGAAGCCGTCGTAGAAGCCCGCCTCCTCCTCGCCGGAGAGCCACACCCGGCGCAGGGTGTAGCGGGGATCGTCGGGCGGCACGCGCAGCCGGTCGAATTCGTCCACGTTTTGGGCATCCTCGCTGCCACTGCCATGCGCCACCCACACGCCGTCACAGGCCCGCAGGACCGGCTCGAGGGCCGTCACCAGGCCGCTGGGAGGAACGATGCACACCGTCTCGCGCCCCTGGAGGACATGCATATACGGCTCACGGTTCGACAACACGAAGATGCGGCTGGAGCCAAAGTGCTCTCGAATATGAACGGCCAGCCGCTCGGCGGTCCATTGGTGCTCGCCGGCGTTGCGCAGCCGGGCTTCGGTTGCAGCCGCGGCGCGCGCTTCGATCAGGCTCCCGGCCATCGTCTCCACCTCGCGGGCCAGCGGAGTAAAAAGGCTGAGATCGGCAAAGCTCTCGTCCTCCACATCGGATATAGTGCCCAGGCGCAGCCCCCGCAGCCGGGTTGCAACCTTGACCATGGGCCGCATCAGAAGCCATCGAACCATCAGCAGCGTCACGCCGACGATCAGCAGCACAAGAGCGGCAATCTGCCAAAGGCTTTCCCGCCAGATACGCACGCCCTCCGCATGAATCGAGCGGGCATCCTCCAAAATCACCAGCACTCCGGCCATCCGCCCGTTCACATACAGCGGCATCGCCTCCTCCAGCCACTGCTGATCGTTCTGGCGCCCGAAGACGAACGAGTCGATACCATGCTGGATGGCGTTGTCCAACGGGCCGGGCGGCAATGCGCCGAAGACCCCCGCGGGTCCCGCTTCGGTCTCCAAACCTCCCTGCAGGTCATAAACGCCCAAGCCGAGCGCTTCGTACCGGGCGCACAGTTGCGCCGCCACGGCCGCAATCTCCGCGGGCTGGTCTACAGCCAACGCCTTCTCCATCTCCGATTGCAGATTTTTGCTCTGCCATGCGGTTCTGCGCATCAGTTCCTGGCGCAGGGTGTGCTTGTGCTCCAACACCTCGATGTAGGTCGAGGCGACGGAAACCAGCGTGATTCCAAAGATCAGGGCAAGGATCAATCGAATGCGAAAGGATTTCACATCAACTCCCCCTGCTCTTTATTCTATAAATATCCCTATTTTTCCGGTCCAGATTGAAACAGCTCCAAGCAAACATCCGATGAACTCCTTTGCACACCTCGCCACCCTACTCCGTCCGCTGCCCGGCAAGATGGATCGAAGTGACCAGAAGCTGCGAGAAACACTCCGTCCGAGAGACGGTAGCAGAGAGAGGAGCAGTCCGCGGGGCACAACGGCCGCGGGGCGCAACAAAGGCCTGTTCTTTGACGACCGCAGCAGGATCGTCGAACCCATGCTCGCAAAGGTAAAGCTGAGGGACTCCGCCCGGCGCTGGAAGCGGCCACGGTCGCACCTCGGCAGGGAGGGGGTGATGGATGTTGAGATTGGCCCTGTTGCACAATGGACGAGAAACCGTACAATACAGATGAAGCTACGCTCTACGCACAGCAAGCCAGAGCCCACTTCGGTCAGCAGCGGGAAATCCGGGATGGTCTTGGAAGGAATCGGCGGTCCAACAGGAAGCCACCGGTTGAGCGCTGAAGAGGCTTTAACAGCCCGTGGTGAAAGTCTGGTTTTGAAAGGGCACGACTTTAGTCGTGCCACAAACGCAATGAAACGAACGCGGACTTTAGCCCCCGAGGCGAGGTTTCCAGCATTTTCAATTTTCACCACAGGCTGTTAAGTGAATCGATTCAAGTTAAAATAGAAGAAAGACTTATTCAATGTGCCGGGATGGCGGAACTGGCAGACGCAGCGGACTCAAAATCCGCCGGCCCTTGCGGCCATGGGGGTTCGACCCCCCCTCCCGGCACCATAATATTTTAATCTCCAAGTTGTTGATAAAAAGCACAATATGAGCACAACTCCTCCATAAAGATAGCCGCTCTCGGCTATTGGACATCCCGTCTCAATGTGCTTTCGGTACAATTTCAGTACAGTGCCGGTACAGCGCACTGTACTGGAGCACGTATGGCGACGATTACGAAGACACCATCTGGGACATGGAAAGTGCTGATTCGGAAGGCGGGTTGGCCAGCGAATATCAAGACGTTTCGAACAAAACGCGACGCCGAGGATTGGGGACGCCGCCTTGAAGACGAGATGGTGCGTGGCGCTTTTATTCAACGCGCCACAGCGGATCGCATGACGGTCGTCGCCGCTTTGGAACGATACTTGGCGGAGGTCGTGCCGACGAAGCGCCCAACTTCCCAGGTGGCTGATCGGAAGCGAGCGAAGGTGCTGATGGAGCATCTGGGAAAATACTCCCTGGCCGCCCTCACTCCAGAGGTCATCGCAAAATTCCGGGATGCGCGGCTCGCTGGCGAAGATCGTAAAGATGAGAACGGCAATCCGCAGCCGCGCATGAACAACACTGTCCGCCTCGATCTCGCCCTGCTCGGCCATATGTTCACGATTGCGATTAAAGAGTGGGGCGTCGGATTGCCGGCAAATCCGGTGATGAACATCCGTCGGCCAGCGCCGGGACCAGGGCGCAACCGGCGTCTTTCGCCGCAAGAAGAAACGAAACTGCTGGCAGCGGTGGATGCTTACTCGAATCCGATGATGAGCTGGATTGTGCGCATTGCGCTGGAAACCGGGATGCGCTTCTCAGAGATCGTGACGCTGCGAAGAATGCAAGTCGATCTAAACCGCAAGATCGTCCGGCTCCTGCATACCAAGAACACTCAGCCACGGACGGTGCCGTTGAGCAGCGCGGCCACTGAACTGTTTCGCGCCGCGCTCAACAATCCGGTGTGGCCCATCGACACAGACCTGATTTTCTTTGGCGAGCCAGGCCGCGATGGAAAGCGGCGTCCTTATGCACCTAACCGGATGTGGCAAAAGATTAAGCGCGATCATGGACTTGTCGATCTGCACTTCCACGATCTGCGACATGAAGCGGTGAGCCGGTTTGTCGAGGCGGGATTCTCTGACCAGGAAGTTTCCGCCATCAGCGGCCACAAGTCGATGCAGATGCTGAAACGTTACACGCATCTGCGCGCTGAGGACTTGGTTGAAAAGATGGATT
>CAWBHO010000120.1:0-8672 GCA_963788415.1 uncultured Acidobacteriaceae bacterium | reverse complement strand
AAGTTACCGCTCGCGGCTGCCGGGTGACGGTTTCGATTCCAGGCGGACAGGAGATTGCCAAAAAGACTTTCAACCCGCGTCTCGGCATCGTCGGAGGCTTGTCTGTATTGGGCACAACGGGTATTGTAAGAGCCTTCAGCCTGGAGGCGATGCGATCCTCCTTGCTCTGCGGGCTGGATGTCACGCTTGCCGCCGGCATTATCGAACCGGTGTTTGTGCCTGGAAATATTGGGGCAAATGCGGCACGAAAATATTTGAAGGTGAAGCCATTGCAGGTGGTCGAAGTGGGCAACGAGTGGGGCGCATTGGTGGACCACGCCAGGGAGAAAGGCGTTACGGCTTTGATGGCGATGGGGCATCCGGGCAAGCTGGTGAAACTTTGGCTAGGCGACTGGGATACGCACTCTTCGCGTTCAAACTCAGCCGTCGAATCGGTGCGCGAACTGGCAATACAGCTTACTGGCAGCGCAATCCCCGTTCTTCCCACCGTCGAGGGAGTATTGATGGCGCTCGTCGACGAAGAGCGGGAAAAGGTCAGCCATGCGCTGTGCTCCCTGATTCGCAACGCGCTTGAAGAACGTCTCGTCGCAAGCAGCTGCGTATCGGTTGCCGTGGTGAACATGGCTGGTGAATGGCTGGCTTCATCGGGAGAAACCGCGCGATGGAAGTGAACGGAAGAATCCTAATTGTTGGATGCGGCCCCGGTGCGCGCGAATGCTTGACGGCGGAAGCTCTGTCTGCCGTCGAAGGCGCTGAGGTGCTTGTCGGCTCGGAGCGTCTTTTGTCGCTCTTTGCCCATCTCAACACGGAGCGCGTCGCGGTGCGCGGTTACCGCGAAGAAACCATTCTCGCCATTCAACAGCATCGGGGCCGCCGCATCGCGGTGCTGGTGACCGGCGACCCAGGACTCGCCAGCCTCGCTTCTGCGGTCATCGAACACTTTGGCCTCCCATCCTGTCGCGTGCTGCCGGGCATCAGTTCCGTACAGACCGCATTTGCGAGGATTGGCCTCAGCTGGGAAGAAGCGCAGATCATCAGCGCTCACGCCGTCCAGCCCGACTTTGATTTCAACGCACTTGCGGCAGAACGCAAGATTGCCATTTTGACGGGCAATACGGAATCGATGCGCTGGATCGCATTGCTTGCACATAAGCTAGGCAATGAATGGCGAATTGTCGTCGCTGAGGATTTGACGCTTGCAAGTGAACGTGTTTTCGAAGTCCATGCAGACCAACTGGAGCAACTGCCGCAGCCCTTGCGCGCGGTCATCCTCTTTTTAAGAAAAGGTGGAGAATGAAAGTTTATATTGTAGGCGCCGGACCGGGAAACCCTGAGTGGTTGACGGTCGCGGCAGATCGGCTTCTTCGCAGCGCCAGAATCTGCATTTATGCCGGGTCTCTGGTCAACCCGCGGATTCTTGATTTGTTGCCTGCCCATTGCGAGCGCTACGATTCAGCACGCCTATGCCTCGATGAAATCATCGATCTCTGCGTGAAAGCTCACAAGCGAGACGTCGATGTCGTCCGCCTCCACACCGGTGAACCTTCGCTCTATGGCGCGATTGGAGAACAGATGAACGCGCTGGCGGGTCTCGACATCGAGTTTGAGATGATTCCAGGCATCAGCGCATTTCAGGCCTCGGCCGCAGCGCTGTGCTGCGAGTTGACTGCTCCAGAGATCGCGCAGACGGTCATTCTAACGCGCGCCGCAGGACGAACGCCGTTGCCGCCAGAGCAGGATTTAGTGAAACTTGCCGAGCATAAAGCGACGCTGTGCATTTACCTCTCGGTGGAGAACGTCGAACTGATTTGTGGGCAACTGCTCCCGGTCTACGGCAAGACGTGTCCTGCGGCGGCGATCTATCACGCCTCGTGGTCCGATCAGCAGATCATTCGCGGAACCCTGGAATCTCTTCCACAACTCGTTGAAAAGGCTGGAATCAAGCGCACGGCGCTGATTCTTGTAGGCCAGGCTTTGGCGCGCCCCCAAAGAGAATCCAAGCTCTATGACGCTACTTTCAGCCATGGCTATCGTGGTTCAAAAGCGTCATGAAGACGGCGTTTATCACACTTTCCCGCGAGGGCTCGCAACTGATTCCCCACTTCAAGCGGGAGTTCGGAGACATTGATTGTTATCTTCACAAAAACGTAGCCGCGATCGGAAACAGTCAAAGTTTTGCTCATATCTCAGAACTGACGCATGAGATTTTTCCGCTCTACCGCGCTTTGATTTATGCCGCACCTTGTGGCGTAGTGGTGCGCTCTCTCGCCGGATGCGTTGCAAGCAAACTGACCGATCCCGCCGTCGTGGCACTGGACGTAGGCGCTCGATGGGTGATAAGCCTGCTCAGCGGTCATGAAGGCGGCGCCAACAACCTGGCCCTGCGCATTGCCAATTTGTTCGATGCCGAAGCGATCGTTACTACGACCACTGAAGCGGTGAAGACGCTGATCGTCGGCATTGGATGCCGCCGCGCCATTGCATGCAATCGGATTGTTGACGCCGTCGAGCAGGCGCTGGCGCGCGTCGATATGCCGCTTTCCAGCGTTCGCCTTCTGGCTTCAGCAGGCGTGAAAAGTGACGAAGCCGGTTTGCTCGAGGCTGCTGCGCAATTGCATCTACCACTACGCTTCATTTCGATGGAACAGATTCGGCAATGCACTTACGCTATTTCGCAATCTGACTTTGTGCAGAAGAGCGTAGGAGTTCCCGCAGTCGCCGAGCCTGTGGCCTTACTGGCCGGAAGGAGGACATCATTATTACTGCCGAAAACAATCTTCAGCGGTGTAACCGTGGCGATCGCCCGGGAAAACTGTACGTCGTTGGAATAGGACCGGGCAGCCCGCTGGACCGCACTCACCGCGCCGAGGCCGCCATCGCAGCCAGCGATGTGATCGTAGGCTACTCCTCTTACATTGACCTTATTGCTGACCTCACGGGCGGCAAGGAAGTCATCTCCAGTTCCATGCTCCAGGAAATCAAGCGCTGCGAGAAGGCTTTGCGTATTGCCGCCAGCGGTAAAGTCGTATCGCTGGTCTCCTCGGGCGACCCTGGAATTTATGGCATGGCTGGATTGGCCATCGAGCAGGCCGCCGAACTCTGTCTCGATGTTCCCATAGAAATCATTCCGGGAATCTCTGCGGCAAATTGCGCGGCATCGAGACTGGGCGCGCCCCTGATGCTCGACTACGTGACCATCAGTCTCAGCGACTTGCTTGTTCCCTGGGAGCAGATCGTCAACCGCTTGCAGGCAGCCGCGCAAGCCGATCTTGTAGTCGCGCTTTACAATCCGCGCAGTCACCGTCGCGTGCGGCAACTGGAGCAGGCAGCGCATATCTTCCTTGAATGCCGCACGGCCTCGACACCCGTGGGCATTGCGACCGCGCTGGGCATGGAAAACGAGAACATTGTTTTCAGCCATCTTGGAAATTTCTTGCAAGAAGAGATTGGAATGCGCAGCGTTGTCCTCATCGGTAACTCGACCACACGCATGATCGGTGGGCGCATGGTAACTCCGCGAGGATACAAGCTGTGATTCTGCTGATAGGGGGGACCGGCGAGTCGGCCATGATCGCCGAGGCGATTGCCGACGCGGGTTTCCCCGTGCTTCTGTCCATGGCAACCGAAATTCCGCTGGCATTGCCTTCACGGCGCAGCATTGAGTCGCGTCATGGTCGGCTAAATCTGGAGCAATTTCTTACTCTCATTACACAGCGTGGAGTTACGGCCCTGGTGGACGCAGCACACCCTTTTGCGACCGAAGTTCATCGGACGGCCATGCAAGCGGCGCGAGATGCCCGTATTCCCTACCTGCATTGGCTTCGAGAGGAGAGCGATCTCTCCGGCTTCTCCAACCTGCACTTGGTCGCGGATCATCCAAGCGCTGCGCGAATGGCTGCTGCCCTGCAGCGTCCTATCTTGTTGACCATCGGCTCACGCAATGTATCACCGTATGTAGAAGCCGCGCGCACGGCAAATCTCCCGATTTATGCACGGGTTCTGCCGTGCCGGGAGTCGGAGGACGCCTGCCGCCTCGCCGGGTTTCAAGAGGACGAAGTGGTTGCGGCCAGGGGGCCATTTACGCTTGAAGATACGCTGGTTCTCCTGGGCACTTTGAAGATTGGGACTCTCGTTACCAAGGAAAGCGGGCGTTCCGGCGGAGTGCCGGAAAAACTCGGCGCTGCAACCCGCGCTCAATGCCATGTTGTGATCGTGCAACACACAGCCTTCGACGAACGCTATCTCTATAGGACGATGGATGAACTGATCCATAAACTCATTACCTGTTGCTGATCCATGTTGCGGATGCAAGACAGCTACTCAAGTTGTTGGGAAATATCTCGTTGGCAGGAGCGCGTTCTGAATTCTCCCACCGGAATATCACCGGTCTCCAATCATTGTGTCCTGCAGGAATGAGTAGCCCTGAGCAGTCATGTGCTTCCAAACATATAGACGCCTTCGCAAGGCAAGCCGATCCCAAAGAACCGGCCAGCCATTGATTGCGATTAAAAGTGGAAGTGATACCGCACCGATCCCATGATCTCACGCGGATTGTTCTCATGAGTTCCGGCAAAATCGTTGTGGTAGCTAAGCGCATAGCGCGAGTTAGATACATTGACGACGGAAAAGGTAGATTCCAATCTCTTGCCAAACGATTTGCCTAACGAAGCATCGGCGGTCGTATGTGCCGGGCAGTGATTGTCGTTCTCACCATAATCGCTGTTTACCACGCCGGAACCATAAACGACGTTGTTGGAAAAGAATGATTGCCATGGCAAATGCAGGTCGAAACCAGTAGTCAGAGTATTCCTTTGATCATGATCGAGATAGCAATATCCAGTGATGCACGATTCAGTCACGGGTTCGATCAATCCGCCATCCGGTTGCCCCCGGTACTCCGCCATCATGTTTGAGAAAGCCAGGTGAAATGTCAGTTTGCGCATTACCTCCGGCGAGTGAATGACGGCTTCCGTTCCCCGGATACGCGCATCCGGGGTCGTCAAAGGTAGGAGGATGTTCGAGTCGCCCAGCATGTCATGATCGAGAAAGTTGCGAGAGTTGGTCGCGAAGTGATCAAAATCGAAAATCCATCCACGCAGCGGAATCGTAAGCCCGAACTCTCTTTGAATATCGCGTTCGCCCTTGAGAGACTCAAAGCCAAAACCAGAGGAGCCGATCAAAGATGCTGAAAAGAATCCACCCCCCACTGTATAGAGCGGCGGCGGCTGATAATAGGCGCCGTAGAAACTCCGTAGAACCCAGTGCAGCTTAGGAAGCTGAACCGTTCCTCCAACGCGTGGATTGGCGGCATTCTCGTCTGTAAGTCCAGAGAAGTGCGTCAACCGCACTCCTCCGTTAAGGGTCAACCACTGCCAAGGCTGGTATTGGTCGTTCAGATACACCGATCCGACTCCGCCATTCGGATTGGTCGAGAAAAATTCGGAAGTTCCGTAACCCGTTGATGTAATCATATTGTCGACCAGACCAAACGTCAGATTGGTCTGCTGATAGAAACCGTAGATTCCTCCTACCAGATTGTTTTTGCCGCGAACATACTTGAGTTCGGTCTGGTTCCCAATGTAAGTTGACAGGTTTTTGCTGGTGGCGGGAAGCGGGTCGTTACGACTTGAAATATAGCGCGAGTCGTTGAGGTGGAATACCGGAGAAACGGTCAACAAGGTGTTTTGATTGATGGTGTGATTCCAGGAAAGGGTAGCAAACGAATCCTGCTCTTCATCGATGTCGCGGTTCCCTTCGTAGTTCGTGTCCGTCTGGAGCGTATCCGTGGGGTCAACGGGGACTTGGTCGCGGTCATTGCGAAATGTGGCGGTCCAGTTCAGCTCATCCTTGGGCCCGAGCTTGTAGGTCATCGTGGTTAAAAAACCTTCTCCAGTTCCCATATTATGGGCATAGGTCTCGACGGGAGGTTCCAAGGCAAGATCTGTACGGTTCGCGCTCAAACTGATATAGTCGGCAAATTTCTCTGTGTGCCCCCCATAGCTTACTTGATCGTTGGTTTGGTTCTGGCTACCTAGCTCCACGGCAACAACGGCGTCGTTGTTGAACTCAAAGCCTGAACGCGTGAACATGTTGACCTGTGCAAATGTCCGGTCACCGGATTGCGCGCCGTAACCACCGCGGTTGATCTGGACCTCCTCAATGTCTTGGGGATCCATGGCGCGACCCACATTGCTCGACATATTCGTATTCGGAACCGGTACGCCGTTGATCATCCAGTTGATCTGGTGCCCGCCGCGAACATGGAGATGATCGTGCAGGACGAACGCGCCCGGGGTGGTTTCGGTGACGAATGCCAGGCTGCTCATTCTGTCCGCGCCGGGAAGTTGTTCGGTAATCTCGTTGCCGGAGACCATCACTGGAGCCTGGGAGGCCGAAGGCGCAGTAACTTCAAGTGCTGTCGTTGTTACCTCTACGCTGGTGGTGGCTGAGCCAATCTGCAATGTCAATTCCACATTCGGCGCAGCGCCAATAATGATCTGAATCGACCGGCTAAGGGTCGCAAAACCGGGATGCTCCACTTGAAGGATATATTCCCCAAACGGTATTCCATTTATCATGAACTCGCCCTTCGCATCCGTCCGGGCATTTTGCTCCCTTTCAGATACAGCCGACTTCAAGATTACCGTCGCTGCGGGGATCAACGCGCCGCTGGGGTCTTTGACGCTTCCGCGCAAAGTGCCTAGCCCCTGCGCAGAGGCTAATTCTCCTCCGAGAAGAAATAACAATCCGATCCATACAAAGCACTTTTGGAAACTCATCATGCTACGCCTCACTTACCTTGCTCGAAAGCATTATTGCGGCCGTATTTTAACGCACATCTACCTCAGCACTCTCTCGGATATAGAGCGGGGGTTGCAAATTGGCGAGTTTAAAAGGAATTGCGGCAATCAAGGAAATGGATGGCGCAGAAATGCGTCAAACATGGGACGCCTCCTTTGCCGCAAAGTTCGCCGCTTTTGCCGGGCATATTTAGTTAGCTCGACCAAAACTCTCGCAACCACAATGAGAGCCACGCCCGCAGTCCCGGATAAGAGGCCGCTCCAAGTTGCCGTACGAGAAGAGTCTGCCACAAAGATGACAAATAAGAACGCTGGAATTGGCAGATAGGCCTTTCGAATGGGAACGAGGGGAAACATCTTCGTACTGAGCACGTGCACCTCAATTGCGTGGCAAGAGGCACAAAAGCTCAGGACGAATGAGCGATCATCCCCGTTTCCACGCGGGTTAGAATCACAAACCAATCCTGGATAGGTCTTCTGATTTACAGGAGGAGCTGATGTTGCTGGACTCCCGATTCTTCGCCTTCCCCGATTCGAGACCGAGTGGCCTAATGAAGAATCTTCCCTGATTACAGCGGCGGGACCATGCCGGATTTACACCGGCTTCCCTTTTATGCCTTTGCAGGCATCCAAGATCTTATTTGCAAGAACTATTTCACGTTGCCAATGAGATGTCAAGATTCTCTCTTGAAAGGCAAGCATTTGGAGGGGTATTTTCTTTTGGATTTTTCAAGGCATGGCGAGTCTATCCCTCCGATGTATATGTTAGGGCGGGCGAAGAATGGCCGCCCGCCCCACGGTTCATCGTCAGGATGAGCCCGCCAGTGTGACCTGTTCCCTCATTGTTCGCTCGCCGATTTCGGCTAATCTCGTAAGTTGTTGATTCTTTATTTGCGGGGGCTGGATTTGAACCAGCGACCTTTGGGTTATGAGGGGAAAATTACACCCAACAGGTGCAGACATGCCCATGGCCAAGAATAATTTATCAATAGCTAAGGCATTGCGTCAAAAGAAGTTGACTATTTTATGGGCATGGCATTTAATAGGTCATGCGCAGTCAGCGAGCGGCCAAGCAGATAGAAACGAAGTACCGTTCACTTTCTCCGTTGATGGATGAACGAATGCGTCGGCAATGGGCGGCGACAGAGTCCAGAGCTTATGGCTGGGGCGGAGTGCAGGCCATCAGCGGCGCGATCCATATGTCGCCGAACACCATCCGCAAAGGTTTGGCCGAATTGGCGGCGCGGGAGAGCAATCCCGATGTGGCCATCGATGCGCGCTTGCGTAGAGTGGGCGGAGGCCGCAAACGGTGTAAGGATTCCGACAGCGGCTTGCTGGAGACGCTGGAATGGCTGGTCGAGCCGGTGACACGAGGCGATCCCTGTTGCCCTTTGCGCTGGACCTGCAAAAGCACAACCAATCTATCCGAGCAGTTGGGCCAGATGGGACATCCAGTCAGCCCCCGGACGGTAGGACGCCTGCTGAATGCAGACGGCTATAGTTTACAGAGCAATCGCAAGACGAAAGAAGGCGCGTCCCATCCAGACCGAAATGCCCAGTTCGAATTGATCAGCGCCACGGTAAGGCAGTTTCAAGAACGGGGTCAACCCGTCATTTCGGTGGACACAAAGAAGAAGGAGTTAGTTGGTTCGTTCAAAAATGGCGGGCGTGAATGGCAACCCGTGGGCGAACCGGAGCAAGTCCAGGTACACGACTTTCTGGATAAGGATTTAGGCAAGGCGATTCCGTACGGCGTCTATGACCTGAGTCGGAACGAAGGTTGGGTCAGTGTGGGCATCGATCACGACACGGCGCGCTTTGCTGCACAGGCGATCCATCGCTGGTGGAAGAAGATGGGGTCCAAGCGTTACT
>CAWBHO010000119.1:0-6830 GCA_963788415.1 uncultured Acidobacteriaceae bacterium | reverse complement strand
TACACTGCCATCGGAGGCTGCCATGTCCGCGCAGGCTGACGCCAATCAATCCCTTCACACAACATCGACAGTTGCGCGCGCGTCAACGACACTGCTCCGCTCGTTGCCTGCGGCCATACAAAACGGCCACGATCAAGCCGCTTTTGAAACAGGCACATCCCGTCGCCATCATGCCAAATCAGCTTTACCAGGTCGCCTCTGCGACCCCGGAAGATGAACACTTGCCCCGACAGAGGACTCTTATCGAGCGTGCTCTGGACCAGGCCGCCGAGGCTCGAAAACCCCCTGCGCATATCTGTCACTCCCGCCACAAGCCAGATCTGTGTGTTAGCTGGGATCATCCGCGCAAACTCTCAAGAACCGCACGAACAACCTCGGCATCGACGGCGCCGACAAGGCTGACGAGCACGCCGCCGGGAAACTCGATGTTCATCGTCAACGGCGGCTCCGCGCTCTCGTGCGTGTCCCGCTCTGTCTCCGATGCCGCGGCCTCTGATGGCTCTTCGTTGCCCACCGAAACTGGGAGTAGGCGAAGGCTGGGCGCGTCAGCGGCGCTCTCCCCACCGAGCTGGCCTGCATGATAAAGCTTCCGCCAATAGAAAACCTGGTTCGCGTTCACGCCATGTTGCCGCGCCAGAGATGCAACCGACTGGCTCGACGACAACGTCAGCTCCACGATCCGCCGCTTCTCCTCCGCAGTCCAGTACCGCCGACGCCCGGAAGCGCCTTCAACTGTCTCCACCCCTTCATCCATCCAAGCCCTCCGTGGCCACATGGCGACCACATGCCGAGCTTGAACCCGAAACAAACCCAAAACAAGGCGGCCAGAAAATGACGCTTACGGATCAGATGAAGCGCACGCCTTCACGAACACAACAATCAACTCCGGGCACGAGAATGCCGAGTTTCCAAGGCCCGGATCATGAACATACCTGCGCTCCGGCGGGTTCACGAATGATGCAGGCTAGCGCACTGCATCGCGCCCCACACGGGCGCGCGGATTGAAACACGCGTTAGAATGTGTTAGCTGTTGGCTGGCAAGCATCGCGCCCCACACGGGCGCGCGGATTGAAACAACAACTTGAACGGCGGTTTTACGGATTTGTGTCACTATGGCGGAAGCAAAAAAGGGCTTATTGGATGCTGCATAAAGAATGCAATAGTTTAGCGCAAAGAAAAGGTCAACTCGGACTGCGCAATACAGCCACGCAGTTTTTGCTGAGAGTTGCGAATCCCGTCGATGGAGCCGAGGATGTTTTCCATCAGTTCGTCCACATCGTTGGGGCAACTGTTCGCCAGTTCCCGTTTGGCCAGCGACCAGACTCCTTCATCGGGGTTGAGCTGCGGAGCGTATGAAGGAAAATACTCGATGCGCAGGCGTTGATGCTGTTCGAGCAGTTGTTCGAGAGGCGCTCCTTTGTGCGTGGAGGAATTGTCCAGCAGAATGATGACCGGCCCGTGCAGATGGCGCAGCAGTTCACGCAAAAATACACAGACTTCGTCCTGCCCGATGTTGTCATAGAAGAGCAGATAGTAGAGTCCCAGGCGGCGCCGTTTGGGGCTTACAGAAATTCCTGATATGACGGAGATCTTGTCGCGTCGTCCCTGGCGATGGCGATGAATGGGAGTTTGTCCCTGTGGCGCCCAGGTCCGGACCACGCTGGGAATCAGCAGGAAGCCCGATTCATCGGCAAAGACGAGATGGGCGCCCAACCTTCGAGCGTTTTTTTTATGCGCGGACACTGCTTTTGCTTCCACCGTTCGATCTCGTCTTCATCGCGCTCCAATGCGCGCCGTTCTGGCTTCTGCGGAGTCCATCCCAGACTGTGCATCAGGCGGCCGATATGGTCCGGGTGGTAGCGGACACCGAACTCGCGCTCGACCATCTCGGCAATGCGCGCCGTGGTCCACAAATTGGTTCGGTAACCGGCAGCCACCGGCCCCTTGAGCAGCAGACGGACAAGCCGCTCTTTTTCAGAGGTAATCAGTTTGCCAGGACGGCCCGGCGAAAAGCGCACTTGCAAAGCTCCGGCTCCGCCCCAGCGCCGAGCATCGCGCCAACGCATCACCGAACTCGGGTTACATCCGATCCGCCGTCCCACTTCGTTGAGAGAGAACCCATCATCCAGCAATGCCAATGCACGTCTCCGCCGACCTTCCAGAAGATCGGCGCTTCCCTTCAGCCTGGGCATAGGGCTTCGCTACCTCAATATCTATTATTGCATTCTTTATGCAGATATGAATAGCGCTCACATTTAACGTTCCTCCAGTTCCCATTGAAATCACCATTCGTGGATAGTAACACCCCTCTTCGGGGCAGACGCTGCGAGTTCCCAATTCGAATCGGAGCGTGTTAGTAGGCTCTCTATCCCGCGATCGCAGATTACTTCCGTAATGGCCATTGATCCCCGCTGGCTGATCTTGCGGTATGGTGGCGTCGATAGGAGTCAACAAGCACACCAAGAGCTTTGTAAATCGAATTCACAAGGGGATCTCATGGGTAAAGGGTTAGGCATCGCTGTTCTGATCGTGGCGGCAATCGGTATCGTTATTCCCGTTGCAGGGATCTACATTGGCGTTATCACCGCATTGCTTGGCATTGTTGTAGGCGTGCTGAAAGAGAGGGCGCTGGCGGTAGCGATCGGAGCGCTTAACATACTCGACGCTATGTTCCTCACCCCGTCGCTGAGCTTAGCGCACCTGGGATCTCACCTCGCGCACGGTCCCGATGTTGCCCGGGTAGTCTTCTGGATTCGGGTGATTTGTGGGGTCGGCTCCATAATGGTAGCTCTGCTGCTGGGCCGCAGTTCAACGACCGATGGACCCTCAACTGCACGTGTGTAGCGAGTGTCTTACCGTGCCTATTGATCGTACGACAAAGCAATGGCGCATCATTATCGTCAATCAGCGGCTGGTCCGGCAACTAAGAGAGTTGCTCGCAATTCTCCCCTGAAATCCGGAAAAACGACGCGCCTGGAGCCCTGTAGACGCGTTTTCTCAAGGAGCCCTGTGGGGTAGGTATCCCTTTTCACTTCCTGCTTCAAATCAAAATCCGCTCCACTTCATCCTGGCTCATCTCGTCGTGGCTCCGGTCATAGAGCTGGGTAGTTCGGGTGCTGGCGTGGTTGGCCATGGCCGCGGCTCTTTCGAGTGTGCCGCCGTTCTTGAGGTAGGCGGTGATCTATTTCCCCTTGGAAGCTCTCTTCGGTTTCGGTCCGCTAGGAGCCGGCTGAATGCTTCTCGCCGCTCGAGGGGCTCTGAACCCGGCGGCTAGAAAAGGAATCATCTCCTCGGTAGAAGCGATCGCGTCGGATGGATCGCACGCTCCGTGAGAAAGCTCGAAGATGCGATGCGGCCCTGCGCCGGTGTAGTAGATCGCACTCACAAGAAAATGAAATCTCCACAGGACATCCTCCCGGCTGAGATGTGGAAGGCATTTGCACAGGGCGTCAACGAACGCGAGGATCGACTGATCGAAGTTGGTGGCTATCAGTTGTTCCAGCAAGGACGAATTTTCTCCTGAAAGAATCGTCCGGAGGCGCGTGAAGATCGAGCGGCCATGCTCGTCGATGGTGACGGCAAGAGAGGGGCGGATATAGGCTTCGAGGATTTGTTCGAGAGCGGGCCCCTTCTTTCCCTTGCTGCATTCCTCCAGCAGCCGTGCGCGTTCTTGAATCAACGGCGTACAGTGCCGGGTGTAGACCTCGGAAAGCAATCCCTGCTTGCCGCCAAAGTAGTACCCCACCAAGGCGGAGTTGACCCCGGCAGCATTGGCAATGTCGCGAACTGAAACTCCAGCGAAGCCGCGTTCGGCAAACAACTGCCCCGCGCTTACAAGCAGCTTTTCTCGGGAACCGTTTGCACCGGCCTTTGCCTTCACAATGTTCTTCATGGACTCGCCTCTAACGAGATTCTCTTATTGTAATATTTGCCTTCGCCCATGCAGGCTGCCGTGACGGCGGGCATCCCGCATTCAGAATCGTCGCATCCGCTGCGACAGCGCTGCCCGATACCGAAGGCGCGGCCACTGCGCAGCCTATCGGAGATCAGCGACCCAGTCTCACAACTGGCAACGGAAGCCGCGCACACGGCGACGAAGCCGTCGAAACCACCCGGAACCTCATCCTCTGGACAGCGGGATGGACGGTAAAATCAGCCAGTTCTACCCGAAGAGATTCACCTGTTGAGAATGATTCAATGAAAAATACCCTTAACATCCGCCAGATGAGAAAAAACTTCCGCGAACATAAACACAACGATATCAATATCTTGCGACCTTATTTCGCCGTGATTGAGAACGGCCGCAATTTGATTGCTTGACAATCTCGCACAACCGGGACTATAGGTTACTTCCAGAGTTTATACGAACGTTTAAATCGCACGTTTAACACGGACGTGTACAGCGCTTGCGCCAAGCGTTCCTGTAAGCTCGTGTTTTCAATTAAAGACGGCTAGAAACCAAGGGGTTGCCTGGGCCGTTGAGTTGGAGAAGGTGGAAAGATGATTCATTCACGTTCACATTGGAGTGCCTGCGGTGCCATCGCAATTCTCGTTCTTCTCACGGCGGCAGCAAGCGCACAAGTAAGTTCACAGCCCAACAAGACGGAGCAAGGCAATCCGCCAACAACATCCACTAGCTTCATTGCCAGTGCTGTTCATGAATTTGAATTCCAGAACCAGCACAAGGCTGCCCAATCCAGTACGTCTTCGATCGACACCTCATCCGATCTCAACGCACATAAAGGCCTGACTCAACTGGCAGGTGCATACAGCGGCGGTATGCAGCCATTCCCGATTGGCGACTTGGACCAGCAGAACTCCCAAACCGGACCACAGCTTGGTTCAGCAACGGCTCAAGCATCTTCGCCGACTTCGCAGGTTCTGGCAACCGAAGGAGCCAGCGCGGCGCCACAGCGCCCCTCTGGCTCCAAGACTAAAGCTCCATATTCCGACAATCTAACCCGTTACGGAATCACTTTTTACGGAAACATCGATGTTGGAGCGCAACACCAGACGCACGGCGCAACTTACAACTCGAACGCGCCTCAGACCGGGTTGGAACAAACAATCAACAAAAACAGTAACCACGCGCTCACGCACTACTCCCAGAACGGCATGAGCCAGTCGGTATTGGGCATCAAGGGGAGCGAGAGAATACTTGACGGCGTCTCGCTCATCTTCAAGCTGGAACCTGGAATTGAGCCTCTGGATATGAAATTCACCAACAGTATCCAATCTCTTGTCACGAACAATGGCGTGACCCCGGCAGACCAAAGCGCAAACTTTGATACCAACAGAGGGGGCAAGATTGACAACGGAGAGGCTTTCTTTGGGTTCGCGGCATCCGGAAAGAATAGAGCCGCGACGCTCATCTTCGGCCGAACAACAAGCATCCTGAGCGATAATGTCTCTGCATATGATCCCGACGCTGGCGCGTACGCCTTCTCTTTGATCAGCTATATTGGTATCGTCTCCGGCGGTGGAGATTCAGAGGACCTCCGGCTCGACTCGGCATTGAAATTTTCAGGCACGATCAACGGATATCGACTGGCGGCACTCACCCAATTCGCCGGACACAATTCCGTGTTCCAACCAGACGGTGTCTACGGAAGCAATAGCCAGGCATCGCTAGGAAAGACCTTTGGCGGACTGTCGGTGGACGTCGAGTATGCGCGTGTGCGTGACGGAATCTTGGCGATACCGCTCAGCTCGACACAAATGCTGACCTTGCCCGCAAATTCCCTGGCCGCTACAATCTCTGACAATACCGCAGCTGGAATGATGGGGAAATACCGACTTGATCGCTCTGGCCGATTCACGCTTTACGGCGGATTTGTCCGTATTCGCTATGCAAATCCGAGATTTCCTCTAAAGCCCGGCATAACCACACTTGGTGGCTATGTTCTCAGTTCTCTAACGCAGAATGCCTATACCACGAACAAGATTGTGGCTGCGCCCTGGGGCGGCGCGAAGTATGCCTTCACCCCTAAGCTCACTGTGTCCGGAGCGTACTACTCTTTCCGGCAAAACAGCTACGAAGGCAACGGCTGCACCAATAATAGCAATGCAAAGTGCCGGGGTAACCTCAACGTCGTCGGCGGAATGGCTGTATATAAAATCAACCAGCATTACGATGTTTACGGGGGCGCCGAGTGGTCGGACGTAACGGATGGATACTCTTCTGGCTATATGTACACAAACACGGTAAACACTGCAATTGGCGGACGCTTTCACTTCTAACGTTCTGCGCTGAGGTGTGCGCTGCAACGCTACCGCAGGCTTCATCGAAATAGCGCAGTCGTCCATTTCGCTGCACCGAGGGAATAAAGGAGACATCCATTGAGCATCGAACTAACTACACAACAGTGTTCGCCGGGGAAGAAACGGAAAATATGGTACAAGGAGCTTTGGGTCCAGGTGTTTGTGGCAATGGCCATTGGCGCCGCGCTCGGAATTGTTGACCCCAGCGCCGGAAAGAGTATGCTGCCGCTTGGCGACGGATTCATCCGGCTTATTCGCATGCTGATCGCGCCGATCATCTTCTGCACGATCGTTCTCGGCATTGCGAAGATGAATGACATGTCGAGAGTTGGAAAAGTCGCGCTGAAAACTCTCATTTACTTTGAGGTGTTTACAACCATCGCGATGATCGTGTCCCTGGTGATCGTCAATCTTTGGCACCCCGGCAGAGGCATGAACGTCAACATATCTGCTCTCGACCTGGGATCGGTGAATACTTACACCGGCCAGGGGCAATCGCTTTTGCAGGGCCAGGCGCACGGCATAGTTCCGTTTCTGATGAATATCATCCCCCTGACCGTAGTTGGCGG
>CAWBHO010000118.1:0-20235 GCA_963788415.1 uncultured Acidobacteriaceae bacterium | reverse complement strand
CCACGCAGGCCCCGGTGCTGGTCGCGCCCGCGATGAACGTGAATATGTGGGAGCATCCGGCGACCCAGGCGAACCTGGAAATCTTGCGCCAGCGCGGCGTTCGCATCTTTCGCCGGGCACGGGCGAACTGGCCTGCGGCATGGTGGGCAAGGGACGCATGACCGAGCCCGCGGCCATTGCGGACGCCGTGCTCGCGCGCTGGGACGCCGCCACGATCTGGCCGGCGAAATCGTGCTGGTCACCGCGGGCGGCACGCGCGAAGCGCTTGACCCGGTTCGTTTTATCGGCAATCGATCGAGCGGCAAGATGGGCTACGCGCTGGCCGAGGCCGCGCAGAGCCGCGGCGCCAAAGTCATCCTCGTCAGCGCCCCTCCGGCGCTGCATCCGCCAGCGCGCTGTGAACTGCTCAAGATCACCACAGCCGACCAGATGCGCGCAGCGGTGCTGGAACGCATGAATGAGGCCACGCTGATCATCAAGGCCGCGGCAGTGGCAGATTACCGTCCCGTCACCGTCTCCCCGCAAAAGCTCAAGCGCAGCGGGCCGCTCACCCTGGAACTGGCGCCCACGGAAGACATCCTGGCAGAACTCGTTCGGCAGCGCCGTCCGGGGCAGCTGATTGTCGGCTTTGCCGCCGAAACCGAAAACCGCATGGTGAACGGCCGCGCCAAACTGCTCGCCAAGGGCGTTGACGCTATTGTGGTCAACGAGGTCAACGGCGAAGGGGTGGGCTTCGACGCGGACGACAACGCGGCCACCTTCCTCACCGTTTCGACAGCCATCGATCTGCCCCAGATGTCCAAGCGTACGCTGGCCGATCGCATTCTCGACGAGATTCGTCGCTCTCCGCCGGCCCCGTTCCATGGTGGTCGAATTGGATCAGGGCGAAGGAGAGCAGAATCGCGTGCTCAGCGAGTCGGATTCAGCCGCCACCGACCCGGCAGCTGATTGTGGAGTAAGCGCCGTTGGAGCAACCATTGGATTCGGCAATCCGCGAAGACATCGAGGAGCGCGTTCGTTTCTACCGCGATCTCGGCCTCACCGAGTTTTACCGCCGTCCGTTGAACCCGGCGCTGCGGCCCGGTTCGCCAGTGAGCCGGAGGCAGTTTCGCGCCAAGTCAGGAGCCCGGCGAATCATCCAACCACCAGACCCTGGGCGATCAGATGCAAGCCCCCACAGCTCAATCCACGATTGCCCCGGATCTTGCTTCCAGGACGTGGAGTTCAACTTCCCTGCCCGCAGAATTCGGGCAGAAGCCCCCAAGGAGCAGCCGATTCCACCTCGCAAGCCGATTCCTCCCCGCCGCCCGTAACGTCAGCTCCGCTGGAAGTGGCCGACCGCGCCGCTGCTCTTCAGCTCATCCGCGACGAGATCGGCGACTGCACCCGCTGCGCGCTTCATCAGGGCCGCAACAAGCTGGTCTTCGGCGACGGCTCGCCCGCCGCGCGGCTGATGTTCGTCGGCGAAGGCCCCGGCGCGGACGAGGATGCGCAAGGACTGCCCTTCGTCGGCAAGGCCGGGCAATTGCTGAATAACATGATCGCCGCCATGGGCCTGAAGCGCGAAGAGGTCTACATCGCCAACGTGGTCAAGTGCCGCCCGCCGGGCAACCGCGTCCCCGAGCCGGAAGAGGGCGCCACCTGCTCGCCGTTTCTCTTTCGCCAGATCGATGTGATGCGCCCCCAGGTTCTGGTCGCGCTTGGCGCAACGGCGGCCACTTGGCTGCTGGGCGCGCGTCAGCCGCTGGCCGGCCTGCGCGGACGGGTTCACGCGTGCGCGGCACGCAGCTCATCGTCACCTATCACCCGGCCTATCTGCTGCGCGACCCCCGCCAGAAGAAGGAAGCCTGGGCCGACCTGCAAATCGCCATGCGCGAGCTGGGGCTGAAACCGCCAGGCCGATGAAGGTGGTTCGCCGGCAGCCTTGCAGCGCGGCGGATTTTCAGGCCATGCGTTCCAGGGGCTCCCTCGTGAAAAGCGTGTACATCCAAACAGCAAATCGCGCCGCCTGAAGCCAGGCGGCGCGATTTGTTTGCTTCCTTCCATTCAACCAAAAAACTGCGGCAAAGCCATCCGTTGTTCCCCGTAATCACCGCGGATTGGTTGAAATGTGCCTGCTTCCGCGGTTAACGGACCAGAAAATCCTTGATTTTCTGGACAATCACATCGCGGCCCACGTTGGAAATTGCGTTGGTGAGAGGAAGGCTCTTGGGGCAGACTTCCACGCAGTTTTGCGCGAAGCCGCATTCCTGAATGCCTCCGTCGCCAGCCAGGGCGCGCAGCCTTTCTTCAGCCAGCACCTTTCCGGTGGGGTGGTTGTTGAAGAGCCTGACCTGAGCGATGGTGGCCGCGCCGACAAAGCCGGTCGACTCGTTGAACTGCGGACAGACTTCCATGCAGCAGGTGCAGGAGATGCAATTCGAGAGCGGATAGCTCATCTCCTGATCCTGCGGGAAGACGTGCGGTCCGGGGCCCAGATCGTAGGTGCCGTCGATGGGAACCCAGGCCTTGACGGCCTTCAGATTCTCGAAGAGCACCGAGCGATCCACCTGCAGGTCGCGAACCAGCGGGAACTTCGAAAGCGGCTCGATACGGATCGGCTGTTCCAGATTGTCGACGAGCGCGGAGCAGGCCATGCGCGCCTTGCCGTTGATGCGCATGGCGCAGGAACCGCAAATCTCTTCCAGGCAATTGGAATCGTAGGTGACGGGGGTGGTCTCGCTGCCGCTTGCGGTCACCGGGTTCGCGGCAACCTCCATCAGCACAGAGATGACGTTCAAGCCAGGGCGCCAATCAATCTCGAAGCTCTCCCACTTGGCGGAAGCATCGGGGCTGGCCTGGCGCTTGATTTCGAATTGCACTTTTTTGGTTGCCATTGTCAGTCTCCCTTGCTCAATTGGCTACATCATAGCGGCGCGGACGCGGCTTGATGTACTGGGTGTCGACCTCTTCGTACTCGAATCGGGGGCCGTCGGCCGCGCCGGTGAAGGTGGCCTTGGTGGTTTTCAGGAACTTCTCGTCGTTGCGATCCGGGAAGTCGGGCTTGTAGTGCGCGCCGCGGGACTCGTCGCGCAACAGCGCTCCCTGGGCGATGACGCGGGCAAGCTCCAGCATGTTCTTCAACTGGCGGGCAAAGGCGAAGCTGGTGTTGGCCCACTGGCTGCGGTCGCTCAGGTTCACCTTCTTGTAGCGCTCCAGCAGCTCGACGATCTTTTCGTCGGCCTGCTTGATTCCCTTGTTGTAGCGGATAACCGTGGCATGCTCGGTCATGGTCTGACCCAACTCGCGCCACAGCCTGAAGGGATTCTCCGTGCCTTCGTTCTTCATCAGCGTTGGAGTTGATTTCGCTCTGGCGGGCCAACTCGGCCGCGTGGCCGCCGTCGCCGTCGATGGCGGGCAGGCTCTTGGCATAATTCAGCGCGTTGGGCCCGGAGATGAATCCGCCGTAGATGCAGCTGAGCAGCGAATTGGCGCCCAGGCGGTTGGCGCCGTGGTACTGATACTCGCACTCGCCGGCCGCAAAGATGCCGGGGATGTTGCGTCATCTGGTTGAAGTCTACCCACATTCCGCCCATGGTGTAGTGCATGCCGGGGAAGATCTTCATGGGCACTTCGTGAGGATCGTCGCCCACGAACTTCTCATAGATTTCGAGGATGCCGCCGAGTTTGCGGTCGAGCGTGGCGCGGTCGATGTGCGAAAGGTCGAGGTAGACCATCGGCTGGCCGTCGAGGCCCAGACCAAGCTCATACACCACTTTGTGGATGGCGCGTGTGGCCACATCGCGCGGCACCAGATTGCCGTACTTCGGGTACCACTCTTCGAGAAAGTAGAAGCGATCCGATTCGGGAATCTGCTTGACGGGGCGCTTGTCGCCCGGAGTGCGCGGCACCCAGACGCGGCCACCCTCGCCGCGAGCCGACTCCGACATCAGCCGCAGCTTGTCTTCGCCGGGAATGGTGGTGGGATGCACCTGGATCAGTTCGCCGTTGGCGTAATAGACGCCCTGCTGGAAGACCGCCGATTGCGCCGAGCCGGTGCAGACCACGGAGTTGGTGCTCTTGCCGAAGATGGCCCCGATGCCGCCGGTGGCCAGAATCACCGCGTCGGCCGCGAAAGAGCGCAGTTCCATGGTGCGCAGGTCGAGGGCGGTGATGCCGCGCGCCACGCCTTTGGAGTCGATGCACGGCGGAGAGAAACTCCCAGCCCTCGTACTTCTTCACCTTGCCTTCGGACTCGTAGCGGCGCACCTGCTCGTCGAGCGCATAGAGCAACTGCTGGCCTGTGGTGGCGCCGGCAAAGGCGGTGCGATTGTAGAGCGTGCCGCCGAAGCGGCGGAAGTCGAGCAGGCCCTCGGGAGTGCGATTGAAGGGCACGCCCATGCGGTCCAGCAGGTCGATGATGGCCGGAGCGGCCTCGCACATGGCCTTGACCGGCGTCTGGTTGGCCAGAAAGTCGCCGCCGTAGATGGTGTCGTCGAAGTGCTTGTCAGGTGGTGTCGCCCTCGCCCTTCAGGTTCTTGGCGGCGTTGATGCCGCCCTGCGCGCAGACCGAGTGAGAACGCTTGACCGGGACGATCGAGAACAGGTCAACCGCGCCGCCCGCCTCGGCGATCTTGATGACCGCCGCGAGTCCGGCCAGGCCTCCGCCAACCACGATGATTCTGGGTGCTGCCATGGAGTATTCCTTGTTCCTTTCCGCGCGCGACCCCCTGGGGCCAGCTCTCGCGTTTAGATCGAGATAGTGATTGCGCCAGTGGGAGCCGTTATGGCTTGCGGAGCGACCATGAGAGAGACAGCCGGGACGGGATTATCGGGAGCGTTCCTGTACTCAGGACCGACAAAAGCCCAGATGCTCGCCAAGCCCATCACCACCAGACCAAACCCCAGAGCCGCGCAGACAATTCCAAAGCGCCTGCGGGCGACGGTGCCGGGAGTGATGCCCCATTTGGCTGCGAAGAGCCAGACGCCGTAAGAAAAATGCCAGCAGATGGCAATCATGGCGATCACGTAAACGGCCAGCATCCAGGGATTGGCAAGTTCATGCTGCACCTTGGCGAAGGCGGCATAAGGATGCTCGGGCAACTGAACGCCCATGAAGCGCTCGCGGATCACGTGCTGCAGGATGTAGGCGAAGGCGATCAGGCCGGTGTAACGCTGGGAGACATACAACCAGTTGCCCGCCCACGGGTAGTAAACCACGTTGGACTTGCCGCGCAGCCAGATCCACAGGCCGTAGAACGCATGATACAGAATGGGCAGAAAGATGAAGACCCACTCGAGCACGCGCACCAGCGGCAGACTGTTGAGGAACTTGACCTGCGCTCCGTAGGCGATGGGCCCCTTCAGCGCGTCGTAGTTCGAAATGAAATGCTCCAGCAGGAATGCGCCGAGGGGAACGATGCCCAGCAGCGAATGCAGCTTGTGCAAGAGAAAGGATTCGCCCTGGCCGGCGCGCAGCGGCTGTACGCCGGGGCGAACGGTAGGCGAGGCAGTGGATTGAGCGGTTGCCATGACGGTGTCTGCTCCTAAGGCTTGAGTCCAGGTTTTAGCCAAGGTGGCTTGAAGAAAAAGGACTTGAATTGACTTGATTAGTTCAGTTGTATTATCTGTCTCGCATCTCGCCTCGTCAACCTAAACTGTCCCACTGCGTGAGGGCAGGCCGCCACGAGCGGGTTTGGTCCTCCAATAAAGTGAGGAGCGTCACTTCTTAGACAAAATTCGTTCCAGGAGGCGTGCGCAGTGCTGGCTGCCGAGTTCTTCGCATCGCGTTCGCTTGTGCGGCCCGCCGGCAGGCTACACAACCTTAGGCCGTGCAATGTTTTCCGCCGCTGATCTCCTGCTCTGCCTGCACGATGCTCTCAGGGCGGCCGAGATCGCGCCAGGAAGATCCATCCGCGCGAAAGGCGATGATCTTTTCGCCCCCGGTTGCGAGACGCAAGTACGCTGAAATGATGGAAAAGGCCCCCTCTTCCTGGATTTTCTCGAAGATACGGGGCGAAAGAATGTGAATGCCGCAAAAAGCCAGCGGCTGCGTCTCGGCAGCGGGCCGCACCAGTTCAGCTTCCCCGTCGCGACCTGTCCGACGGCCGCAGAGCTGGTTCTGCGGGTCAAAGAGAAGATAACGCGAGGTCTGCCGGTCTTGAACCGCGAGTGTGGCCAGGGCGTCCTGTTCAACGTGCAACTGCATCATGCGCCCCAGATCGATGGTGCTGAGTACATCGACGTTGTGCAGGATGAACGGCTCCGCCAAATTCCCACCGCTCAGGAAAAAGGGAGCGGCCTTCTTCAAACCGCCGCCGGTGTCGAGCAGTTCCTCTTCGCGCGAGATTTCGATGCGCATTCCGAAGTCCTGGTGGGTTTGAAGAAAATCCGCAATCATCTGTGCGTAGTGATGCGCGTTGACGATCACCTCGCGCACGCCGAAACTGCGCAGGCGGCAAAGAGCAATCTCCAGTAACGTGCGGCCGGCCACGGTGACCAATGCCTTGGGCCGGTCGTCCGTGAGCGGACGCAGGCGGGTGCCGAGGCCGGCGGCCAAAATCATGGCCTTCATCGGCCGCGGTACTCCGGAGCCATCTTTTCGATATCCATCTTTTCGAGGTCCATCTTTTCGAGCTCGATGTGCCGGAGGGTCACTTCGACGCCGCCACTTGAGCGCAGATGCCTGGCCAGTTGCTCGGCCAGATAGACGGAGCGGTGCTGGCCGCCGGTGCAGCCGAAGGAGACCATCAGGCTCGTAAAACCGCGGCGCTGATATGCGCTCACGCTCGCATCGACCAGCGATCGAACGGAGGAAAGAAACTGATGTACGCTGGCCTCGCGATCGAGATAGTCGATGACCGCCGCGTCCCTTCCAGTCAACCGGCGGAATCGTTCTTCGCGTCCGGGATTGGGAAGCGAGCGGGCGTCAAAGACAAATCCGCCGCCGTTGCCGGACTCATCGGCGGGCAGGTCGCGGTGAAAGCTGAAGCTGAAGATGCGCACCTTCAAACCTTCAGGCGGCGAGGCCAGGCCCTGCAATTTTTCGGACCCCGACATGGCCTGAAGCGCATCCATCAGCGCCGGCAGAGCAATGGGCAGCCGGACGTTTTGAGCCAGCCAGCGCAGGTTCTTGAGCGCGTAGGGAACGCTTTGCAGAAAATGGGCCTTGCGCTCATAGAATCCTCTGAATCCGTAAGCTCCCAGCGCCTGCAGAATGCGGATGTAAACGAAAGCGTAATAGTGCTCCATGAAGGCTTGGCGGTCAACGCGGATGTAGCCGTCCAGGCAGTCGAGATAGTGGTCGAGCAAGAGCTGGCGCAACGCAGGCGGCAGATCGGCCTTGCCATCGTAGAGAAGCGAGGCGATGTCGTACTGCAGCGCGCCTTTGCGGCCGCCCTGGTAATCCAGAAAAAATGGCTGCCCGCCGCGCAGCATGACATTGCGGGACTGGAAATCGCGATAGAGAAAAGAATCGCGCTCGGCGCTCAGCAGAAATTTCGTCAAGCGGCTGAAATCGTCTTCAAGCGCCTGCTCGTTGAATGGAACGCCGGAGAGCCGCAGAAAATAATACTTGAAATAGTTCAGATCCCAGGCGATGGACTGGCGATCGAAGCTGGCGCGCGGATAACAGAGCTTGTAATTCAGATCGCGACCCGCCTCGACCTGAAAACGCGGCAGTGCGGCCACCACCTGGCGATAGGCCTCGATGGCCGGCTCCGCGATGGCCTCGCCCGTGCGATTGGCCTGAAGAAATTCGAAGAGCGTCGTATCGCCCAGATCTTCTTCGAGGTAAGCGCCGTGACTCAAATCCTCGGCATAAATCTCCGGAACCGGCAATCCGTGGCGGCGAAAGTGCCGGGAAAACTCGATAAATGCGGCATTTTCCTCGCGCACCTCATACAGTACGCCGATGGCGCTGAACCCTCCGCCGGTGAGCCGGACGATGGCCCGCCCGGAGCCGCCGAGTTGGCCCTGAAGCGGTTGCGCGTCGTCGGCCGGCAACCGGAAATGTTGCTCGAAAAGCTGTTTCAGAATCTCCATGAATCTCTTTTCAGAAGTGGTTCAAGCCGCTCCACAAAGATACCCACTCGGGGGAAGCGCACGCAAGGAAGCGAGCCGCGAGGAGCGTGGTTTGCGAAGAGTCTGCACGGCACAGACGGCGGAAGGCTGGAAGCTAAAAGCCGGAAGCTGGATCTTCGAGCACCGGGGCGAAGCGGGCGCCGGCGCGGAGGATGACGCCGGAGACGACCAGGGCGACGAGCGTGGCGCCGAGAGCCAGGCGCAGGCTGTGGACGCGGTCCGAGAGGTAGCCGATAATCTGCGGCGAAAAGGTGTCGCCGAAGCAGTGGATGATGAACAGATTGCAGGCGATGGCGGTGGCGCGGACCGGCGCGGAGACCGAGTTCACAATCGCCGCGTTGAGCGGGCCGGTGTTGAGGAAGAGGAAGAACTCGGCGGCAAAAAGCGAGGGGACGGCCCAGGCCGTGGGACCAAAGAAGACCAGCAGGCCGCAGGGCAGTGTGAGGGCGACGCTCCAGAAGGAGAGCAGGTAAAGGGCGCGGTGATCGGTGCGCAGCCAGCGCTGGGCAATCCAGCCGCCGGTGAGCGTTCCGCCGATGCCGTCGACGACCGTGATGGCCCCCACCACGAGACTGGCGCGGCCCACCGTGAGGCCGGCGGAACGGTGCAGAAAGGTGGGAACCCAGTTGGAGATGCCGCCCATGGCGAAGGTGAGCGCGGCCAGGCCGAAGGTGCCCGTCAGGTAGGCGGGATTGGTAAACAGGCCGCGAAAGGTGGAGCGATTGAGGGTGGGAAGAATCTGGTCGCTCGAGCCGCGCTCAGGTTCTGTGCCGAACCAGCCATAAAACGCGGCGATCAGCAGGCCGGGGATGGCGCATACAAAAAAGGGCGCGCGCCAGCCCCAGGACGAGCCGATCTGTCCTCCGGCCAGGTAGCCCAGGGCCGCGCCCACCGGAATCGCCAGATAGAAGACGGAAAGAATCCGGTTGCGCTCCCGCTCGGGATAGAAGTCGGAGAGGACGGCGGGGGCGAAGATGCCGAAACTCGCCTCGCCGATACCCACCAGGGCCTGGCGCAGGTAGAAGGTCCAGTAGCCGTGGACCCAGACGGTTCCCAGCGTGGCCAGGCTCCAGAGGACCGCGCCGGCGATGATGAGCGGCTTGCGCGGATAGCGGTCGCCCAGCCAGCCGGTCAGGGGCGCGGCGATCATATAGAAGAGGAAGAGCGCCGTGGCCAACGCGCCCATCTGATGATCGGTTGCGTGAAATTCGCGCTGCACCAGCACCAGCTCGCCGGGAAAGATGTAGCGGTCGATGTAGTTGAGCAGGTTGAGGCCGATCAGCAGCGCAAGCGTCGCCTGGGCGGGGCTGAAGCGGGCGTGAAGCGGTTGGCTCGAACGAAACAAGGGACGCTGGCCTCGCAGAAACAGCAGGATTCAACAGAAATACCACAATCGGCCGCGGCGCCAATAGCACAATCGCCCATGAAGCCACTCGATCGAAGACCGAAAATCCGCGCTTTTTTTAGGACGCGGCCCGGCCGAAAGCGGTTACTCCTTGGCGGGCGGGCGGGGCCAGCGAGCTTCGACGGTGGTGCCGATGCCGCCGCGGGGACGAAATTCGCCGCGCACCACGGCCCAGACCGGCTCGCAGGCCTTGACCACGTCTTCGAGCACCTGGTTGACGATATTTTCCTGAAAGATGCCTAGGTTGCGGTAACAGAAAAGGTACTCTTTGAGCGATTTCAGTTCCAGGCATCGCTGGCGGGGCATGTAGCGAATCGTGAGGAGGCCGAAGTCGGGCAGGCCGGTTTTGGGGCAGACCGAGGTCAGTTCCGGGTCATCGATCAGGATTTCGTAGCCCGGAAACTGGTTTTGCCAGGTTTCGATGGCCGGAAAGGGGAAATCGAGGCCGGCTTTGGCGTGGACATCGGTATAGCTCGGGGTGGAACGCGCTTCTGGAACCATGGTTCGATTGTACGAGGAAGGGGAATCGCTGGCCAGATTTCTTGCGATTGGATTTCTTTGCGCCCTCCGGCCGCATTTCGAGTCCTATATACTGACTCTGGTTGCCCGAATGATTCAAGAACGAACGCAAGTGAACAGGCGCTGGCTTTGGCTAGGCGCACTGGTCGTGACGATTGCCGTGTTTTTCTGGGTGCGGTCCCTTACCAGGGACCGTCTGAATGTGCATATAGCCACGGCGGAGTGCGTTCCGCTGGAGAGCACGATCAGCACCAATGGCCGGGTTGAGCCGGAGGTGAACTACAAGATTTACAGCCCGATTTCAACCACCGTCAAGGCAGTCTATGTGCAGCCGGGCGATCATGTGGCGGCAGGCAAGCTAATGATGGTGCTGGATGATGTGGACGCTCTGGCGTCCCAGGCCGCGGCCGAGAGCGGCGTCAGGACGGCGCAGGCGGCGCTCGATGCGGCGCTGCACAACGGAACTCTCCAGGAGCGGCAGGCCTCCCAGGCCGATGTGGCGCGCGCCAGGCTGGAACGCGACCAGGCGCGCAGCAACCTGCAGGCCATGACCAAGCTCGACGCGACCGGGGCGGCGTCTCCGAGCGAGGTGGCTTCGGCGCGTCAGCAACTGGCGGCAGCGGAGGTCAGTTTGCATGCACTCGAACAGAACGCAGCCGATCGCTATTCCGCACCCGAGATCGCCCGGGCGCGGGCCGCTTATGCCGACGCGGAGGCTCACCTTTCGGCGGCGCGGCAGGTAGTGGCGCAGTCCTCGGTGCATGCTCCGGCGGCGGGCACGGTCTATAGCGTCGACGCGGGAGCCACGGAGTATGTCGAACAGGGCAAGATGCTGCTCGAGTTGGCGGATCTGCACAATGAGCGGGTACGGGCTTATTTCGACGAGCCGGAGATTGGGCAACTGGCGGCTGGCCAGAAGATTCAAATCAAGTGGGACGCCATGCCGGGCCGCGTCTGGAGCGGGCACATCGAGAGAACGCCGGTCACGGTGACCAACCTTGGAACGCGCAGCGTGGGCGAGGTGCTGGTAAAGATCGACGGCACTGACGGAGGCCTGCTGCCAGACACCAACGTGACTGTGACGGTGACCACTTCGAGCCAGCCGAACGCGCTGAGCGTGCCCCGCGAGGCACTCTACCTGGATAACGGCAAAACCTGCGTCTACAGAGTCGAGGGCGACAAGCTGCAGAAGACTTTCGTGACCACCGGAACAATCAATCTAACCCAGGTGGCCATCCTCTCAGGACTCAAGCAGGGAGAGGTGGTGGCCACCGGAACCGTAAGCGGAAAGCCCTTGCAGGAGGGCATTCCGATCCAGGTGGTGCAGTGAGGGCGCTGGCCATGCTCTTTCTGCCGGGGCTGGCTCTGGCGGCGCTGGCCGGAGCGGCCTCGGTGCCGATTTCGGCCTTTGCGCAGGACGGCGCGAGCCGGCAGCTTGCTCAGGCCAATGCAGACCTGCAGGCCGGAGAAGCGGACCAGGCTCTGGAGCTGCTGAGCGCGCTGGCCCAGCCTGGAGGTCCAGCGGAGGCTTACAACCTCAAGTGCCGCGTGGAGTTGACGCTGGAAGACTGGGACCGGGCCGTCGGGGACTGCGAGCAGGCGGTCAAGCTGGACGGAACAAATTCGGACGATCATCTGTGGCTAGGCCGGGCGCTGGGCGAGAAGGCCAGCCGGGCTTCGTTTTTGAACGCCTATTCGCTGGGCAAGCGCGTGCGCATCGAGTTTGAGGAAGCAGTTCGGCTGAATCCACGCAACGGCCCGGCGCTGTCGGATCTGGGCCAGTTTGACTGTTCCGCGCCTGGCTTCATGGGTGGCGGCGTGGACAGGGCTGCGGCGGTGGCGGCGCAACTCGATCGGTTTGACCCCGCCCGCGCCCACGAACTGCGGGCTCAGATCGCCGAACAGGACAAGAATGATGCAACGGCCGAGCAGCAATTGCAGCAGGCTGCGGCGGCATCGGCGCACCCGGCTTCTCAGTGGATGGAGTTGGCCAGTTTCTATGCCCGCCGCGGGCGCTGGACGGAAATGGAGACGGCATTGCGCAACGGAGAGAACGCCGCGAAGCGCGACAAGCGCTCGGGCTCAGCTCTGTTCGACGGGGCTTCCGTGCTGATCCGGGCGAAACGCGATCCGAATCAGGCGGTTAGGATGCTCGATGATTATCTTGCCAGCGGCGCAAAAACCGAGCAGGCCCCGGCGTTCGTGGCCTATGTCCTGCTTGCCCGGATGGAACTGCAACTGGGAGACGCCGTCCAGGCCATCCGGGACAGGGCAGCGGCTCTGGCCATGGCGCATGAATACAAGCCCGCGCAGGCTCTGAAGCATTGAAGGGTTCAGCACAAGTGAGAAATGGACAGAATCGGCTGAAGGGCTGGGCGTGGATGTTCATCGCCATGGCGATTGGGATTGCACCGATGCGGATTTTAGCGCAGGTTTCTCTGGCCACGACGGTGGACCTGGCCGAGCGCAACTCGAGCGCAGTCCGGCTGGCCGAAGCCGACGTTAAAAAGGCTGGCTCGGCGCTGGCGGAGTCCAAAGACGCCTTTATCCCCAGCCTGACCTTCGGCTCGGGGCTTCCGGCGTTTCCGGATGAGGGCTTTACCGGGGGAGTGCCGTCGATCATGAATGCGACCGCGCAATCGATGTTCTTCAGCCTTCCTCAAAATCAATATATTGGAGCGGCGCGCTTCGGCCTCAAGGCCGCCACGCTCGCGCTCAAGCATGCTCGTGAGCAGGCGGCGCTTGATGCCTCCACGGCCTATATTGAACTGGACGCAGTCGATCGTGAACTGGACGCGGCGCATCAGCAGGAGATCTTCGCGGCGCGCCTGGTGAGCATCGAGCAGCAGCGCGCCGAGGCGGGGGTGGACCCGTTGAGCGATCTGCTGCAGGCACAGTTGACGGCGGCCCAGTTGAAGCTCAAGCGCCTGCATCTGGAGACGCGCGCCGCTACGCTGGCCAAGCAGATTGCCGTGCTCACCGGACTGCCCGATGGTTCCATCACACCGGACCGCGCCAGCATTCCGGAGATTCCCGCGGTGAAGGCGGACGATGCAGGAGGCGCTCTGGCCGGTATCGAGTCGGCGCAGATGCTTGCTGTCTCGAAACAGAAAGTGGCGCGGGGAGACCTGCTGAACGAATTTATTCCCCAGATCACCTTCAATGCGATTTATAGCCGCAATACGACGATTCTGAACGATTTCAACGCTTACTATGCCAAACCGATTCCGACCAACAACTTCAGTTCGGGATTCTCCATTCAGCTTCCCATCTTCGACCTCGGACGCGGCGCCAAGGCCAGGGAATCGGCCGCCGACGCACTGCGGACGACCGTCGAGGCCGAGGAGGCCAAGCGGCAGAATGAAGTACAGATTGCCACACTCACCGGCAGTCTGCGCGAGATGGATACGCTGGCGGAGATCGCCAGTCTAAAGCAGCAGATCGCCCATGAGCAGCTTCAGTCCGTGCTGGCCCAACTGGAGCTGGGCAACGGCACGGGAAGCGGACCCGGCGCTCAACCACAACTCACGCCCAAGGCCGAACAACTGGCCCGCATCGACGAGCGGGAGAAGTACCAGGATGCCCAGGAGGCGGAGTTCAATCTGGCCAAAACGCGGCTGAACCTGCTCTGCGCCCTTGGCCACATGGAAGACTGGCTGAACGAACTGCACGGCAAGTAAGCCGTCCGGCGCAAGACAGCGGGCAGAAAGACGGCCGGAACCCGGAAAAAATGCCGAAAATGCTAGAATGAAGGGGATGCCTATGCCTTTGAAGACGCTGTTTCTGAATCCACCCTCTTTCGAGGGTTTTGATGGTGGCGCTGGATCGCGCTGGCCGGCCACACGCGAGATTGAATCTTACTGGTACCCGGTCTGGCTGACCTATCCGGCCGGATTGCTGGAGGGGTCGCGCCTGCTCGATGCGCCGCCGCACCACGTTTCCGCCGAGGAAACCATCCGGATTTGCAAGGACTACGAGTTCCTGGTGCTGTTCACCTCGACGATTGGCTGGGCGGGCGACCAGCGGCTGGCCGAGGCCATCAAGAAAGCCAATCCGTCGCTGCACATCGCTTTTGTTGGACCGCCGGTGACCACCTCCCCGGACAAGGCACTGAATGAGTGCGCGGCGCTGGACTTCATCTGCCGCCGCGAGTTCGATTATTCCGTCGTCGAGTTTGCTCAGGGAAAGCCGCTGAACGAAATTCTGGGCATCAGCTACAAACAGGACGGCAAGATCGTCCACAACCCCGACCGTCCGCAAGTCGAGGATTTGGACGCGATGCCCTGGGCCACCAAGGTTTACAAGCGCGACCTCGACGTGACGCGCTACAACGTGCCTTTCCTGCTGCATCCCTTCATCGCGCTCTACTCGACGCGCGGCTGCCCGGCGCAGTGCACCTTCTGCCTGTGGCCGCAGACGCTGAGCGGGCACGCATGGCGCAAACGGTCTACCGATGATGTTGCCGCCGAGCTGGCCTGGGCCAAGGAGAACTTTCCCCATGTGAAGGAGTTCTTCTTCGACGACGACACCTTCAATATCCAGAAGCCGCGCACCATCGAGTTGTGCGAAAAACTGAAGCCGCTGGGCCTGACCTGGAGCTGCACCTCGCGCGTGACCACCGACCGCGAAACCCTGAAGGCCATGAAGGAAGCCGGATGCCGGCTGCTGATTGTGGGCTTCGAGTCCGGCGACCCGCAGATTCTCAAGAACATCAAGAAGGGCGCCACCATCGAGCGCGCGCGCGCCTTCGCCAAGGACTGCAACGACCTGGGCCTGACTGTTCACGGGGACTTCATTCTCGGCCTGCCCGGCGAGACCAAGGAATCGATCCGCAACACCATCAACTTCGCCAAGACGCTGGATGTGGAGACGATTCAGGTTTCCATCGCCCACGCCTATCCAGGCACCGAATTTTACGACTACGCCAAGGCCAACGGATTTATCGTGAACAACGGAGCGATGATGGACGAGGGCGGCCACCAGATGGCGCACATCGAGTATCCGGGCCTGCCCACCGACTATGTGCTCGAGATGGTGCATCGCTTCTACGACGAGTACTATTTCCGGCCCAAGGCAGCGTTCCGCGTCATCTGGAAGGCGATTGTCAACCGCGATGTGCCCCGGCTGTATGTGGAGGCCAAGGCTTTCCTCAAGCTGCGCGCGCAGCGCAACAAGATGGTCAAGGTGGCGCGCAGCAAACAGGCCGATCCGCCCGCGCCCGCCAGCGCAAACGCGTAAGCGAGTCTTCCGGCAGGTGGGTTGCGGGTGCTTCAAGTGTCGATTCGAGACCGCGCAGGAATCAAGCAGCTTGATTCCTGCGCGATCCGCATTCTTCGCTGGATTCCGCGGCAGAGGTGGAGCGCCGCGTAGAACAAATCTGTGTCCACCCTCAAGAACTGAAATCCTCATGGCTCATTCCAGACTCTCGGCGCGGCAATACATGATCCTGGGACTGGTGGCACTTTGTGCCCCGCTGGGCGACACCTGCCTGTCGCGCGGCATGAGCAGCCTGCCGGCGATCACGCTGGCTCATCCCACAACGCTGATCGCCGCCGTTTTCACCCCCTGGATCGGCGTGGGCATCGCGCTTCTGATCGGCTTCTTCGCCAGCTATCTGACCGCGCTGTCCTGGGCCGATCTCACCTATGTGCTGCCGGCCACGGCCTTCGGCAACGTGATCGTTGCACTGCTGGCGCGGTTCTGGTTGCACGAGCCGATCTCGCTCGAACGCTGGGCGGGGATTGTGCTCATCACTTTAGGGGTGGGATTCGTGGCGCAAGGGCCCTCGCTGACCGAAAGGCCGTCTGAAATGCCGGATTTCCCGGAAGTCGCAGAGCCCTCCGTTGAACTCGAACAGGAGCAGCTGCGATGATGATTCCCTTCCCCACCGTACACCCCGGCCCCTGGGCGGCAGCAGCCATGATTTCCGCCATCGTGCTCACTTCGACCGCCGGCGAGGTGCTGACCGCGGCGGCCATGAAGTCCATCGGCGATCTGGATGAAATTCGCACTCACTCCGGATTGAAGGGAGCCATTCGCGCCGTCCTCACCTGCCCGCTCTTCTTCGCCGGAGTTTTTTTCCTGGCCCTGGCCTTCTTTGCACTGCTGTTCGCTCTGAACCACCTGGACCTGAGTCTGGTCGCGCCCGCCTCGGCCTCGCTGACGCTGGTCACCAACGCCGTCGCCGCCAAGATCTTCCTCAAGGAAAATGTCGATCGCCGGCGCTGGACCTCGGCCGTGCTGGTTTGCATCGGAGTTTATTTTCTGGCGCACTGAAAAGGAAGGCCGATCAAGGCTGCGAGGTAGAAAATATCTCCTGCGAAGCGTCTTCCAGCGCGCCAGAAATATACAGTTTTCCGAAATACGAAAATACGGATGCCGCCTGGTTTATTGCAAAACCAGAGTAGCTGTACCCAGAGGCTATCGCTCAAAGTGGCTTTTTCCTCAAGAAAAAGCCACCTCGCATACGTTCCGCTAGGGCGCGTTCACTCTGGTTTTGCTCTAGAACGCGGCGACACCTGCTTCGGCCACCGATACATCCTCGACTTCCGAACCCGAGCTGACGCCGATTGCGCCGACGATCTTACCGTTGCGTTTCAGGGGAATGCCGCCGGCAAAGATCATGATCTTGCCGATATTGGAGACATGGATTCCGTAGAACTGGCATCCTGGCTGCGAGTTCGCACCGAGTTCCTTGGTGGTGCAGTTGAAGGCGCGCGCCGTGTACGCCTTGTGAAGAGAAATATCGACGGAGCCAAGGCAGCCTCCGTCCATGCGAACATGCTGGACCATGTTTCCACCTTCATCGACAACGGCGATGCACATGGGGACTTTAATCTCTTCTGCCTTTTTGATTGCGGCCGCGATCACGCGGTTTGCATCTGCAAGAGTGATCATTTTGGATCCTTTCTTGGATTTTGCCGCCCCCGGCAACAGGAAAATGGGTGCCTCCCCGCGGCAGCGAAGACTCCTCCTGCGGGACGGAAGACACCGAACAAGTTTTTTGAGCATGAAAAAAGCCGCCCATCAAACCGCATTGGCAGTTTGATGGGCGGCTTTTTCAGGAGTTTCTATGCCGCGAACGAATTATAAGCACAACGATTCCTGACCGGCAAGAAAATTCTTCCGGGGGAATCCGCCGCTGCCGCCCTGTCGCAACCGCAAGCTGAGAGCGGCCTTCCATCTTCCCAGGCCGCGACTGATCCTAAGTTCTGTTGCTTGCCAGCAGCCGCATCCATCCACGCGGCTTCAAGTCGGAATCGAGAATCGTTCGCGGCTCGCCGATCGCCTCACAGACGGCCTCGGCTGCCAGGTGCCCCGAGCGGGCCGCGCTCTCCATCGTCGAAGGCCAGCCCGTCCGCGCCCAGTCTCCCGCCAGAAACAGATTCTTCCAGGGAGACACAGCGCCCGGCCGCGCGGCGTCAATTCCCGGCGGCACGCCGAAGGTGGCGCGCACCTCTTTGACCAGCGCAGCCTTCTCGAGCCGAGCTTCTTTCACGCGCGGAAAGAACTCGGCCAGTTCGTCGAGCGCCTGGCGGATCGCGGCCTCGCGCGGAAGGGCGGCAAAGGAGCGCGTGGCGCTGACAACCAACTCGATGTAATGGCCGCCGCGCCCGGTTTGCAGCTTCGACTGGTTGTACATCCAATGAATCTCCCGATCCAGCAGGACGGCGTGCTCGAGTTCCGTAATCTCTCGATCGAACCACAGGTGCACGCTGCAAATGGGCCAGTGCTCGTGGCGCTCGATCTGCCGCGCCAGCGTCTCATCGCCGTCTTCCACGGGCAGATGGGGCAACAGTTTCTCTGTCGCTTCAAACGGCAAAGCCAGAACCACAAAGTCGGAGACCAGTTCGCCAGCTCGCGTGCAAATCACCCACTGCGCAGTGCTTTCATCCCACGCCGCGCCTTCGATGTGGGTATTCAGCAGTACAGAGCCGCCGCGCTCAGAGAGAAACGGCGCGACGCCCGAGTAGAGCGCGCTGAGCGGAACCGTGCTCATGCCCATGCTGCCCGCCTCGGCCGAGTTCAAAAACAGCTCGCGAATCACCTTGGCCGCATAGGGCACGGCAATCGAGTCGATCTCCGCATTCAGGGCGCTGGCAATCACCAGCCGCCAGAAACGGTTCAGCGCGCCCTCGGTCTGATGGTGCCGTCGAAGCCAACTGGCCAGCGACTCGCGGGTGTCAATCAGAGCCTCAGGCCGCATCATCGCCATCATCGCGCGACCCAGCGCCAGCTTGTCGGCCAGCGTGAAGGCCTCTGCGCAGAGAAAACTGGGGGCGCTGTGCAGTGGCGCCGGCAAGCGCAACGGTCCCAACTGGAACGGCCTGAGCTCGAACGGTCCCAGCCGCGACCGCCGGCCTCCGGGTTCGATCATGGTCATCGCACGGGTCCAGTGAATCCGCTCCGCAGCGCCGATGCGGCGATAAAAGCCGAGAAGATTCGTGCAGCAGCCGAAGAGCACGTGCTGGCAATTGTCGATCACTTCGCCGACGCCGGGATGCAGATAGGACGAAGCCCGCCCGCCCAGGTAGCCACGCCGCTCGACGAGTTGCACGCGCAAGCCCGCTTCAGCCAGGGAGCAGGCCGCGCTCATGCCGGCCACGCCTGCGCCGATGACGGTGACGGTTCTCTGCGAGTTGGGCTGCAAACTGGTCAACCAAATTTTCTCAGGGGCTAAAGCCCACGCTGATTATTCCGGCTTCGCGGCACGACTAAAGCATTTTCGGAATGGTTTGGACCGGAATTTCACTGGTTTCCCACCCATTCCGCTGAAAAACGCAGAATGGATGGGGCACGGAAGTCTACACCAAAAGCTAAAATGCTCTGAAATCGTGTCCTTTCAAAACAAACCGGCCATTGAATCAAGCAAACAACCGCGCCCAGCCCATCCGCGCCAATCCGACGACCAGAATGCCAAGCTTCCGCGGCGTGGGCATGCGGGCGCGGCGGGAAAAGACATCGTACTGCGCGCGCTCGATGCGCTCCAGCAGGCCGTGATAGATCGCGACCAGCACCCACAGGGCGGGACGGCTCTCGCGGTCGATCAGCGGCAGCAATTCCCTTGCGGACTGATAATACTTTTCCGCGCGCCCGGCGATCTCCCGCAGCAAAGCGCGCTCGCTCTCCGTGGGCGGCGAGCCGGGCGTGCGATGCAGAAGAGAATCGAGCGGAACATGGTGGGCGGCCAGGTCTTCAAGCGGTAGATAGACGCGGTTGCGCCCGGCATCTTCGGCCACGTCGCGCAGAATGTTGGTGAGCTGGAAGGCGATGCCCGTCTCTTCCGCCAGAATCTCGGCGCGAGGGTCCGTGTAACCGAAGATGCGAATGCACACCAGGCCCACGACCGAGGCCACCAGGTAGCAGTAACGGTAAAGGCTGTCGAAGGTGGCGTAGGTGTCTGCCGCATCCGTTCGAGCCCGGTCGAGGTCCATCGACACGCCGGCCACCAACTCGTCCAGCAGCGCGAGGGGAATCTGAAAGCGCTCGACGGCATCGCGCACGGCCAGGAAAACCGGGTTGGTCGGCACAGAACGGGGAGCAGAGGAATCCTCGCACGCGGTGCGCCACTCCGACATCCATGCGTTCAGGCGGCGGCGGCGCTCCTCGCACGGAAAAGTCTCGTCGTCGGCCAGGTCATCGGCCTGGCGCATGAAAGCGTAGATAGCGCAGATGGCGTTGCGGCGCCGGCTCGGAAGCGCAACGAAGGCGTAGTAGAAGTTCTTCGCCTCCCGCCGTGCAATGGCGCGGCACTGTGCGTAGGCGCGGTCCAACCCGGGGCTGCCCAGCGAGAGTCCGTCCGATCGAACAACCTTGCTCAAGCCGCCATCCTTCAAATCTGACCGTCCCCGTGCCGAAAGGGGAGCAATCTGACGGTAAAGGCGCGCAGCATCAGGCCTAGCTTCGCACTCTTCGAGATGGCCGGCCGGGCGCTGAGCACGTCGTAATCCCGGTCTTCGATGGCGCGCAGGATTTCCATGCCTCCCCGGCTGAACAGATCCAGGTCGAGCGCAAGATCGCGGTTGACCCGGCCGATGAGCGGCAAGCCCTGCACAAAGAGCGAACGGGCATAGTCCACTTCGTGGCGCATCAGGGCGCGAAACTCGGGCGTTGCCGCGCCACCCGCGAGGGTCGTCTCCGCCACTCCGAAACGGCGCATATCGGCCTGCGGAAGATAGACGCGGCCCCTGGCGAAGTCCACGCGCACGTCCTGCCAGAAGTTGGCCAACTGCAGCGCGGAGCAGGTTGCG
>CAWBHO010000117.1:0-4371 GCA_963788415.1 uncultured Acidobacteriaceae bacterium | reverse complement strand
GCAACTGATTGTGAACACCGACGGAAGCCTGGGAACGGTTACTCCCTTTCGGATTCCCGCCACGGTGAAGGATTCCGATGGCAAAACCGTGCCACTCTATCCGGCCGACATCGCCTCGGTGGATCATTCCCATGCGGGCATTGCGCGCAAGATCGCGCTGGACGCAAACGGGGTGGCGCAGAACTCCGAATACGCGCTGACCGAAGAAGGCGTCAAGCTGGTGGACGGCATTCCTTCAATGGCTCCGACGCTCGAGCGCAAGCAGTTTGGCGAGCTGGTGATGAGCCACGTGGACTGCGACACCGCGCCGTTTCTGTGGCGCTATGCGGACCGCTTTACGCTCTTCGATCACTTCATGGACACCATCATCGGGCCGTCCACGCCCAACGCCATCGCCATGATCGCCGGCCAGGGAGGCGAGACGCAGTGGATGCTGCATCCGTCGGACGCGGCCACCGGCGGCCAAGGCAAGGGAGCCGTGGTGCCCCTGCTCTCCGACCCGCAGCCTTACTGGGGTTCGCCTCTGGACACCGCCAACCGGGCGCACCAGCCGCAAGCCGTAAAGCCCTTCGGGGGCGTGTCGAAGAACCTGACCTTCGCCAGCCTGCCGCTCTCCTTCATGGGCGACAAGATCGCCGAAACCACCGCGGCCGACTACGATCCGGCCTTCGATCTGCCCGACGTGCAGGAAGACATCGAGACCATCTCAGGCCACGGCGTGAAGCCCACCCACTGGGCCTGGTACCAGCAGGGCTACGACCATGAGATCAACGATCCCTCCTGGAAGGCCTCGCACGAGGGCTACATTGCGCACCACAACGCGCCGCAGTACTTCGGCTACATTGCCAACAACCCGCAGGCCAGCACCCATCTGCATGGGCTGAGCGAGTTTTTCGAGGCGATTTCCGCGCGCGAGCTTCCTTCCTCCGGCGTTTTCTACGTGCGCGGCGGCTACGGCAACTTGCACAACTGGAACCCTCAGGATCCCAACCCAAAATTGATGGATGTCTTCTCCGGCAACGACGATCACCCCGGCTACTCCGACACGCAAATCAGCGAAGGGCTGCTGGCCGAGGAGATCAACGCCATCGCCGAGAGCCCTTACTGGAACCAGAGCGCCATCATCATCGCCTACGACGAGTCGGACGGGGAGTACGACCACGCCCAGCCGAGCATCCGCTCGCACGACGCCAACGGGTTGCCGCTCGAGCAGGGGCCGCGCATCCCGGCAATCCTGATCTCGCCCTATGCCGTGGCGCACGGCGTTTCACACGCACCGACCGAGCACAGTTCGATCATCAAATTCGTGGACGGTCTGTTCAACCTGATACCGCTTGCCGACCTGCCCGATGAGCTGCACGCGCGGCAGATTGGCGCGGATAAATTCGGCCAGCCGAATCTGGGTCCGGCCGACGACCTGGTGCCGGGTGTGGGCGATATGAGTTCGGCCTTCGACGTGCTGCGCTTGCAAGGAAAGCGCCCGCCGCTGAGCGCCGCCTACGCGGAGATTTCCCCGGCAGAGATTACCCGCTTTCCGCAGGACGGCGGCCAGGGCTGCCGGGTGCTGGGAATCACGCCCACCGACAGCAAACTGCCCAACCCCGTGCCGGCGGACTTCAATCCCCGGCCCGATACCACGCCGGGCATTCCCACATCCGGCGACTGGACGCCGTGAGAAATTGCCGCCCCCGCGAGGCTTTTGAAACCAGGCCTCCGTTGGAAGGGCAAGAGTTTTTGTGCAAGTAATCTAGAAGCGGTTTCATAACCGGCTTTGTGTCAGGGCACGACTTTAGTCGTGCCGAAAAGAACAGTAAGACTGAGGGCTTTAGCCCCTGAGCGCATCGCCATTTTGAAGCCGAGGCAGGTTATAAAGCAGCTTCTAGATTCCCGCTGCAAGGTCACAGGCTTCCATGGGAAGGGTACGGGCTTTACCTCGTACATCGAGTCAGCAATAGAGGATGGGCTTCAGCCCCGAGGGAAGATTTGCAATACAGCAAGAACTTTTTCAGGCACCACAGCCGGCAAATCTGCGCGATGCTGACAGCGCTGGCGCTGGCATCTCCCGTTTGCGGTTTCGCCCAAGCCGCCGCTCCTTCTTCAACTCTGGCCCGCGTCCGCGCGGCGGGCCAGCTCCGCTGCGGCATTGACATCGAGGAGGCCGAGTATTCCACCTCGGACGATCATGGCGATCGCGAGGCCTTTGACGCCGACCTCTGCCGCGCGGTCGGGGTTGCGCTGCTGGGAAAGGACGCGCGCGTTGATGTCACGCGCTATCCCGACGACCGCACCAGCATGAGCGGCCTCGGCGCGGGCCAGGTCGAGATGGTGCCCTCGCTCACCGACGACTTCACGCACGCCGTCGGGACGCACCTCGCCTTCACGCGGCCCGTGTTCTGGGACGGCGTCGGGTTCCTCGTCCCGGCATCGAGCACGGTCACGCTGGCGCGTCAGTTGAGCGGAAAGAAAGTCTGCTTTCTGGCCGAAACCACCGTGGAAGAGAGTGTGCGAGCCTGGTTTGCCCGCGAGCATCTGGACTTTGTGCCTTTTCCCTTTCAGGAAGAAGGCGAGATGGAGGCGGCCTTCGCCACCGGCAACTGCACCGGCCTGGCCGGCGACCGGACGCGCCTGGCTCAGACGCGCGCCGCTTTGGCCCACCATGGACACCCGACGCGATTGCTGCCGGAGACCATTTCAAAAGACCCGCTGGCGGCCGCGGTGCGCGGGGACGATCCTCAGTGGGCGGCGATTGTGAACTGGGTGATGGAGGTGCTGATCCAGGCCGAAGAGAGTGGCGTAACGCAAGCCAATGTGCAGGCCATGAGCAGACGCGCCGCTGGGGCCGAGGGCGGCGATCCGGAGCTGCGTTTTTTCTTCGGCATTTCGCGCCAGGTTGGCCCTGCGCTGGGGCTCGATAACGATTGGGCGGCGCGCGTGATTGCAGCCACGGGAAACTACGGCGAAATCTACGAACGGGATCTGGGCAGCGGCTCGCCCCTCAAGCTGCCGCGCGGCGAAAACAATCTGCGGAGTCAAGGAGGCGCGATCTCGGCATTGCCCTTCAAGTAGCGCAATGCGCCGTTTTTCGCGCAATGTGCCGCTTTCCCTCGGAAAATCTGGTTACCCAAAACGGCATCATCAAGCCGCCGTTGCAGGTTCGCCCGCAGAAACGCTCCTCGTCCACGGCCTGACCGGGCGCGGAATGCGAAGATAACAACAAGGCTCCCGCCTGCACATTCGCGCCGGGCGCGCACTCTCCAGGAGAAATTCCCGATGCGCCGTGTCGCGCTTATCTACAATCCGGCTTCCGGCCAGTATTCCAGCAGCCGTCGCGTCGCCATCGACCAGGCGCTGGCCGTTCTCCGCGCCGCAGGCGTTGAAGCCGAGGCGCTGGAGACACTCTCGCCGGGCAGCGCCAGCGTGCTGGCCGAGGAGGCCGTGCGCCGGGGCTGCGACGCGATTCTCGCTTGCGGCGGAGACGGCACCGTGCATGAAGTCCTGCAGAGCCTGGTCGGAACCGATGTGGCCCTGGGCGTCGTGCCGTTGGGCACGGCCAACGCGCTGGCCGCGAATCTGGGCCTGAACGCTTCCCCCGCAAAGGCGATTCGCAAACTGTTGACCGCCGATCCGGTGCGCATCTCCGTAGGGCAAATCTCTTATCGGGACGCTGCCGGCGAAACCTGTTCGCGCTATTTCACCGTAGCTGCGGGCGTGGGCGCGGACGCCTTGTTTCTCTCCCGGCTCGACCCCAGCCTCAAGCGGCGGCTCGGCTATGTTCTTTACCTCATCGAAGGCTTCCGCGTCTGGGCAACGTACTCCTTCCCGTTGTTTCAAGCGGCCTTTGTGGAGCGCGCCAGCTCCAAGCCGCGCGTAGAGCAGATTTCGCAGCTTCTGGCCGTGCGCATTCGCGACTTCGGCGGCGTGCTCCACAACCTGGCCCCCGGCGCCACGCTGCACAAGAACGGCCTGCGCCTGTTGGCCTTCAAAACCCGCAGCCGCCTGAGCTACTTCCGCTTTCTGATTGCGGTCATCCTCGGCCGCCAGACCTTCTCGCGCGAAATCGAACTGCTCGATGCCGTTTCCGTCGAGTGCCGTCCGGCGAATGCGGCCGCGCTGCGCGTCTTCGCCGAGGCAGATGGGGAGCTGCTGGGGCATCTGCCGGTGCGCATCGAGATTGTGCCCGACGCCGTCACCCTGTTGATTCCGCCCAGTTCGCACCCCTGAAATTCCTGCGCGCAAACCGCCGTGGCAAGCCTCTTTCGTACCGCGAACCGGTCTCTGTATCCAAATTGGGCGGATTCTCCCGCTCACTACATGCCAGACTCGCCGCATCGCCTGAGCAGACTCTTGCCATAGTCGCCGCGCATCCGCTGC
>CAWBHO010000116.1:0-5456 GCA_963788415.1 uncultured Acidobacteriaceae bacterium | reverse complement strand
CGCGGCCAGATTCCGTGCCCACCGTGGCCACCATCACGGTCCCTGTTCTGGCCATCGCGGGCGGCGAAGACACGGGGGCGACGCTCGGCCAAATGGAAGCTTTCCAGGCTGCGCCCGGCGGCTGCGAGTTTCACGTGCTGCCCGATGCCGGCCACCTGGCCGCGTACGAACAGCCGCACAAGGTCACAACACTGCTGGCCGAGTGGCTGCGACAGCTCGAAGCCTGAGCACCGCGGTCGGCTTTGCTTGCGATGCGCGGCATTTGCCGCACAGAACTCGAACGGTTCTGTGAAATGCTGTAGGCTCAAGAGAGAAATTCTTCTCTGGACTCGCAAATTGCCACGATCTTCGCCTTCCTCTTCATCGCCGCGTCCGTTTTATCATCCGCAGCCCGGCAGCGCCCTGCACTGCGGCAAGGTCTCGCTGGAAGCGCTCGCCAAGCGCCACGGCACGCCGCTCTACGTCTACTCCGCCGATCAGATCGTCGAGCGGCTGGAGCTCTTTCAGCAGGCGCTCGCGGGCCGGGAGCATCTGGTCTGCTACGCGGTGAAGGCCAACTCGGCGCTGGCGATTCTCAAGCTGCTGGCCGGCGCGCGGCGCGGGCTTCGACATCGTCTCCGGCGGCGAGCTGGAGCGCGTGCTGGCCGCCGCGCCCGAGGCTGTGGGCCGCGTGGTCTTCTCCGGCGTGGGCAAGACCGCCGCGGAGATCGACCTGGCGCTCGAGGGCGGGCATTCTCGAATTCAATGTGGAGAGCGAGGCGGAGCTGGAGCTGCTGGCGCGCGCGCGCGGCCAAGCTGAAGACGCAAGGCGCGCTTTGCCCTGCGCGTCAATCCCGACGTCTTCGCCGAGACCCATCCCTACATCTCCACCGGCCTGCGCGAGCACAAATTCGGCATCGACATCCGGCAGGCGCTCGCGATCTACAAAAGCGTGGCCGGCCATCGCTGGCTCGAGGCGCACGGCGTCAGCGTTCACATCGGCTCGCAGATTCGCTCGGCAGCCCCTTTTGGCGCGGCCATGGAACGGGTGAGCAAGCTGGTGCGCCAGTTGCGGCGCGAGGGCATTATGCTCCAGGCGATCGATGCGGGCGGCGGGCTGGGCATCGATTATCACGCTGGCAAATTCGACGCCGCTGCCAAGGTCGCGCGAATACGCCGCGGCTCTCGATGAGCGCTCTCGGCGGCTTCGAGGGCCGTCTGCTGATCGAGCCGGGGCGCTTTCTGGTGGCCCAGGCCGGAGCGCTGATCGCGCGCGTTCTGCAGGTGAAGCGCAACGGCAAAAAGACCTTTGTGATTACCGATGCGGCCATGAACGATCTGATCCGCCCGGCGCTTTACCAGGCCCATCATGAGATTGTCCCGGTGCGTCCGCGGGCCGGGAGGACGCGCATTGTGGACGTGGTGGGACCGATCTGCGAATCGGGCGATTTTTTTGCCCACGACCGCAAGCTTGCCGCCGCTCGAACCCGGAGATCTGGTGGCGATTCTAGACGCCGGGGCCTACGGGATGGCGCAAAGCTCGAACTACAATTCGCGCTTGCGTCCGGCCGAAGTGCTGGTGGAAGGCGCGAAGGCGCGGCTGATCCGGAGGCGCGAGACGATGGCCGACCTGCTGGGGCCGGAAATGTTTTGAGCAAGACTCTAACGCGCGCCGCTCGCGGATTTTGCTCTTTGCGCAGCCAGGTGGCTGATGGCCTCGCCCTGCTTGACCATTTCCATCACCGAAAGGCCTTTTTCAGCCAGCGCGCCGGTGGGACAAGCTTGTACACACTTGCCGCAGCCGGTGCAGTTGGACGCATGGCCCCAGTCGTCCTTCATATCGCTGACGATGCGCGAGTAAATGCCGCGCGAGGCCACCTCCCAGACGTGCGCGCCTTCGAGCTCCGCGCAGACCCGCACGCAGCGCGTGCACAGGATGCAGCGATTGTGGTCGAGGACGAAGCGGGGGTGGGTCATATCGACCCCCAGGCGCGGATTGTTGTAGGCGTAGCGGACGTGGGTGATGCCCAGCTCGCGGGAGAGCGACTGAAGCTCGCAGTGGCCGTTCGAGACACAGGCCGCGCAGATGTGGTTGCGCTCGACGAGCAGCAGCTCGACGGCCATCTTGCGGTAGAGAGCGAGTTTGGCTGAGGCGGTCTTGATGGACATGCCGTCCTGGATGGGCGTGGTGCAGGAGGGCAACAGACGGTCGGTGCCCGCCAGCTCGACCACGCAGACGCGGCAGGCGCCCACCGCGCTCAGCCCTTTCAGATAGCAGAGCGTGGGAATATGCTTGCCATTGGCGCGAGCCGCTTCGAGGATGGTCTGCCCTTCGTCGGCGACCACCAGTTCGCCATCAATTCGAACGGAAATCTTTTTTACCGGCACGGCGGCGCTCCTTTCCTTCTCCATGGCTCTCAATTTCCACCGACAGTCGCGCGCAGATCGCAGCGCAGACAGCGGCGGCTTTCTTCGAGCGCCTCGTCCGGATCAAGGCCGGCGACCACTTCCTGCTGCGAGCAAATGCGGAGGACAGCGGAGACGGCGCGGGCCGTGTGGCGGCGGCTGAGGCTGGGCTCTCCGGGCACGGTGCGGCTCAACTCAAACTTCGGGAAGATACGCTCCCAACGCGGCTCGCCGGGCTGATTCTCGCTCATCAGTCGTTCGTCCATCTTGCGCGCCGCCTGTTTTCCGCAGCTCATCGCGTTCGAGACATTGGAGGCGCCGGTGATAACGTCGCCGCCAGCGTAGAAGTTGGGCCGGCTGGTTTCGTAGGTGAAGCGATCGACGATCATCGTTCCCTCTTCCTTGAGTTCCAGGCCGGAGGCCCGGCAGAAGTCCTGATCGAAGGTCTCGCCCACGGCCAGGATGACGCTGTCGGCTTCGTACCGCTGCACCTCGTCGGTGGGAATCGGCTTTCTGCGGCCGCTTTTGTCGTACTCGCCCAGGCGCGTTTTGACGATCTCGATGGCCTTCACATTGCCGCTGGCGTCGCCCACAATGCGATGCGGCGCAGCCAGGAAGACAAAGCGCACGCCTTCTTCTTCGGCGGCCTGAATCTCTTCGTCGATGGCCGGCATATCCTTGCGCTCGCGGCGATAGAGGATGGTGGCGCTCGATCCCATGCGGATGACCGTGCGCGCCGAATCGATGGCCGCGTTGCCGCCGCCAATGATGGCCACGCGCGCGCCCGTGAAAACGTTTTCCGCGTTTGCGACCGATTCCAGGAAGGGCAACGCGGGATGCACGTTCTGCAACTCGGTTCCGGGCAGATAAAGCCAGGATTCCTTCCATGTTCCGATGGAAAGAAAGACGGCGTCGAACTGACTGGCCAGCTCGTTGAGCGCAACGTCGAATCCGATGCGCGTGTTGAAGACCATCTTCACTCCCACGCCCTCGATGAGGTCGAGTTCGCGGCGCAGGATGGCCTTGGGCAGCCGGTACTCGGGAATGGCGAAGCGCAGCATTCCGCCGGCCTCGCCGCGCTCCTCGAAGATGGTCACGTCGTGGCCCAGCAGCGCCAGGTAGTAGGCGGCCGTAAGCCCCGTGGGACCGGAGCCGGCCACGGCCACCTCGCGTCCTGTGGGCTCGAGCCTGCGGGCGCGAATCCGCTCGAGCATAGGCTCGAAGAGATCGGACTGATAGATGGCGTCGGCGATGAAGCGATGCACCTCGCGCATGTTCAACCCCTCATCGAAGGCCTGGCGACGGCAGCGGTTATCGCACGGGTGCTGGCAGACCCGGCCGGTGGAGGCGGGCAAGGGATTGTCCAGAATCACCGACTCGAAGGCGTCTTCGAGGCGGCCCTCCTGATATAACTCCAAAAAACGCGGAATGTTCATGCGCAGCGGGCAACTGTTCTCGCAGGGCGAGAGGGCCAAATCCTGGCAGACGCCGGCGCGGCAGTGATGAGCGACGATGTGGTCTTCGTACTCCTCGCGGAAGTGGCGCAGGGTGGTGAGGACGGGATTGGGCGCAGTCTGGCCGAGGCCGCAGAGGGAAGACTCGCGGATCATGCGGCCCAGTTCATCGAGCAGCACCATCTGTTCGCGGGTTCCGCTGCCGCGGGTGATGGCGTTGAGGATGCGCAGCGCCTTGTCCAGCCCCACGCGGCAGGGGACGCATTTGCCGCAGGACTCGGAGTGCGTAAACTCGATGAAGTAGCGGGCCACATCGACCATGCAGTTGTCTTCGTCCATGACCACCATGCCGCCGGAGCCCATGATGGAGCCGATCTGCGCCAGGCTCTCGTAATCGACCGGGGTGTCGAGCATATCGACCGGGATGCAGCCGCCGGAGGGCCCGCCGGTCTGGACAGCCTTGATGCGGCGGCCAGCCGTGGCGCCCTCGCCGATGTCGTAGATGAAGTTCTTGAGCGGAGTGCCCAGCGGCATCTCCACCAGGCCGGTGTTGCGGATCTTGCCGACCAGCGAAAAGACCTTGGTGCCGGGGGTTTTTACGCTGCCCGTCTCAGCGAACCAGGCCGGTCCGCGGGTGATGATGGGAGCGATGTTGCACCAGGTCTCGACGTTGTTGATGTTGGTCGGCTTGCCATACAAACCCTTCTGCGCGGGAAACGGCGGGCGCGGATGAGGCCGGCCGGCGTGACCTTCGAGCGAGGCGATCAGGGCGGTTTCTTCTCCGCAAACGAAGGCTCCGGCGCCCTGCACGAGCTGAATGTCGAAGTTGAATCCGCGGTCGAGGATGTTCGCGCCCAGCAGGCCATACTCGCGCGCCTGGGCAATGGCATTGTTGAGGCGGCTGACCGCCAGCGGGTACTCGGCGCGCACGTAGACAATGCCGTCGGTGGCGCCCATCGCGAAAGCGCCGATGATCATGCCCTCGAGCAGAGAATGCGGATCGCCTTCGATCTCGTTGCGGTTCATGTAAGCGCCGGGGTCGCCCTCGTCGGCGTTGCAGATGATGTACTTCTTGTCGGCCTTGGCCTTGGCCAGAAAATCCCATTTGTTGCCGGTGAGGAAGCCCGCGCCGCCGCGTCCGCGCAGGCGCGCCGCCTTCACCTGTTCGATGACATTTTCCGCACGGCCGTCGATCAGGACTTTGTAAAGAGCCTGATAGCCGCCCACCGCGACGTATTCCTCAATCTCGGCGGGATTGATGAGCCCGCAGTTTCTGAGCACAATCTTCTTTTGCCCTTTGAAGAACGGAATCTCGTTCCAGGAGGGAATCTCCGGGTACCCCTGACCGTATTTCAAGCTGGCGGTGATGTGATCCCATTCCTCGATCTTGCAATCAATCAGATCGGCGGGCAGGACGCCGGTGGAGACGCCTTCGAGAATGCGCGCGGCGTCGTTGGCCTGCACGCGGCCGAGCACCAGCAGCGGATTTCCCGGCAACCGCACCGTGACCAGCGGCTCCTGAAAGCAGGAGCCGAAGCAGCCCACGCCGGTGAGCATCACGTCCAGTCCGCTGCGGTCGATGGCCTCGTTCAGGGAGTGAAAGACCTCTTCCGCGCC
>CAWBHO010000115.1:0-41603 GCA_963788415.1 uncultured Acidobacteriaceae bacterium | reverse complement strand
CCTTAGGCGCAAAAGCTAAGACGCGCCGAAGGTGGGGCAGCCAGTTTTGTGGTACCCCACCCTTTCGCAAAAAACGCGAAAGGATTGATCTGCAAAGTTCGTTGATTACAGCGCGGTTTCGCCGCGCTCGTCGTTACGGATGCGGATGGCGTCGTCAACCTTGCTGATGAAGATTACTTGCCGTCGCCGATACGGCCGGTGCGAGCGGTGCCGATGATGGCCTTATTCCCGGAGGCGGGTGGACCGGCGCGGATGGGCCGCGAATCTTTACGTTTTGCATTTTCCAAGGGAGTCTATGGAGGATTTTCCGTGCGATATTGCCGATTTCTGCTGGGTCATCTGAGCTGCTACGGCGCGATTGAAGATCGTGCCGGCGAACCGTGGATTGTGAGCCTCATGGCTGCGCCCGAAGAGGACCTGGCCTTCCGCCTGGAACACGGTGGCGCAACATGTTCCGCTCCCGCCTTTCAGCCGATGCCGCTCAGCGCCGCCAACCTGCTGGCCCCGGTCACGCCTTCGAAGATTGTCTGCATCGGCCGTAACTATCGTGACCACGTGAAGGAGATGAGTCAGCGAACTCCCCACCGAGCCGCTGTTTTTTCTCAAGCCGCTTTCGTCGCTGCTCGCGCCGGGCGGCGTGGTGCGCATGCCGGCCTCTCCGCCCGCGTGGATTATGAAGGCGAGCTGGCGCTGGTGATCGGCCGCCGCGTCGCGCAATCTTAAAGAAGAAGACTGGCGCGCGGCCCTGCGCGGCTACACGCTGGCCAACGACGTAACCGCCCGTGACCTGCAAAACAAGGACGGCCAGTGGACCCGCGCCAAAAGCTTCGATACCTTTTGCCCGGTTGGCCCGCTCGTGAGCGATGAGATCGACCCCGCGGCCGGCCTCACGCTCGAAACCCGCGTCAATGGCGAACTGCGCCAGCACGGCTCGACGCTCGACTTCATCTTCCCCATTCCCCGGCTGCTGGCCCACATCAGCGCCGTGCTCACCCTTGAGCCCGGCGATTTGGTGCTGACCGGCACCCCCGCCGGCGTTGGACCGCTCAAGGCAGGGGATCGCGTGGAAGTGACGATTGCGGGCCTCGGCGTGCTCGCCAACAGCTTTCAGCCGGACGGGAACTAGGCCACTGACCGCGTAAATTTGTGCCTTCCCACCCTTGCGGCAACAACAAATACGCCGCAAGGATGGGGCACCCGCTTTCAGCCGGACGGGAACTAATCATCCGGGTGTAACCCGTCTGGAGCGACCGGTTCCGATGCGCACCTTGATGCAATGGGCAAAGAGCGGCGAGCCTCAACCGGCTCCGGTTTCTTCCCCCCGTGCAAACGGCCATTGCCCCAACTGCCGTGCGCGGAAGAGGTAAATCACTGTGCCGGAAACGGCAATTCCGGCGGCCAATGCCAGCCCTCCCAGCGCGTGACTGCGGTTGAACAGCATGAAGACGAATCCGGCGATGGCGGCCAGCGGCGGCAGGGGATAGAGCGGAATCCTGAAGGGGCGCGGCAATCCCGGCCTCTGTGCCCGCAGCAGCATTACCCCCACATGTTGCAGGAAGAATTGCAGCAGAATGCGCGTGACGACCAGCATCGTGATCACCTGCGCCAGCGAAAAGAAGCAGAAGCCCGCGGCCACAAGTCCCAGCGCAACCAGCGAGCGGTGCGGAATGCCGTGCTTCGGGTGGACGGCGGCCAGGAACCGGAAGTAGTTGCCATCGCGGGCCGCGGCGTAGGGTACGCGCGAGTAGCCCAGCAGCAGCGAGAAGACCGAAGCGAAGGCCGTCCAGACGATCAGCGCGGCCATCAGGCGGCCTGCCAGGCTGCCAAAGGCGGATTTGGCGATGTCGGCCACCAGTTGCAGCCGAACCGCTTCCCCGGCGGCAACATGCGCTGCGGCATCGCGCATTGCCGGCAGCGCGGCCAGGTCCATTGCAACGTAAAACGCCGCGACGAAGAGCAGCGAAAGCAGAATTGCGCGGGGAATCGTCCGCTCGGGCTTGCGGACCTCCCCGCCGAGGAAGGCGATATTGTAGTAGCCCCAGTAACAATAGGTCGTCAGCAGCGTGGCCTGCGCCAGCCCGCCCAACGCCGTGGGAAATGAGATTGCGCCTTCGACCGGCATCCGCCAGCCTCCGGTGGCCGCTGCGTGGGCAAAGCCGGAGACGATGACCCCGGCAATCGCCGCCAGCACCCCGGCAAAGAGCACCCAGGCCAGCCGCGTGATGGAACTCAAGTTTCTATAGAGCAGCGCCGTGACCAGCAAGCAGGCGGCGGCAGCGGCAAAGTTCGAATAGTGCAGCGCGGGTAAGGCGGCAATGGGCGCGCCATCGAGCCCCGGCCAGAACCAGGCAAGGAAACTCGAAAGTCCGATGCAGCCCGAGGCGATGGCCAGCGGTGCGGTAAAGCTCACCTGCCAGACGTAGAGAAAGCTGAGCCAGTTGCCGGCGCGCTCCGGGCCGTAGATCTCGCGCAAAAAAGCATAGGAGCCTCCGGCCCTGGGGAAGGCCGCGCCCAGTTCCGCCCAGACCAGCCCGTCGGCCACGGCGATGGCCGCGCCCAGCACCCAGGCCCATACCGAGAGCCGGTAGCCCGCGGCGGCGATCACCAGCGGCAGCGTGATGAAGGGGCCGACGCCGATCATCTCCAGCATGTTGAAGGCCACGGCCGAGCGCAGGCCGATGCGGCGCTGCAAGGAGCCGGTGCTGGCGGAGATGGAGGAGGCGATGGTGCATGAGGCTGATTCGCTCCCCGGATTGTACACTGACGGAAAGTATGATCCGAGCCGAGCGAATGTATCGAGCAGCGATGGGCGTGGCACCGGCAAAGCTGATTTTGACCGGGCTGATTCTGACTGGACTCAATCTAGCGATTGCGTTGCCCCTGGGGGCGCAACAGAATGCGCCGGCAGGCCCGCGGACCGTTGTGCGGTCTGCGCAGCTACCGGACGCGCTCGGGGCGATTCCCCTCGCCGAGCCGAGCGCCTTCGCCCTGCCGCTGGCCGAGGACCGCGGCGCGGCAGCCGTCGAGCAGTCGCTGCGGCGGCTCAAGACCACGGCCAGCGTGCTGATGATCGTGGCCCATCCGGACGATGAGGACGGCCCGCTGCTGACCTGTCTCAGCCGCGGATTGGGCGCGCGCGTGACGCTTTTGACGCTGACGCGCGGCGCGGGCGGGCAGAACATGATGTCGGCCGACGAGGACGGCGCGCTGAGGCTGATCCGCACCAATGAACTGCTCCAGGCGGACCGGTTTTACGGTGCAACGCAGCTCTGGGGCACAGAGGCGGACTTCGGATTTTCCAAGACTCAGGAAGAATCCTTTGCCAAATGGGGACGTCAGCGCGTCCTCTACGACGCCGTGCTGGCGGTTCGGCGCGTGCGGCCGCAGGTGATCGTTTCCACTTTTGTTGGCGGCGTGAGCGACGGCCACGGCCACCACCAGGTGGCGGGCGAGATTGCGCAGGAGGTTTTCAAGGCGGCAAGCGATCCGCGCGTCTTTCCCGAGCAGATGAAGGAGTACGGAGTCGAGCCCTGGCAGCCACTGGCCGTCTACTCGATGGAGCCCTTCGCGCCCATCACCGGCGGAAAGATCTTCGACTACGCGACCGGCAAGTGGGCTCCGGCGCGCTTCAAAAACTACGTCACCGGCGAGTGGACCGAAGGCGCGCTTCCGGTCGACGCAACCATCGACGTGGGCACGCCGGACCCCGCGCTGGGGCGCAGCTATGTGCAGATTGCGCGCCAGGGCTGGGGCGAGCAGAAGTCGCAGAACGGCGGCTCAAACCCGGCCTTGAGCGGCCCGGCGATCACCAGCTATCACCTGTGGGCGGCCGTTCCATCCGCGCAGCCCGGGGCGGAATCAACCGCTGCCAGCCCGAAGACCGCCGATCAGGGGCACTTTCAAAACCACGGCGACAGCCTTTTTCAGAACCCAAAGGTGAAGATCGACACCAGCATCGCCGGCCTGGCTCTTCTGGTGAAGGGCAACCCGCCGGAATGGCTCGTCTCCCGGCTGCAGAGGATTGGCAGCCTTATCCAGGCGGCCGAAGCCGGCTGTTCCGGCCAGAACGGCCTCGCGGTGGCGCTCAAACTCGCCCCGGCCTACCGGCAGACGCTCGAACTGCGCGATCAGGTGGCCTCCAGCAGCCTGGACGCGGAGGGCAAGGCCAGCCTGCTCTTTGAACTCGACGCCAAGATTGGCGAGTTTCAGGCCGCGCTCAAGGATTTGCTCGGCCTGGACCTGATCGCCTTCACCACCGAGTCATCGAGCACGCCGGGCGGCACGAGCGCCCGCGGCGAATCCGCCGATGAGACCCCGCGCAGCGTGACGCCGGGCGAGGAGTTCGAGGTGCGAGTTCACACCGCACAGTCCACGTCAGAGACGCGCCTGAGCCGGGTCTGGATCGTGAGCCGCAGCGGTGATCCTTGGAAGGCGGAGCAGAGCACAGGCGCCTTCGACCCGTCTGCTCCAGCCGCCGACGCCCTCTTCCGCGTGCAGGCAGCGGGAAACGCCACACCGACCGAGCCCTATTTCACGCGAGCTTCCATCGAGCAGGCTTCCTTCGACCTTCTTCAGTCCGCGGATCGCCTGCGTTCGTTCGCCCCCTGGCCGTTGGAAGCCTGGGCGGAGTTCACCTTCGAAGGCGTGCCGATTCGCATCGGCCAGGTGGTCCAGACGATGGAGCGCGTGGACGGCGAAGGCGGCGTCTATGAACCGCTGGTTGTCACTCCGGCCATCGGCGTGCGGATCGATCCGGAGGCGCGCATCCTGCCCCTGGATGGCAGCGCCCTGCCGGTGCGGGTCACGGTGCACTGCGAAGCCGGGGCCGAGGGTACTGTCGCGCTGCAACTGCCGGACGGATGGAACGCGCAGCCCACGGAGGCGCATTTTCATCGCTCGGCCGCGGGCGAAACGGAACCGATTCTATTCTCCGTCACTCCGCTCGCCGCTGAGTCTGGCGCGTACGCCATCAACGCGGTTGTGCGTTCGTCTGGGCACACTTACTCGACCGGCTGGCGGAGCGTGGGCTACCCCGGGCTGCGGCCCTACAACCTTTTCCGGACTGCGCAACTGAGAACCCGCAAGGTGGATGTGAAGCTCGCAGCCGGACTGCGCGTCGGATACGTGATGGGCACCGGCGACACGGTTCCCGAAGCGATTGCAGCCCTGGGCCTCGCGCCGCACCTGCTCACGGACGCCGAGCTGGCCTCGGGCAACCTCTCCGCGTGGAATGTGATCGTGATCGGCATTCGCGCCTACTCCGCGCGCCTCGAACTCAGCCGCGCCCAGCCCCGGTTGGACGAGTTTGTCCGCCGCGGCGGAACCTTGATTGTGCAGTACCAGAGCGCCAGCTTTCCCGCGCCGTTTCCTTTGTCGATGGGACGCCTGCCGGAGCGGGTGGTGGACGAGGATGCCCCGGTGAAGTTGCTGGATCCCGGGAACCGGCTGCTCAACTGGCCCAACGCAATCACTGCCGCGGATTTCTCGGGCTGGGTCGAAGAGCGCGGCCATTCGTTCCTCGATAACTGGAGCCCGAGTTACACTGCGCTGACCGAGACCGCGGACCCAGGCCAGGCTCCGCAGCGGGGCGGTTTACTTGCGGCGCATTCCGGCAAGGGGACTTATATTTATGTTGCCTACGCGCTCTACCGCCAGTTTCCCGAGTTAGTTCCGGGAGCTTACCGCCTGCTGGCCAACGCGCTGAGCGCGGGACAAAACAATGAAGCGAACCGGAATTCAATTCAAGCTCCGCGCCCGTAACGTGCGTTGCCGACTCTTCGTTGGCGGCAGAAGTCAAGATCGGAATCCAGCCGCTTGAAGCCGTCTTCGAGCTTGTTGAATCAGGGAATCTCCTTTATTAAAAGAAGGTAAATTTATAACTCCGATCCGGGCGCGCAGCACTCATCGATAACTTTGTTAAAAGTACATGAATTAGTCAAGAATTCACATACTTCTGCCAATCTTTGACTTGGAAGCAGCCGGGAAGCGTTCGCTTGCGCGAATTCTATTTTCCTGCTGCCCGGAAGCATTTCGCACGCTCAAGGAAACGCAATCTGGCTTCCTGCACGGCATCAAGGAAATGCGGAAGAAAAGCGCGCTCGGCATCCCAAGCGAGCGCAGACACGATGCAACCTAATTCGAGAGGAAATGAGAGGCCCAATGAATTTCCGATTCAAAATCGCTGCCGCGGCAATTCTGGCAGTCAGTTTTGTCGCTTGCTACGGACAAACGAGCGAAGCTAATCCGCCCCAGAAGAAGCACACCGCAACCCGGAAGGCCAAGACAGCTACCAAGCCCACGGTCGAAGAGCAGATTCAGGCGCTGCATCAGGAACTGGAAGGCCAGATCGACAGTCTGAAGACCAGCTTGGCCGAAAAGGACGCGCAGTTGCAGCAGGCTCAGCAGGCTGCGGCCGACGCGCAGGCCGCGGCAGCCAAGGCTGAGGCTGCGGCTTCGTCCGAGCAGCAGGCGGTGACCGAGAACTCGACCGCCGTCACCACGCTGCAGTCGACCGTCAACGACTTGAGGGGCAATCAGGCTTCGCTGGCCACGACCATCTCCGACGAGACCACCAAGATCAAGAAGGAAGTCGCCAGCCCCGATACGATCTGCACTACAAGGGCATCACGCATCTCGCCCGCGGGCAGCTTCGTGGCGGCTGAAACTGACTGGCGCAGCGCGGCCACCGGCGGCGGCCTGAACACGGCCTTCACCGGTGTTCCACTGCAATCTGCGGACGCCGCGCAGATGAGCGAGTTCGACGGCTCGGGCCGTCAGTCGCGCTTGGCCATCAAGGCCACCGGCAAGCTGCCCTACATGACCATGACCGGCTACTACGAGATGGATTGGCTGGGCACCGGCATCACCTCCAACAACAACCAGAGCAACAGCTACGTGCTGCGGCATGCGCCAGCTTTGGGCCCAGGCGGCGACTGAACAGCGGCTGGAACTTCACCGGCGGCCAGATGTGGTCGCTGGCTGCCGAAACCACCAAGGGCTTGACAACGGCACCGAGATTCTGCCCGGCACCATCGACCCGCAGTATAACGCCGGCTTCGTATGGACCCGCCAGTACGGTTTCCGCGTGACCAAGGACATTCAGCAAGAGCGTCTTGCTGGGCGTTTCGGCCGAGAATGCCGAAACCCTGAATCCTGGCGGCACCATCGCCCTAAATACCGGCACCACGATCCTGATTGGCAGCGGCGGAACCGGCGGCGGACTCTACAACTCCACCACGAACTACTCCTTCAACATGACGCCGGACTTTGTGGCCAAGCTGGCCGTTGAGCCGGGCTGGGGCCACTGGGAAGTCTTCGGCATCGGCCGCAGCTTCCGTGACCGCATCTACTGTGACTGGCTCGAAGCCCGACCAACAACACGTCCTGGGGCGGCGGCATCGGCGGCGGCTTCCGCGGCCCGCTCTTTGACAAGAAGGTTACCATCGGCCTGAAGGGCCTGTGGGGCGCGGGCGTTGGCCGCTACGGCTCGTCCACGATTGCCGACGTGACCATCGAACCCAACGGCGTTATCGCCCCGCTGCACGGCTTCTCGGCTCTGAGCACGGTGGAATTGAATCCCACCAAGCGCCTCAATGTTTACATGAACTACGGCGGCGACTACATCAACCGCGACATCCTCACGCCCCACCGCGACCGGCACCGCCTCGGCTACGGCAATCCGCTGGCAACCATGACCGGCTGCAATAACGAAATTCCGGCAGCACCACCTACTCCAACAGCGGAACCGGCTTCGGCAACGCCGCCACCCCCGCCAACTGCGGCGGCAACAACAAGGACGTTCAAGAGGGCACCATCGGCTACTGGTACAACATCTATAGCGGCGCGATGGGACGTCTGCGCCAGGGTCTCCAGTACAGCTACATCCGCCGCGACCTCTGGTCGGGAGTCGGCAGCACCACCTATACCGGTACGGGCGGCGTCCCCAACCCCGGCGGCGGCGCTCACGGCGACGACAACATGGTCTTCACCTCCTTCCGTTACTACCTGCCGTAGACCGCAAACCAGCGATTCGGCAGCACCAGAAGAGGCAGCCCGCAAATGGGTTGCCTCTTTTCTTTTCCGGCTGAAAGCACCCGCGCCGGGCCGATGCGCGAAAATACTTCCATGCGCAGGGAACTCCACCGCTCCGCAAGGGGTTCCGGCTTGGGCCGCGTCCCATCCAAGCGCCGATTCTGGAGAACAACGATGGGGGAACCGCAGAAGGAATTGGAGTCGATCGCCGCGCTGCTGACCGAGGAGACGACTCTGGCGCTGGCCACGTCCGGCGAGGAGGGCGAGCCCGCGGTGGCGCCGCTCTTTTATCTTGCGGATGAAGAACTCTCCCTTTACTGGCTCTCGTCGGAAAGCAGCGCGCACAGCGAGAACCTGGCAAGAACGCCCCGTGCGGCCGTCACCGTTTACCGCTGCGCCACAGGCTGGCGGCAGATTCGCGGCGTGCAGATGCGCGGACTGGTAAGCAGAGTGACCCAGCCCAGGCAGCGCCGCGCCCTCATCCAGGCCTACTCTGAGCGGTTCAAGCTGGGGACGGCCTTCCGCCTGGTGATTCGCCGCAGCGTCCTGTTCGCATTTCGGCCCGATTGGATCCGCTCCATCGACAACGCCACGGGCTTCGGGTCCAGACTTGAGCTTGCGCGTGGACCGGAAGGCTGGACCGTCACGCACCCAGCGAATTGAAAGCCGACAGTTGAATTTGTCTACGAAGGCTCATGCAAACGATTTTTATCCGTTTTTTCCAGCTTCTTTCTCGCATTTTGATCTTCTGCGCCGATCTTTCCCCCAGAGGTGAGCGCAAATCCAGGTTCGGTTCGCCGCGGCCAAGCAGAAACTGAGCTTCGTCCCGTAATAGCCCCTCTGGCGGGCAAGTTCCAAACGAGGAATTCGTTCTGAGAATTTCTGCATCGACGGCCAGCTTTTTTCCGCGCGGCTTTCTAGACTTGCTGAATGCGGCGTCAATCGGCAGGTACGTATGGTGGTTAAAACGCAATGCAAGGGACGCGGAATCATCGGACTGCATGTGGGCGAAAACAATGTCCGGCGCTATTTTCCGAAGGATGTATCGAGCATCGAGTTGCAGTTGGATCATCTCCAGATTCAGTGCAGCCTCAAACCCTCGTTCTGGCACGACGAGCCGGACATCTTCGATCCCCGGCTGTGCGCGTGGCTTGAATCCCGGCACATGCATGGGCAGCCGGATCGAACGCCTCTTGTGCTGGCGATGGTACCGGAAGGAAGCAACTGCTTCCGCCTGCGGCCGGTGCGGATGAACGGGCAGGTGCTGCGCGCCCCATTGCCCCATCGGACGGCGGTCTGAGGCTGAAGCGCGAGGCTCTGGCTCCTGAAATCGAGCTGGTTCAGCGTTGCGACGGTTCGATTATGCCTGCCGCTTGCTCGCTTTCGCTTGATAGACTCGGAATGCCATGAACATCACCCAACTGCAAAAAACGATTGAGCGTGCCTTCGCTGCCGGCCCCGGCGCCATCGGGGATGAGACCGCCATGACGGCCTTCCTTACCTTGAGAGCCGCACTCGAGAGCGGCGAAGCGCGCGCCGCCTCGCCCGACCCTGGCGCGCCCTCCGGATGGCGCGTGAACGCATGGGTCAAGCAAGGCATCCTGCTGGGCTTTCGCCTGGGCGTGCTCGAAGAGCTTTCTGCGGCAGGCTTCTCCTTCGTGGACAAAAGCACCTATCCGGCGCGCCGTTTCGGCTCGGGCGACGGAGTGCGCCTGGTTCCCGGCGGCTCCTCGGTGCGCGCCGGGGCTTATGTGGCCCGCAGCGTGGTCTGCATGCCCCCCATGTACATCAACACCGGCGCTTACGTCGATGAGGGAACGATGGTGGATTCGCACGCCCTGGTCGGCTCCTGCGCCCAGGTCGGCAAGCACGTCCATCTGAGCGCCGCAGCGCAGATTGGCGGAGTGCTGGAGCCGGTCAACGCGAGCCCGGTGGTCATCGAGGACGATGTGCTGGTGGGGGGCAATTCGGGCGTCTACGAAGGCACCATCGTGCGCAAAGGCGCGGTGCTCGCTCCCGGAACCATTCTCACCCGCGGAACCCCGGTTTTTGATCTGGTCAACGGCGCAGTCCTGCGCGCTAGCGCCGAAATGCCGCTCATCATTCCGGAGAATGCCGTGGTGGTTCCCGGTTCCCGCGCCGTCGGCCAGGACAAGGGCCATGAACTGAGCCGGGAATGGGGGCTGAGCCTCTATGCCCCGGTCATCGTGAAGTACCGCGACGACAAGACGGAGCTCAGCACGGCCCTCGAAGACCTGCTGCGCTAGAGCCTGTGATGAACTTTCGCCGCCCGTGGGAAAGTTCATCACAGGCTCTAACCAAGGCAGGCCGGAAAATGCGAGCAAGTAAGACGCCCTCGCGCCCTGCCCGGCATTGAAAACCGCCCGGACAATGCAAAACGGCGGAGCTGATATGCTCCGCCGCTTCTTGCTTGGTTCGTCGGCTGCCTTCGCAGCGAGCGCTTATCTGTGCTGGTCGCCGCCGTGCCCGCCTTCGGCATGTCCACCGCCGCCGTGCGCGGCTGCGGCATGTCCACCGCCACCGTGTCCGGCTTCAGCATGCCCACCGCCGCCATGCATTGCGCCAGGATGTCCGCCACCACCGTGTCCGGCTGCGGCATGTCCGCCGCCGGCATAGCCGTGATCACCGCCGCCGCCGTGCGCCCAATGACCGTGTTCGGCCTCATAGCCGCCGCGGCCGTGGTAGCGGCCTCCGCCAGCATCCCTGAAGCGATGGCCGCCCCAGCCGTGGCCATAGCCCCAGCCGGCCCAGGGACCGACGCCCAGGAAGATGCCGTTGTAGAAGTACCCCGGACCGTAAAAGCCATACGGCGCGCATTGGTAGGGTGGGTATTCGAAATAGCCGTAGGGGCAAACCGGCGGCGGGCCACCGATGTTGATGCCCAATGAGATTTGCGCTTGAGTCGCCGGCGCCAGTGCCAAGCCCGCGAACAGCGCCGCACTGCCAAGTAGAATCTTGAGTCCTCGCATATTGAACCCCCTTCAGGTGTCTGCGGTTGTCGTGCATTACGTGGGATGCCTTGATGCCGTCAAGAACCATCCGCCAGCTCCAGCCGCCATCAAGGATTTGAATGTCTTCTTCAATCTCCTTCACAACACTGGGGAATCCGCCTGCCCATGTTCACATTTTGACACTAGCAGCCTGGCATTCTCCAAGTCTGAGCGATAAAGCACATCGATTTTGATGACCGCGCCTCGCCGGGCGTCGCTTTTGCGCGCCGGAGCCAGGGCGCCCCAACAATACAAATCTAACCTCGATGCCCATTGGTGTTAGCATCAAATCTGACAGATGCAGACTAAAAAGCTAAAAATCATTCCCCTGGGCGGGTTGGGCGAGTTCGGCATGAACTGTCTGGCACTGCGCTGGGAAGACGACATTATCGTGATCGACGCCGGGCTGATGTTCCCGGAGTCGGAGTTGCTGGGCGTGGATATCGTGGTGCCAGATATCACCTACCTGGTTGAAAACAAAGCGCATGTCCGCGCCATCATCCTCACCCACGGCCACATGGACCACATCGGCGGCCTCTCCTGGCTGCTCAGCGAACTGAAGGTTCCCGTCTACGCCACCGAGTTCACCCTGGCTTACGTCGAGGGCAACCTTGAAGAAAACGGACTGCTGGACGAGACCGAACTGATCGAGATTGTGGCCGGCGAAAAGTTTTCCATCGGACCTTTCACCATCGAGCCGATCCACGTGACCCACTCGCTGGTGGATTGCGTAGCGCTGGCCATCGACACCCCGGTCGGGGTGGTCATTCATACCGGCGACTTCAAAATCGATCTTGCCCCGCTCGACGGCAAAGCCTTCGATCTGCACACCTTCGCCGAGTACGGCAAGCGCGGCGTTCTGGCTCTTTTGCAGGACTCGACCAATGTGGACCGCACCGGTTACACGCCCTCTGAATCGGCCGTCATTCCCCGCCTGGACGAAATCTTTGCGCGCACCAAGAAGAAGCTCTTCTTCAGTTGCTTCTCTTCATCCATCTTCCGCATCCGCATCGCGCTTGATCTGGCCCGCCAGCATGGCCGCAAGGTGGCCCTCATCGGCCGCTCGATGATGGAGAGCACGGAGATCGCACAGGATCTGGGCTACATCGACATTCCCCAGGGGCTCATCATCAACCCTGGCCAGATGCGCGACTACCCGCCCGAGCAGTTGCTGATCATGATCAGCGGCACGCAGGGCGAGCCGATGAGCGCCCTGAGCCGCGCCGCCGTGGATAACCACAAGTACGCCCACATTGAGGCGGGGGATACGGTGCTGCTCAGCTCGCGCATTATTCCGGGCAACGAGAAGGGCATCTTCCGGGTCATCGATCACCTTTATCGCCGCGACGCCAACGTCATCTACGACAACGGCTCGAACGGCCTGATTCACGTCAGCGGCCACGGTTCGCAGGAAGAGATGCGCCTGCTCATCAACCTGCTGCGTCCCAAATTTTTCATTCCCGTCCACGGCAACTACGGCAACCTGCGCAAGCATGCCCAGGTCGCCCTGGAGACCGGCGCAGTCGAGCACGCCATCGTTCTCGAGGACGGGGACGTGCTGGAACTGGACAAGATCGACGCCCGCAAAAAGGACAAAGTCACCACCGGGCGCATCCTCATCGACTCCGGCTCCTCGAATGACGTGGTGGAAGAGCTGATCCTCAGGGACCGGCGCATCTTGTCGGAAGACGGCGTCGTGCTGGCCGTGCTGGCCATCAACAAGAACACCGGCAAGGTGGAGCAGCAGCCCGAGGTCATCATGCGCGGCTTTGGCGGCGCCGATATCACGGATCAGGCTCGCGAGCTGGTTCTCAAGACGCTCGATGGCCTGAGCAAAGAGCAGAAGGCCGACTACGGCATGGTCAAGGAAAAAGTTCGCGCCGAACTCAAGCGGCTGATCCAGAAGACCACCGGCCGCCGGCCGATGATCATGCCCGTGATTCTGGAAATCTGAATGCCCGGTAGAGCTAAGGGCAACACCATTACATGAATGGAAGACCTGCCCATAAATTATGGGCAGGTCTTCCATTTTGTGCGATAGTTTAATAGGGGAATTCTTGAATGGCTAAGCCATTTTCATAGATGTGCCCATTTTGCAATCAAGTCGCAACCATCACAGACAGCAACACGAGCTATGGGTCGCACACATTTGACGAGGCGAACAAAGACGGCGATCTTGGTATCAAGACGGAGGTAGTTGTCTGTCCTAACCCATCATGCCGTGAATACATGATCGTGGCTTCACTGCACAAACACAAGTTCAACGGCAGCAGTTGGACGCTTTTGAAGGATCCAATCGAGATTTGGCAATTGAGGCCGAAATCGCTTTCGAAGCCGTTCCCCGAATACATCCCCAAACCGATTTTGGATGACTACAAAGAAGCTTGCCTGATCGTCAACGACAGTCCGAAGGCATCTGCAACCCTCTCGCGCCGATGCCTACAGGGAATCATCCGCGATTTCTGGAAGATTACGAAACCAAAGCTATTTGATGCAATCAAGGAATTAGAGGTAAAGATTGACCCAAGCACCTGGCGTGCCATCGATGGGGTCCGTAGCGTGGGCAATATTGGGGCACATATGGAGAAGGACATCGACTTGATTGTCGACGTCGATCCAGAAGAGGCGAAGACGCTGATTGGTCTCATCGAGTTCCTACTGAAAGACTGGTACGTGTTGCGGCATGATCGTGAAGAACATATGCAAAAGGTAATTGATCTTGCGAAACAGAAAGCTGATGAGAAGAAGGCATTGCCTACGACAACCTGAGAGTGTCGAATGATCCAAATACGATAAAGTAAGCGACGTCACACGTGAAGAGAACGCTTCAGCGATAAACTTCCCGCCGATTTCCAACCTGCAAAACCAGGACCGTCAGCACCCCATCCTGAAGATCGCAAATGATGCGATAATCGCCCACGCGGTAGCGCCACAGCTCACCCAAAGAACCCTTCAGCGCTTTACCCATCCCGCGCGGATCATCGCTTGCTGCCACGCGCTCATCCATGAAGTCGACGATGCGCCGGGCCGCGAGTTTGTCGAGCTTTCGCAGTTGCTTCTTCGCGGTTTCAGCGTACTCAATCGTCCAGGCCAAGGTCTTTCCTTACCGAAGCCGCGGAGTGTACCTTCTCCTGCCCCTTGCGGACCCGCGCCAGCGTCTCGGCGGCCAGATAATACTCCTCAATCTCACTGATGCCGCTTTCGATGATCTCCCGAAGATAAAAGGCCTTGGTACGGCCCGTCTTCAAAGCCAACTGGTCCAGCCGGTTGGAGAGTTCCGGCGCAAGCCTGATTGAAGTAGCCATGGCGAACTCCTGTTCGAATACGTGTATTCATTGTATCACTTTGGCCGGCCACGCACTTCACGCACACTCCAACGCCGCCTGCTGCGGGGTACTCCAGCTCCGCCTTTGTGACCTGAGAGCGACTCAAAATATAATCGGAGTTCACTGCCCGGCCCAAGGCAAGCGCATGAATTTAGGAACTTTTGGGCTCTTTGGCTAAAATTGAAAGAATTCTCGAAGAAAGCTTTTCCTTTTCCCGATGAAGGGTTATAGGGTTCTTCAGGAGTGATCTTTCTGAGGAGCGGGCAGGCCGGGCGGAATGCCGGCCTTTTCAAATGATGCGCACGCAAACAAAACGTGTCTCGGTTCTGCTTGCAGCCTGCGCCGCCGGAGCGGTGATGGGGCTGCTGGCCGGCTTTCTGCTGGGCCGCTTCGTTGCCCTGCGTCAGTCCGAGGGCAGGCTCAACCAGTTTGCGGCGCGTATCGTGCAAGAAGGGGACACCGCCTCGGCCGGGGCGCGCGCGATGCTGGCCACCATGCGCGCCTCTCCCTATCCGTTTTGCTCGGACGAGGAGATCGCCTATTTTCGCACCCAACTCTTCGCGACCGAAGAGGTAAGAGACGCGGGCCGGATTCGCGGCGGACAGATCATCTGCTCGACCACTTTGGGGCGTCTGAAGCGACCCTTCAAGCTGCCCCAACCGGATTTTTCGCAACCGGACGGTACGAAAGTGTACTGGGATCTGCCCCCCTTCCAGATCAGTCAGCAGGGGGTCGTGAGCCTCGCGCTGGGCGATTCTTATGTGATCTTCGGGGCGCACGACCAACTGCCGGCAGAACCGTTCAGCGCGCGCTACACGATTGCGGTCATCGGCTCCTCGGACCAGCCCTTCGCCTGTGCGAACGGAAAGTGGTCGCAAACCGCGGACCAGACCCGCACCCGGAACGGCCAGGGACGGCGGGGCGACAGCCTGTATGCGACTCGCTGCTCCTCCCGCTACTTCAACTGCGTCTCGGCCACCATGACCATCCCCGCAATTTTGCAGGCTGAGCGGGGCCATCTGCTGGCCTCTACTTTTCTGGGCGGGTTGGCCGGCGCCAGCCTGGGTCTGGCCTGTTCGCTTCTTTACTGGCGCAATCGGAGCCTTGAGCAGCAGCTTCGCCGGGCGATCAGCAGAGACCAGTTGCGCACTGTGTATCAGCCGATTGTGAACCTGGCCAGCGGACGGATTGTGGGCGCCGAGGCGCTGCTGCGCTGGAGCGACGAGGAGGGCCGCGTGGTCAGTCCCGATCTCTTCGTTAAAATCGCGGAAGAATGCGGATTTGTGGAAGAGTTGACCGCGCTGGTGACGCGCCGCGCCCTGCATGATTTTGGGTCCACGCTGCTCGCCCGGCCCGGCTTCCGGCTCAGCCTCAATGTGACTGCCGCGGACCTGACCGATCCCCGGCTGCTCCCCATGTTGGAGCGCTCGCTCGATGCGGCCGGGGTATCGCCGCCGAGCGTGTCCCTCGAGATCACTGAAGGCTCCACCGCGCGGCATGAAGCGGCCATCGAGAGCATCCGGAGCCTGCGCCAGAGAGGCCACAGCGTCCATGTGGACGACTTTGGCACCGGCTATTCCAGCCTCGCCTACCTGCATGAACTTTCTGTGGATGCGATCAAGATCGACAAGTCTTTCACACGGTCGATCGGCACCGAAGCGGTCACCCTGGCCATTCTGCCACAGATTCTCGCCATGGCCGAGGCGCTCAACCTGGAGGTGATTGTCGAAGGGATCGAAACCAGCCTTCAGGCCAGCTATTTTGCCGTCTTCGGGGAGCGCATTCTGGCCCAGGGATGGCTGTTCGGACGCCCCGTTGCGGCAGATGCGTTCCATCGCCTGCTGGCGGAAAACGAGCAGGCGGCGTACATCGACTCAGAAACAGCCTGACGCAGCAACAGCCCGGATGCTCCGAGCCGCTTGACAGCCGCCGCGGCGTCCACGAGGCTGGTTGCAGAGGATACACATGGATCCGCGCGACGCGATGGAACCCGGCCAGTTGGAGATGCTGACGCAGGCCTTCTGCGAGCAACTGATGGACTGCCTCGATGCTTGCGCGCGGGGGCGCCGGGGGCTGTTCGGGGACGTTGAACTGCTGGGCGATGAAGCCAAGGAGCGCGGTTGGCCCGAGGCGGCCCGACTGCGCGAACTCGCCATTGCTCTCCAAGCCATTCTGGCCCAGCAGGAGGAGCGGAACGCGCTGTGCGACGAGTTTCTCGATCTGTGCTCGATCCACGGCGAGAGCAACCCAGGCGAACGGAAGCTGGCGCGGGCGTTTCTCGAGCGCATCGAGCGCGGGGAAGTGGGCGCGCAGCCGGAGGACAGGCGCAGCCCATGGTAGTCCTCGACGCATTTGTGGCGCTGGCGGCCGGCTTCATCGTTTTAGCGGTGCTATCGCTGGCGCTTTCGACGCTCGTCACCCGCATGGTTCCGAGCTGGTCGAATGCGCAGGGCCTGATCGAGTGCGGACCCGGCTATGCTCTTGTCTCCCTCGGCTCGGCATTTCTGGGCGCGGCTGCCGGCGGCTATGTCACCGCCTGGGTGGCGGCGGCCAATCCGCTGGTTCATGTGTTGGCGCTGGGCTTGGCGGTTCTGGCGCTGGCCGCGCTCAGCACTCTCAAATCCCGCGGCAAGGCGCCCATCTGGTTTCAACTCGCGCAGGTGGCCGTCGCGCCCCTCGGCGTACTGGCCGGCGGATTGGTGCGGCTCAGGGTGCTCGGAATCTTATAGAAGACCGGCTCCCGGCCCCGCCTCGACGAAGACCCGCCTCCTGCTGAGAGCCTCGGCGGGCACGAGAAACAGAAGCGCTACCGGACGCATCACTTCCCCGAAAAAAGCACATTTTCGCCACAAAATTCCATTTCCTAAATCCTGTGACCGGTGTCACCCCTTGCCTTCTCTGTTGGTGGTACGCTTCGATTGACAATTTTTGCAATTTCTGGCTATCGCCCTGCGCGATAAGCCGCTAATATTCCTGCCTAGGAGGATGTGTGACTATTCAAGACTGGTTTTATCTCTTGATGGAGATGAGCGGACTCTCGCTCATTGTGGCGTGGATGTCCACGCGTGAAGTGCCGGTTTCGGACTCCGAAACGCCGGCCATAGAGAAATTCTCCGCCCCAAGCCAGCCAGCGGGCAGAGGGGAGCGCATGATCAGCAACGCATTTTTCTCGCGCTGGGCAAGATTCGCCAGCATCCTTGCCACATTGACTCTGTTCGGAGGAGGCGCCGCTTTCGCCGAACCTGCGGGCGCGGTCGGAGGTGAAGCCAATTTGAAGCTGCCGGACATGACCCAGGTTCACTTCTTTGGGGCTGCCGGAATCGATGGCCACAGCCTGCTCATGTACGGGCCGCTTTTCTGCATCCTGGGCATGGTCTTCAGCCTCTTCATGTACGTCCACGTGAAGGGCATGCCGGCGCATCGATCGATGCTGGAAGTTTCCCAGCTGATCTGGGAAACCTGCAAAACCTATCTGATCAACCAGGGAAAATTCCTGCTCCTGCTGTGGAGCTTCATTGCGGTCGTCATCCTCGCCTACTTCGCGGTCCTGCTTCACTTCAGCGCATTCCGCGTGGCCATCATCCTGGCGTTCAGCGTGCTGGGCATGGCGGGCAGCTACTTTGTGGCGTGGTTTGGCATCCGGCTGAATACGCTGGCCAATTCGCGCGCCGCCTGGGCATCGCTGGGTGGCAATCCGTACCGCGCTTTCAGCATTCCGCTCAAGTCGGGCATGAGCATCGGCATGATGCTGATCTCGATTGAACTGCTGATGATGTTCAGCATCATTCTCTTCGTTCCGGGAGACTACGCCGGTCCGTGTTTCATCGGCTTCGCCATCGGCGAATCGCTGGGCGCGGCCGTGCTCCGTCTAGCCGGCGGAATCTTCACCAAGATTGCCGACATCGGCGCCGACCTGATGAAGATTGTCTTCCATGTGAAGGAGGACGACGCCCGCAACCCCGGCGTGATCGCCGACTGCACGGGTGACAACGCCGGCGACTCGGTCGGTCCCACGGCCGATGGCTTTGAGACCTATGGCGTCGTCCAGGTTGCCCTCATCGCGTTCATCATGCTGGGCGCAAAAAACAATGCCGTCGGCGTCGAGCTACTGGTCTGGCTGTTTGCGGTTCGCGTGGCCATGCTGGTGGCCGCCGTCGCGGGTTACTACATCAACGAGCTGATCTCCAAGGCGCGCTTTGGCAATGTGAGCGAATTGAACTTCGAGTCTCCGCTCACTTCGCTGGTCTGGATCACTTCCATCGTGACCATTGCCGCCACCTATCCGGTTACCTGGCTCCTGCTTCCGAATCTGGGTGGAGACCCCACTCTCTGGTGGAAGCTGGCGACCATCACCTCCTGCGGCACCGTGGCCGGCGCTCTGATTCCCGAGCTGGTCAAGGTGTTCACCTCCACCAAGGCCCTCCACGTGAAGGAGGTGGTTGCCTCGGCCAAGGAAGGTGGAGCCGCTCTCGGGCTCCTGTCCGGGTTTGTCTCCGGAAATTATTCCGCCTACTACCTGGGACTGGCGGTCATCGCTTTGATGTCCCTGGGGTACGGCGTCAGCACCCAGGGATTCGACGTCGTGATTCTGGCGGCGCCGATGTTCGCCTTTGGCCTGGTCGCCTTTGGCTTCCTGGGCATGGGGCCGGTAACCATCGCGGTCGATTCTTTCGGACCGGTGACGGACAACGCCCAATCCATCTACGAACTGTCGCTCATCGAGAACGAGCCGGATGTTGCCGAGGAGATCAAAAAGCAGTTCGGCGTGAAGGTGGATTTCGAGCGCGCAAAGGGCATGCTGGAGGCGGGCGACGGAGCCGGCAATACCTTCAAAGCCAGCGCCAAGCCGGTGCTGATCGGCACGGCTGTCGTGGGCGCCACCACCCTCATCTTCGCCACTATCATGGCGCTGACCAACTCGCTCACCCAAAATCTGGACAAGCTCTCGATTCTCAACGCTCCCTTCCTGCTGGGCCTGGTCACCGGCGGCGCGGTGATTTACTGGTTCGTCGGCGCGTCCACCCAGGCGGTGACCACGGGCGCCTACCGCGCCGTCGAGTTCATCAAAAGGAATATCCACATTGAAGGAGCGGCGAAGGCCTCGACAGAAGACACCAAGAAGGTGGTTGCCATTTGCACCCATTACGCACAAAGCGGGATGCTGACCATCTTCATTGCGCTGTTTTTTGCCGCATTGTCTTTCGCCTTCCTGGATCCGTTCTTCTTCGTTGGCTATCTGATCTCCATTGCCATCTTCGGGCTCTACGCGGCCATCTTCATGGCCAATGCCGGCGGCGCATGGGATAACGCCAAAAAGATCGTGGAAGTCGATATGCATGAAAAGGGAACCCCGCTGCACGAGGCGATGGTGGTGGGAGATCTGGTGGGCGATCCATTCAAGGACACCGCCGCTGTCGCGCTCAATCCGGTCATCAAGTTCACCACGCTCTTTGGCCTGCTTGCAGTCGAGTTGGCGGTTCAATTGTCGGCCACCAGCGGCCCGTTTTTGACGCATGTGCTTGCTGCGATCTTCTTCGCTATCTCCATCTTTTTCGTCCACCGCTCGTTTTACGGCATGCGTATCGGAGACAGCGAGCCCATCGAGGGATCGCAATCGAAGTAAGAGCATGAGATTTGAGCGCTTCCGGCCGAAGCCGCTCACATCGCAGCCAAAACCCAACGGCCCCGCGCAATCCAGCGCGGGGCCGTTGGCGTATGCCGGAGCCCAGACCTTCAATTTTGGCAAAGTTGGCCAATGAATCTATACTGCTCTTGAGGTGCGCCATGCCAACTCGCAATGTCAGTCTGACCAAGGAATTGGACCAGTTCGTCGCCGCCAAAGTCGAAGCTGGCCTTTACGCCAATGCCAGCGAGGTGATGCGTACGGCCTTACGCCTGCTGGAAAGGGAAGACCGGGAGTACGAGGAGAAGATGGCAGTTCTCCGAGCGGCCATCGATGAAGGAGACGCTAGCGGAGATGCCGAAGAGGGGGTCTTCGAGCGGCTCTTTGCCTACATCGACGAGCTCTCCAGGGCAAAGGATGAGAACATTGCCAAAGTTCAGTCTTTCTAAGCCCGCGCAGTCCGATATGAGAGCCATCGCCCGGTTCACCTTTGAGACGTGGGGCAAAGCGCAGGCAGTTCGGTACGCACAAGGCCTGAATGAGACTTTTCAGCTTCTCGCTCAGAATCCCGGGATGGGCCGGGCGAGTGATGCGATCAGTTTGGGGCTACGCAGGCACGAACAAGGGAAGCACATCGTTTTTTACCGGCTGAAGCCCGGCGGAGTCCGCATCGTCCGCGTCCTTCACCAACAGATGGTCCCCTCCGAGCCGCGTTTCGAGTCCTGACGGTCAGCGCGGCTCTTGCGATCCATCTTTCTGGCCCGAATCTCCACAATTCGCACCGAAGTTCCTCGATCCGCACCGCTTTTCCGCCTTGTTCCCGGCCCCGGCGAGGACTAGGGTTGAAGGTGGCAGCAGTGACTGGGAGCCGAGCAATTGCACCGGGGCTGGAGCAAGCCGCACGCAAGAAGCCACGTCCAGCAAGGCGGATTACGCTTTCCACAGGAAATTGCCTTTGTTTGTGAAGTTGATGCTTGGAATGTAAACAAAATACAAGATATGGTGGTTTTTTCTTGACATGCACTACAGACAGCGGTATTTTTTCATCTGCGGCAGTAAACGAATTCCAATGAACTCTGGCGCAAATACCCGCCGACAGGCCGCTGAAAACAGAGATTCACGGTAATTTCAATCCCCGGCTCCTGCACTTTGATTGACATTTTCGCCTTTCCTCAGGCCGTCTCGCGCACGAGCTGACCGGAGATTCACCGATTCTTCCCATTGAGAGGGTTCCATGAACGACATCCAGTTCCAGGCTTCCAACGCTTCCCAGACTCCACACTCCCAGCGGGGACTGACCTTTGCCCGCCGCTTCACCACCGAGGGCGTCTCGCCCTATGACGAGATTCAGTGGGAGTTGCGCACTGCGTCGATCACCGACAGCAAGGGCAATACGATCTTCGAGCAGAGGGATGTCGAAACGCCGGCAGACTGGTCGATGACCGCGACCAACATCGTGGCCTCGAAGTACCTGCACGGCCAACTGGGCACCCCCGAACGGGAGACCGGCGTCCGCCAGTTGGTTCGCCGCGTGGCGGAGACCATCCGCGACTGGGGCATGAACGGCGGCTACTTTGCCACTCCCGAGGATGCGGCCATCTTCCACGACGAACTAGCGCACATGCTGCTGACCCAGAAAGTGGCCTTCAACTCGCCGGTCTGGTTCAACGTGGGCTGCGATCGCCTGGAGCCGGATGCGGCAGGGCAGAACTGGCATTGGGACCCCGCGACCGGCGGCGTGCGCTACTCCGCCACCGGCTATCGCAATCCTCAGTGCTCGGCCTGCTTTATCAACTCCGTGGACGACTCGCTGGACTCGATCCTGACCCTGGCCAAGACCGAAGGGATGTTGTTCAAGTGGGGCTCGGGCACGGGCACCAACCTGTCGTCGATCCGCGGTTCCATGGAGCTGTTGTCGGGCGGGGGCCAGGCTTCAGGGCCTTTGAGCTTCATGCGCGGCTTTGACGCCTTTGCCGGAGTCATCAAGTCCGGTGGCAAGACGCGGCGCGCCGCCAAGATGGTGATTCTCAACGCGGACCATCCGGATATTGTTGATTTTATTGAATGCAAGGCCAAGGAAGAAGCCAAGGCATTTTCGCTGATCGAGGCCGGCTACGACGGTTCCGGGCCGGACTCGGAGGCCTATTCGTCCATCTTCTTCCAGAACGCCAACAACTCCGTCCGTGTGAGCGACGAATTCATGCGCGCCTGCGAGACCGACGCCGACTTCACCACGTATACGGTGAAGGAGCATCAGCCGGTGAAGACCTACAAGGCCCGCGAGGTGCTGCGCAAGATCGCCGAGGCCACCTGGCTTTGCGGCGACCCCGGTATGCAGTTCGACTCGACCATCAACCGCTGGCACACCTCGAAGAATACGGCGCGCATCAACGCCTCGAACCCCTGCTCGGAGTATATGTTTCTGGACGACTCGGCCTGCAACCTGTCCAGTTTCAACCTGATGAAGTATGTCACCCCGTCGGGCGGCTTTGACATTCCCGCCTACCGGCACTCCATCTCGGTGGTCATTACCGCCATGGAGATTCTGGTGGACAACTCAGGTTACCCGACCGAGGCCATCGCCAGAAATTCGCACGATTACCGGCCGCTGGGCCTGGGCTACGCCAATCTGGGCGCGCTGCTGATGGCCATGGGGCTGCCCTACGACTCGGCCGCTGGCCGCGATTTTGCCGCCACCATGACCGCGATCATGTGCGGCCAGGCCTATCTGCAATCGGCCATCGTGGCCGCCCACTGCCCGCCGATTTCATCGGCCACTCCTCTGACCGCCGGCACCGATCACCAGGGTGGCGCCTGCCCCGGTTTCTACGTCAACCGCGAGCCTTTCCTGGACGTGATCCGCATGCACCGCGCCGAGGTGAACAATATCGGCAAGTCGCGCCAGAGCGGCGAACCCTTCGCCGTCCCGCAGCTCGACGCGCTCATCGACGCCAGCCGCGAAGCTTGGGATACGGCCCTGGCCTACGGAGAAAAATTCGGCTACCGCAACTCGCAGACCACGGTCCTGGCGCCCACCGGCACCATCGGCTTCATGATGGATTGCGACACCACCGGCATCGAGCCGGATCTGGCCCTGGTCAAGTACAAGAAGCTGGTCGGCGGCGGCATGATCAAGATCGTCAACAACACCGTCCCCGAAGCCCTGTTCAAGCTCGGCTATTCGAACGACGAGGTCAATGCCATCGTCAGCTACATCGACGCCACGGGCACCATCGAGGGAGCACCCGGCGTCCACCCCGAGCATCTGGCGGTCTTCGATTGCAGCTTCAAGCCCGCCAAAGGCACCCGGTCGATTCATTACATGGGGCACATCAAAATGATGGCCGCCACCCAGCCATTCCTCTCCGGCGCCATCTCGAAGACCGTCAACCTGCCCCACGAGGCCAGCGTCGAAGAGGTTGCCGCGGCCTACACCGAAAGCTGGCGTCAGGGCATCAAGGCCGTGGCCATTTATCGCGACGGCTCCAAAGGAACTCAGCCGCTCAATACCAGCCTTGACGCCCGGCGCGCCTCTCCGGCTCTCAACGCCGCCGCCAGCCGCGTGTTGGCCCGGATGGCCGCCGGTGAGCCGCCCGCCGAGGCCGACCTGAAGGCTCTGGAAGCCAAGGGCAGCGAAAGACTCGACCTCCCCGCCCAGCAGATCACCCTCACGGCCGCCGCCTTCCAGCGCGCATTCGAGCAGATCGCCCAGGGCGCCAGCCTGCCCTCGCTGCAAGCCTCGACCGCGCTTGAATCCCTCCACGAGCCCGACGGCTCCGACGTGCAAGATCTCAACGGACCGCCCCGCGCCATCCGCCACCGGCTGCCCGGAGAGCGCGCCTCGATCACGCACAAATTTTCCATAGCCAGCCACGAGGGCTACATCACGGTCGGCCTCTATCCCACCGGGCAGCCAGGTGAAATCTTCATCAAGATGGCCAAGGAGGGCTCGACCGTCTCCGGCCTGATGGATGCATTCGCCACCTCCATCTCGCTCGCCCTGCAGCATGGCGTGCCCCTCAAGGTGCTCTGCGAAAAATTTGCTCACACCCGATTCGAGCCCTCCGGCTGGACCGGCAACGAGCAAATCGGCTACGCCAAGAGCCTGATGGACTATATCTTCCGCTGGCTCAACCTGCGCTTCCTTTCCGGAACCCAGTTGACGCTCTTTGCCGATCTGGGGTTGCAGGCGCAGCAACTGCCCAGCTCGCCCAGCATGCTTCCCGAGCCGGAACCGGAGCGGGAACTGGACTTGATTTCGCAGAGCCACCTGGCCCAACTGGCCGAAGAGGTTGCCCGCCGTCTCCACCAGGTGAGCGGCCATCCGGGAGGCAGTGCGTCCTCTGGCAGCGGCTATCCGGTTTCGGGACCGAGTCCGGAAGCAAGTGATTCGTTTGGCGGCGGAATAGCGGCGGCGAATGCCGCCAGCTCAAATCCGCATTCGCTCAGCGGCATCTTCCACGCCGCGGACGCCATGCGCGAGATGTACGAGATGGGCGATGCTCCAAGCTGCTCGACCTGCGGGGCCATCATGGTCCGCAACGGCAGTTGTTATCGCTGCATGAGTTGCGGCTCCACGAGCGGGTGTTCCTAGTTACTTTTACTACTTTTACTGGAGCAGAGTGTGCGTTGCCACTTTATTTGCAAGTCGCAACCACTTCGTTGCAAGTTTTGAGCGGCAAACTGCAAGTTGTATAACTGATTCATTCAATTTCATTTAAAGGCTGCATCTTTCGTGTTGCGGCCTTTATTTTTCAGAATTTGCTCAAGACGACCAGTTTTTAACATAGCGTTAATCATTTCTCGTGAGTTCGGCAGGATCTCCGATGGTCAAGAAAAAGTGGCAAGCCGAATCCATTTTCACCTGGCTGATGGGTGAGGATGTTGAGGCAGGCCGCAAGTTCATTGAGGACAACGCGCTGGCTCTGCTTTGCTGTTACCGGCAAGGTAGTCAAAGACGCGCAGATCCCTGGCATAGTGCCGGCAGATGAACCATGGGAAGACATTGAGGCTGCGGATCGTGAGCGCAAGATTCTCCTTCACCAACTCCTCGCTGGCGTCGAGTTCGCACGTCGGCACCGCTTCGGATCCGCAGTCGCAACGATCCTACGCGGCATCCGGCACACGAATGGAAAACTCAAAGAACCGTTTCGGAGCGAAGCGCTGACCACAGCAATACATCGACGGTCCATTGCCGTTATCTTCCTCGAGACCCTTATTGCACTTGGGCCTGCACTTGACGCAATAACGCTGCGCGCCGCATACGAGCACTGCCGCGCTACGCTCGATAGCAGCACCGATAACCCTTCCATCACAAAGATCGTGCGGGGGAAGAAATTCGCACTATTCGAAAAATACACCTGCGATATCCTGCTGCGTACAGCGAAGCTCACAAGCAAGTGAAGAGGTTCGAGAGGTCCGCACCATTCACCAGGCAAAGGGAACGGAATGGCCAAACGTTCTTGTCTTTCTCATCGGGCGCAATGAAAATGAAACTCAAGGGAACCTCTGAAGAACGCCGAGTTATGAAAGGCTGAGCCTTGGATTTTGCGGCATCGGCGCGAACCGGCGTTTTTTGGTTCTATTGTTGTTGTTTGATGGAAACCGCGCCAAATGAGCGGTGGGCAATCGAGATCAAGCGTTCCCTCAGTGACCCGAAGCCGAGTAAGGGCTTTTATATCGGCTGCGCCGACGTCAAGGCCGACCATCAAATCGTCGTTTACCCAGGCCAGGAGAGCTATAGGAACGACCCAAAGACAGAGATCATGCCCCTGGACGCGCTACTCAAACTGTTGTCAAGCTAGGCGACCCGACGAACCTCATGACGAATCAGACGCGGACTCTTCCGCTATATGGCCGCAATCTTCTCTCCAACGCTCGAAACGCTACGCGCCATCTCATAACGCCACATGCCATAGCCCCCTTCTGCATTGACCGCGCTCACCCAACGAGCTGCCGCACTCGCCTTCACTTCGGCCAGCGGATCAAAGCCCTTGGTTTCCAGAATGTATGTAGTATTTGGCAAGTCTTTCAACCGGATGAGGAAGTCCGGAACGTAATCATGCGTTTCTGCTAATTGTTGAGGTATGGAATGCCGAATCCCAATCCTGCGTTTTTGACGAACGCCTCAACACGAGGATGAGTATCTAGGATGAAGGCGGCTGCTTGTTCCCATCGCTGGGTATCTGCAATGACAAAGTTCACGTGGCTGCCGAGTTCACTTCGCGCACGTCTTTGCTTGTCCGGTATCGACATCAGCAGTCGATACCTCAATCCGGTTTTCTTCGTATCGAGGAACTGTCGGGAGCTTCTCCCTGCGCTTGATCCGGTCAAATATGTTTCCGAAGTACCTCAATCAACCAGCCAAAGTCAGCCTAATAGGAATGCTGCTTCCAGATCCCCACCATGGAGGACCTCGACCCGCTCTCTAAGATACCGATCGACAACCGGAATGATTTGCGGGAAAAGGGTGTGCGGCGCAATTGTTGCCGCCGGCGGGGGCAATATTCTGGGTCGATCTCTGCGCGCACTCAAATACGAGCTGCTGCATACGATGTCTGCGTCGAAACTCTTATAGTCAGCCTACGCACGGCCGGCCCCTATCGTGAGGCGACCTCTGTCTGTCATCGCGAAACCGCGCATCTCTATTTCTGTCGGAATATTCAGTGGATCGATCGTGAGCGCTGGAACTTCTCCCAATCGAAAACAATACGATTACGGTTTGTTGCGTGTACCCCTCAACCCTGGGAAAGGTGGTCTTAAGCGCTGACCGCTCCGGTAAGGCGTCACATGGTGACGCCTCACTCGCTCTGCGGAGCAGCTTGCGCATTTGCTTTGAAAGGCACCACTTCGAACGGCACACCAAGCACTGTTGCGATCTCTTCCGAAAAGCGGTCATCTTCCCCAAGCGCATAGCTGGCTCGACGCAAACCGCGCCTACAACCTGCTCACACGCAACTGTGACATGAAACGGAGGCCGATGATGTGCGTTACAGTGTTGCAATCCCAGCCCTCAGTCAGCATTCCGACGCTGACGATACACCGAACATCTCGCCCAGGAGGATGAAGCGGGCGGCCTAGTTTCTCTGCCGTCTCAGCAAATTTCTCGGGGTAGATAGGTCGCCCTTGCCAATCCCGTGTCAATTCGTCTTCCCACGGTATCCAAGGTGAAACGCATCCATCGCGACTCATCACCCTTTGCACCGTCCGTGTTTGTCTCCTTAACGACCTTGGAGTCCACGCGTATAGTGACGACATTCCCATCGCGATTTCGCAATTGTTCCAGCCGAGCAGGTGGAAGTCCTGCCGGCGTCTTATCCTCTGCGATCCACTCGTAAATCACTTTTGCAAGCTTGGTATTCTTCACAACCAGGATGTAAACCGGTTCTCTCTCGCGAGACTCACTCTTCCAATGATCAAATTCGATTTGCCAGAGGCTACCCAACATTGTGATCGGTTGCTGCGCCCACTTTAGAATGGCCTCGGGTTGTGGATTGGCACGTGTTCCGCCCCGTTCTCGTGCGGTCAGCCGACCAGGCTGCATAATCCAATCCCAATATTCCGGTAACCGGGAATTTCCGCTCCCGTGTTATCGCGGGCGGCCAACTGCGGCACTTTCACTAATCCCGACTCGATAGAGTCGATGAGGCCGAAGTCACTCACCACCCAGGGGAAAGGCTTGTTTGTCTCCTGCCCAACCCGACCAACGAAATAAGGTGTTGCTGAGAGGTCCACACAGACATTGATTCCCCGCATCCGGTGGATGCGGTCGAGGCCGTCAACCCAGACGGTAGCCTCTTTCTTATCGGTCAATAGCTCGTCTTCATCTTCTTCATCGTCATCTTCGTCTTCGTCCGGAATCTCCTCCGCGATTCGATAGGCATGGTGTGCCTCGTCATTGAGGACGAGAATGTTTTTTTTTCCGCCAATGTCGCGCCCCAGGACTCGCTGCAGTAAAGCCGTATCGCTTTCCACGTACCGAGCCGACTCTACAAAGACCTTTTTGAGAGCGCCCGTCTTCGGGTCGGTTTCTGCGTCCAGGACAGTCAAGAGCCCACGCGATACCTGACGCTCAAACTCTTCGAGCGTAAGATATCTCTTGTTGCGTGCTGTAGTCGTTTTCGGCCCGATCCGAATCGCCTCGCGCGTTCTCACGAGAACGCCGCGCTTTTCAACTTTTGCACCGTCCGTCTGGACACTTTGGGGCTCGAAGACGTGCCAGTTAGTGACCAACACCCGGCCTTGCGCGAGTTGGGGCATGAGATGTGTCGGCACCAAATCACGTGTTCGATAGATGCTCGCGTCTCCTCGCTCCGTCTGCAACTCCGTCAACCGGTCCCGAATGGTCACATTTGGACAAACTACGACTACCACGTCCGAAAAACGCTTATCTCCACGGCTCGCCACTTTGTTCAGAATGCTCCAGGCGGTGATCATCCCCATTACTGTCGTCTTGCCCGCTCCGGTTGCCATCTTGCAGGCATATCGAAGGAATCCACGGTATCCTTCGCCCTTCCGATCCGCGCTGGGTTCATCCCGAGGCACTGATATTCCCTGGAGAAAGTCCTGACGAGCCTCGGCGAGAAAGATAATTGTCTTCGCGGCTTCTAATTGCGCATAAAAAAGCCGCTTCTCTCGACCTTCATCCTGCCAGTATGTGAGCAGCTCTGTGGTGGTCCGGGTTGCGCCGGCATAGCCCGAGTCTTCCCAGGCTTTCAGGCGTTCTCGGATCAGGTTCACCATTACGAGCTCATAAGCGCCGGTGTAGAGCGCCGACGGTCCAAGAATCCTGCCGTCCGTAGTCCAGGGAGCGCGTTGGTCGCGCGGCTCGAATACGAACGACGGCCTTCGACCCTCCCGCTTCTGGGGAGTTTCACCTTCTCGCAAATACCAGAAACACTCCGGTTCACGGAATGGACTATTCAGAATCGGTTGGCTGACCTCATTGCTGCTCATGCTTTCACCGCCACTGCGGCCTCGCTCAGCTTTTTCACAACCATCAGCTCATTGCCCCGGTCGTCGATCACTTTGACCGCAATCTGGGCATTCTTGTCAGCCTCAAAAGGTGCACTCACTGCTCCCGCGAGATGATCCCAAAGGCTGGCTTCGTAGTCGGCTTTGAGAGCTTTCTTCAGCGCGTCCCAGGCGCTCGTCCGTGGAAAAAACGCCTGCGTTACGTGGAAGCACATGCCGTTATAGTCCGTATCGAATAACCATGCCGGTACATCGTCACCTTTGGAATGATGATTCTCCATCGAAATCGGGTCGAAGACATCAAGACCGAGAAGTTCGACTTGATACCGGCCACCTTGCAATTTGCTCACCGCAATCTCTGGCAGGCCGCACACCGAGAAGATTTGGCTCGAACGCATGTTCTTGAGCAAGTCTCCCATGTTCAGATCCATCGTCGCTTGCACATAGGTTGCCGGTATGCCCATGAGCTCTTCACAATTTTGGATCAGCTGCCGGGCGTTGGGTTCGATTGCAAACCCGATGCAATAGAGGTGGGTGTAATCCTTTGCCGCGGCTTCTTTGGCGGCCCCGTAGACGAGGCCTTCGGAGATGCTTCCGTTCTCTGGGCCAAAGATGATTGCGACTGGCTTACGGCTCATTCCTGGCAGGAGAGCGCCGTTCGCTTCGGCTGCTTCGCCGACCACGTCCGCAAGTGTGGGTGCTTGTCCATCAGCGCTGGCAGCTACGCTGGCTTCTAGTAAGCCGGCAAGTGTGCGGGTAAGCGGACGTATGTTGTGAAGTTTTACAGTGCGATTGCCTTCGAGTCGCAAAGCGGGCTCCTGCGCAGAACGTCGAGCATGCGGTCCATGTAGCTCCCAGCCTGCTCGCTCGCAGTCTCAATTGCCGCACGTTCCGTCTCCGGCCTTGGTTGATTTTCTATATCGAGCGGTGTTGGAATTGTCGCTTCAAAACAGAAGGGCCCGGTAATTCGGGTTATTGAGTAATCAATCTCCGGCCTGTCGGTAAAGATCAGCTCTTTCGGAGGTTCGTCACCTGCGATGCTACTCAGCGTGTGTTGCTGGGCCACTCCATAGCCATCTATGCTCTTGTTCTTGCTCGTGAGCTCGCTTTCAAAAATAAATCCGGACGCGGGCCCTATCGCCCCGTCACGCAATCGAAAGTAAGAATAGGTGGAGGTAAGAAGGCGCTGCCGGGCTAATGCCAGTGGCACTCGGCTAGTATCGATTGTGATCCAACGACGGCCCCACTGTTCCGCGACGTAAGCTGTAGTTCCAGATCCACAAGTCGGGTCGATGACTAAATCTCCGGGCTGTGTGGTCATCAAAATGCACCGCTGGAGCACCTTTTCTGCCGTCTGCACAACATAAATTTGTTCGTCGGTAAAGCTGCCAGTACCGGTGTCTGTCCACAAGTTGCCCATCGCCGTACCCGGCATTGAGTTCAAATCCATGATCGCGTTAAGAGACTTTCCCGTGGTGTAGATCAATCCCTTTTCGACTAATGATGGCAACCCTATTTCTGGGCTAATGGACCAATGCCTGTCTTTCCGGGTGAATATGGCCTTCCTTCAAACACAAACGGACCGCTTCGAGTCTCGCTTGCGTCCTGAGAGGTCAAAGGATATCCGCGCCTGCAGATTATCCATGGTTTTTGTATTCGTTCGGGATTGGCAAGCTCAGTCGGTGACAGTTTACGAATCTCGGAAGTTTCGGGGTGCCGCGCATAGACATATTGCTTGGACCCGCTTCCCCAGGTCGCTTCATCCGGTAAAGCGAAGACGCTTTCAGTCGCTCTTTGTCTTTGCACGCCCAAAGAAGGTAGTCAGCCGTGTTCGCAAGACCCTCACCCTCCTCAGAGGATGTCTTTTGAAACACAATGGTATTGACGAAGTTCTCCGGCCCGAAAACCTCACACACGATCTCACGCACATGATGTAGATTCTCATCGCTAATCTGCACGAATATGCTTCCGCTCGGTGTCAGCAGATCACGCGCCACCATTAGCCGGTCCCGTAAGTAAGTCAGATAGCTATGTAAACCAAGTTCCCAAGTATCCCGGTACGCCTGCACCATCTCCGGCTCGCGCGTGAGATCTGCGTCGTCATTATTCTTCACTTCCCGTTTACGTACGAATGGCTGGAAGTTCGACCCAAACTTTACACCGTAAGGCGGATCGATGTAGATCATCTGGACCTGGCCGCCCATTCCCTCGTATTCCAGCAGCGAGTTCATCACCACCAGCGAATCGCCCAGGACCATCCGGTTTACCCACTTGTCCAGGTGTTCATAGGGCTTCATCCGCTCGGCCAAAGGGCGACCAGGATCACCGAAGAGGTTCGCTTGCAGATCTACCCCCTCCCGTTTGTGCCCTTTGAGTGTCTGAAGGATCGCCTGCGTCGAGAGCCGTTCATGGATAAAGAGGGGCAGCGTAGGCACCTCCATTGATAGCCGCTCAGCCTTTCCTGCCCAGTCAAGAAATGGCTTGCCCAGCCCCTTTAAAGCTTTGACAGCATCCTCAAGGCCGCTCACGGCCGTCAGCACTTCGTTGCCGGTACCGACAAACCGTTTCGGTTCGGGGAAGCGATGGGGGGCCGGCAGCTTTGATGAGTCCACAATCAGCCCGAGGAGCCACTCACCTAGAGACCGAGAAGAACTGTCATCCCAACTGAGCGCCGGGTCCAGGGAGCTGTCGTAGCGGTAAGTTTTGGGAGCTTTGCGCTTCTTGAATTGAGCCTGCGTCCCCACTTCGGGCCGCATCGGCGTCTCTTGCGTGTGCTGGTATGGCTCGGCAATTCGGCTAGCCGCAGGACGCTTTTTACGTGGTGGCATTCGCTCTCTCTTTTCAATGCTCTTAGTCTTACAGCTATGACCGACCTCGGTGATTGCGACTTTGGTACCCGCAGGCGCGGAGAGGTGCCAGGACAGGTCGGCAGTCTCTCCAAATTCTGTGAATTATGTCCAGTAGCATCATACAAAAGCAGCGGGCACACACCGCGAGCGCCGAAGCCAGAATCGCGGCTATGTGGTCTGAACGGCCGGCTCCTGAGGGGAGGACGACTTCATGCCGCATATGATCGACTTCAGCGTTTCGAGGGGTCCTGGATGATGCCGTTCCAAGTAACGGGCGATCTTCTCATCATTGAACAGACGGTCGAGATAGGCGCACGTCACTGTGAGCGTGAGAACGTCGGTTCCGTATGTCTCTTCGACTGCCTTCAGGTTTTGTATGATGCCGTCGGTATCCTCGCCCAGGAGCGTATCAGCTGCATCGGCATTAGCCTTGTTTTGGCGTGCCGTTGAGACCTTCGCGAGAAGCGCCGGAGGACTGATGGCGAGCCTGGTCTTTGCAAACGCTACAGTGTAGTCATTGCGAAGGACCATTAGCTCCACCGTTGCGATCTGTCCAATCGCTTTCATCTTTCGCAGTATCGGGAACAGCTCCAGGCTTAGCTTCTTGTCGCGCAACATCTCTACAACCTCGGGGCAAATTCCTTCGAGCATTTGCGCCCGCCTCCGAATTGCCGCAACATCCACGTTTAGGGTAGCGGCGATACGCTCCTCGGCGACTCCGCTCTTTAGAGCTTCCATGAGCATGAAGTGCTGGGCTACAGGTGGGATGTGGTTGACTCGCTTGTTGTACGTGTAGCTCTCATCGTCCGTGGAGAGGATGCACTTAACTTCCTCAGTCCCCAATATCTTGAGAGCCTCAAATCTGAGATGTCCATCCAGTAGTAGAAAGCCCTTCCCTTCCTGCGGATAAACGACCAGCGGCTCGATTAGGCCGATTTCGCGCACAGACGAGAGAATTTGTTTGAATATGGAGGAACGGAGCACCTCCGCACTTGCATTCCTCTGTGGAACTATCGAGCTCAGCGGCAGAGTTAGGATGTTGTTCTGAAAAGCAGAACGGAGATTGGCGGATGCACGTTTCATTGTTGAAGCCTCCCTGCGAGTTCGGCAGGCACAGACTGGACTCCTTCGGCCTTCAATAAGGTTCGAAAGTTCTCGTCTGCGAATAAGACTCGGACGGCGGAAGTCAATAAAATCAGTCGATCTCTTGTGCGGTTAGCTTTCACGACCAACGCGGTCTGCTCACGAATCTTCTGCTTATACTCCTGGACCAGGGATTCGCCGGTGAGTTTGCGCCGCATCGGCGAGGTCTTTCCTTGAAGCCTCTGCTTCTCTAACCTCTGGCTAATGACTCGGCGGGCGGCAGTGATGCGCGCTCCGCGCAGATCACCCTTCTCGTATGCTTCGGACAGTGCCCTGGAAATCTCATGATTGTTGCCAGTAGCGATTTCTACAGCAACGCTGAGCGGGATACGCCCGGCCTCGACGGCCAAGACAAGGAATTCTTCCCCTTTATCAATGAGGTTGCAAATTCCATAGAGGTACGCCCGATCGAGGCCGAGCTTACGAGCAATCTGCTCGCTTGAGTGCCCCCTCTCACGGAGAACCCGAACCTCAAACAATATGGCATGGGTCAATGCCGGTCTTCTGGCTATGTTTTCGACCAGGCTCATCAACTGACGATCCTGTTCAGGTGCTTCGATGATGATTGCTGGAATGAACATTTCACCAAGCTCGACAAAAGCCTCCATCCGTCCCTGGCCGCATACCAGATCGTAGCGTTTGCCGTCAGATGTTGATTGAGGTCTTTGCGCGACGGTGATAGGCCGCTTCAGACCTACAGTTGCGATGCTCTGAACGACCAATTGCCACTTGATTCGATTGCGCGATCGTGGGTTTATGATCCGGATCTCTGATATCGGAATCGATTCAACTTGTTGCTCGTTCAAGCTACATCCTCCACGGAAATTCTTTTTGCGAGGTTGATAAACAGACTGAGGGTGTCGAATCGATATAAGTCGAGTGAGACGCCATTGTCAGCCGCAAGACTGAGCCGTTTCCAGAGAAGATCAATGCCCGGGAGCAGGTAATAATCCTTGACGGTCTGATTCCCAGGATTCAATCGAGCGGCTATGGTAATGTCCGGAACCAGACCGGCATCGAACCTGAGTCGCCAACGTGGCGACAGCGCTTTTGTCTCCTGACATCTTGAAAGGATGAGAGATGCCGTGTATTCGTGATTGATGGTCAGCAGGTCGGAACGGTCGTCCACCTCTACATGCGCCCCGGTAGCTCGCAGATCCGCAACAATGATCTGGACCAAGTCTTGATGCCGCCGACGCAACTCTCGATTCGCTTCAATAAAGCTGGAGTCTCGCCGGTCGCTCCAACCAATAAGTTCGTAAGCTCTATGCAGACCGCCGAATCGCGACATGTAGATTGAACTTGAAGGCATATCTTCTGCCTCATCGATGAGTATTCCCGACAGTTTTCCGCATCTCTCCAAGAGAGATCGCAACCGGGCGAGCAAGTCCTCATCTGACAAGTGAATATGTCGAGCATCGATAATCTACCCCAAGGAGGTGGTGTCCTGATTATTGTCATTCGGATTTAGGAAGTTCATTCTGTGGATTCTCAAGCTTTCATTCATTTGATTATGACGGCCCCTGACATCGGACTTCCAACCGGCTCGCCGACCACATGCATACCGATCTGCTCCGGCGCCCCGAGTTCCCCACCGCTTCCTTGTCCAGGAGTTCTGGGAGTCCGAACGCCACTTCGCAATCGCCGAGCTCACATCACGTAAAGGTTTTCAATGATGATCTCCATCTCCGGCAGCGTGTCAAACATCGTACCGGTATTGCACCACCTGTCTGTCTCGCTCTCTTCAGAGCCGTCGTGGAAAGTTTCTGCCTCCGCAATCTGTGCGCTGGTCTTGGATCCCATTACGCAGCCGGTCCAGTGACGTATCGGCTCAGGATCTTCGTCGGACAGGATGGCGTTGGAAACGTCCAACCTCTCGGCATTAGAGTTCGGTTCGTCGTCAATGTCAACGTCGTCCACCTCCATATATAGGAAGTCATCGTACTCTTGCTCACTGGCTGCGTCTGTGGTTGCCGAATGATCTATATTCCCCATATGAATCCTCTTCCCCGGTAATCCCCGGAACGATAGTGTGCCACAACTACTGCTCTTTCTCCTGCGCAAAATCCTACGTCACGCAGAATTCTGTATCTGATCGGATACTTTCTTTTCATTCACTCAACCGCACGCCTGAAGTGGCGTCATCGAGGAGTTGCTTATGCAGCCAAGATCCCTTGTGCGCGACGACGTGCTCTGCTGCCCACGCTGCCGCCTCGTTCAATTCCGCTCAGCGAGCGGGCTTTGCCGCCGCTGCCGCGATTTACTCGTCTGGCCACATCCCGGTGCTCCGGCATCTTCATCCTCGTCTTCCGGAGCTGGAATCTCCGACGCACCGTTAGCGAAGCGTCTCGAAACCGCGATTCGACGCCTCAGAAAAGAGAGAAAACTCAGTCAGCAACGGCTGGCCAGCGCCATGGGCACGGCGCGCCCATACATCTCGAAGCTGGAGCGCGGCCTGATTGTTGCTTCGGTCCTCACGATTGAACGCATCGCGTACGCGCTAGGCATCGACATTGCCGATCTTTTTATCAGCCTCGGCAGCGGGCATCCTGAGGCTACGGCCGGTTGCAAAGTCGATTATGAGCCCGGCAGATAGGGCAGCCGATCTGGTCTTGGGCTCACGCCAAGTGCTGACGACCAAACCTCTCCTCAGTTCAAATTTTGAGCAACAGAGGACGCCCGTCGTTTGCAAAAGCCCCGGCGATTGCCCAAAAAAAGCTTCAAATAAAGCGAATCCATTACATCCATTGCAACGGTATTCCTATACGGTGGGAAATAAATTTCTATTCTTGCCGATCATCATTGAGAACCCTTCAGCAACCCACATCGCATTGTGGCAGAAAGGAACTACAGGTACTCTCCCATGCCATCAAACTTTCCTGTTTTTGCAGGTAAACGGGCCATCTCCGCGGTTGCGGCGCTTCTTCTTTGCTTTGCGCCTCTCGCTCGCGCGCAGAGCGCCCAGCTCATCACTCAACCTCTGAACGACGCAGTTCGTGTCTCACTTCAGAACAAACCCGCCCCTTTCGCGTCGGCACAGAACGACCGTGGGGCGGTCTCGGACAGCGAAAGCACTGGCACGCTGTTCATGGTGCTTGGCCGGAGCGCCGCTTCTCAGGCGAATCTGGACAATTACGTGAAATCAGCGGCCATGCCCGGCTCGGCCAACTTCCAGAATTGGCTGACGCCGGCAGCCTACGGCAAGCTCTACGGCGCCAACAGCACAGACGTCGCCGCGGTCAAATCGTGGCTTGAATCCTACGGCTTCACAGTTGGCCAGGTCTCGCCGGCGGGCAATGTCATCAGCTTCTCGGGCAATATCGGTGATGTTCGACAGGCGTTCCAGACGGAAATCCACAGCTTTCAGGTGGGTAGCAACACCGTGTGGGCGAATGCCAGTAGCCCGACAGTGCCCGCGGCCTTGGCCCCGGCCGTTCGCGGCGTGACACTGAGTGGTTTGCGCCCGGCTGCCATGCACGTACTCGCGGGAGCGGCGTCTTCCCAGAGCAGCGTGTCGGCCACCTCCAACCAGCCGAAACCCAACCTGACGATCTACGGCCCTTCGACCTGGAGTGCCGCAAACTACGACGTTTATTTCCTGCCGGGAGCCGGCGACGCCGCAACCATGTACGACAGTCCCAATTCGGCCATGAATACCGCGTACAGCGGAACCACGTGGAACGGATCGGGCGTAACGATCGGAATCGTCGGCGACTCAAACCTGAGCGCATCGGCAATCACCGATATTGCCCGCTACCGCTCACTGTTTCTGAACGAAACCTTGACGGCGGCGAAAGCCGACGCTCAGATGCCCAAAATCGTCCTGGCTGGGGATGATCCAGGGGAAAACAGCGACGAACTGGAGGCCTTGATCGACGTGGAGCAGGCAATGGCTCTCGCGCCGAAGGCCAATACCACGTTCTACACGGCCAACTCCACGGACCTGGTCTGGGGCGGTTGGCTCGCCATCCAGCGGGCCGTCGACGACAATACCGTTTCCATTCTCAACATCAGCTTCGGCAGCTGTGAGGAGAACTTCGGCGCGGGCTACAACGTCCTACTCAACGAATTGTTCGAGCAGGCCGCCGCGCAGGGCATGAGCGTCACCGTCTCTTCCGGCGATTCCGGCTCGGCCGGATGCGATGACGATAGCTATCCGGCAGTGAACGGCTTGGCGGTCAACGGTATCGCCTCAACCCCCTGGAACATTGCCGTTGGCGGAACGGATTTCGATGTGCTGTTCTCGACCAGTCTTTCGACTGTTGAGCAGTACATCAAGGTTCCCACCACCACCGCAACCATTACAGGGACCGGTGCCTACATGGTCACCGCGAAAGGATACATTCCAGAAGAACCGTGGAACGACTCGACGCAGGTCTTCACCACGGCCGCCGACAACGTCCAGTTCACCGCTGCATATGATGGAACCACTCTTTATGCGGGCGGCGGCGGCATGAGCAGCGCGGCAGTCTGCTCGGGGAATATTTCCAGTTCGGGAACCTGTTCGGGAACTCTGGCGGGCTATGCGAAACCAGCCTTCCAAAGCTCTATCACCCCAGCAGATGGGGTACGGGATCTTCCCGACGTGTCTTTCTTCGCGGGCGCCTTCATGGGCAACGAAGGGACCACGCAGGACTTCAACAACGCCTGGTCCTTCTGTGCCGACAGCACCGTAACCGGCAGTTCGTTGGCCTACACCGATTGCCAGACGGTCGCCGGCAGCCAGGGCTGCAACGGAACCTGCGCCATTTCGATCAACACCACAACGACGCCTGTCGGCGGAACCTCAACCTCGGCTCCACTCATGGCGAGCGTTTTGGCCCTGGTCAGCCAGAGCCAAGGCGGAAAGCGCCTCGGGCAGGCTGACTACGTCCTCTACAACCTGGCAGCCTCCGAACCGGCGGTCTTCCACGACATCACCCAAGGCAACAACTCGGTGGACTGCACAGCGGGAACTCCCAACTGCGCGAGTAACGATTTTCTCACCGGCTATGACGCCGGACCGGGGTATGACCTGGCAACGGGCATCGGGTCGATCGACGTAGCCAAGCTGGTTACTGCCTGGTCCACTGCAACCTTCACCGCCACGACGACCACTCTGAAAGGAGGCACGAGCGCAGGTTCGCTCAGCACTTCGCCCCTGACCGTAGCCCACGGCGCCACCCTCTATTTCCAGGTGGGCGTCAGCCCGACCGCGGCCACAGGCGCAATCTCGCTGATCACGAACAGCTCTCAAGTGAACAGCGACAGCGTCTACACTGCGCAGCTCGTCAACGGTGTGGCCACATTCAACACCGAGGCGCTGCCCGGCGGAACCTACACCGTCTATGCCGATTACGGCGGCGACACAACCCATGCCGCGAGCTCGTCGAACGGGATTCAGGTCACGGTCGCGTCTCAGACAAGCGCGATGTCGGTGAGCGTCAGCGCCTACAGCGCGCAAACCGGTGCTCTGCTTAGTTCGCCTGTCTACGGATCGATCTTCTGGGTCGACGCAACCCCATCTGGCAGCTCGGAGGGCACAGCCACTGGAACCCCGGCGACGGGGACCGCAGCAATTACCCTGGACGGAACATCCTTGACAACGGTTTCGCTCAACAGCCAAGGAGTCGCAGCCTATCAGATCCCGAGCGTCACGCTTACGGCCGGAACGCACACCATTAAGGTGGCATACTCGGGCGATGCTAGCTATGGCGCGGTGTCCATGTCCCAGACCGTTACCGTCGCTCAAGCGCCGCCGCTTTTGGTGGCTACGCCACCGAGCGAGGGTCAAGGCGCTCCAACAGCGCTGAGCATCGATAATCCTATGGTGTCAGGAGGTGGCGCTGCATTGTCATACGACACCTACAGCGCGGGGGCGGCCCCAACCGGAACCATCATCTACATGCTCAATGGAGCCGCGTGGACGACTCAAACCGTCACGGCTTCGAACGACTACGATGAGCCCACCTATCACCTGTGGACCATGTTAGAAGGCGGAGTTGCCTTGCCGATAACTGCGTTTGTAGCCGGGACCACCGGAACCATCGGGGGCAACCTATAGCGGTGATGCCAACTATGCTCCTGTCGGGCCGCTATCGGGCACCTACACCATCCCCGAGCCGGCGGGCGCAGCCTTTACGTTGGCTGCGACAGACGTCGCCATTGCAACCCCCGGAACTTCTGGACCGACAGCTGTCACCGTTACGCCAACCAGCGGATTCGGTGGCGATGTAGAGTTCACCTGTGCACTCGGAGCGGGGCGCTCTCCTCGAAGGGCATGGCCTGCACTGTTACCACACCGGTGAGCATTACCGGAACGACAGCGCAGACGGCCACCGTAACCATCACAACCACAGGATCGGCGAACGCGGCGAACTCCCACGCCAAAACCATTTTCAGCCTGGGAGGAGGCTCGGTTTTGGCTGGCATCCTGTTGATAGGCGTTCCGCGCCGGCGCAAAGGCTGGCTCTCACTTCTTTGCTTGCTGGCGATCATTACCGTACTGGCCCCGATGGGGTGCGGTGGCGGTGGCGCAGCAACCGGCACAGGCGGGAATACACCCACGGCAACCCCCGCAGGTACGTACAGTGTGGTTCTGACAGGAACTCATATCATTGGCGGCACGGTCACCGGAAGCACGACTTTCAACGTGACCGTGCAATAACCTAAACCCCAGCCCAATCCGGCAGACGTCAATGTCTGCCGGATTAAAAAGGCTCCCCATGGATTTCCGGCGCAATGGCGCATCAACAACTTCATCAACCGCCCAAGGAGACAAGTTATGTCATTTCCATGTCCAGTCTGCCATGATTCCCATACCAAGAGCCTGGCGCTTGTATACGACCAGGGCGTCAGCACCAACCTGCGGGGCGAGCGCACCCGGATCAACATGCTCTCCGCGAAATGCCTGCCGCCAGAGGAAAAGAGTTCTCATTCTTGGGCTATTATCTTGTCGGTGGTCTGTATTATGACGACAAGTTCTATCGTCGTCGCAATTGGGTTGGCCGACATAGCGCCTCAGGAAGACAACGTCGCCGCGTTGTCTTCTCAGCCTGCTCCACCCGCGAACGAACACAGTCGATCGCACCATGCGGCTGCCGCCAAATCGGAATCTGCAGCCTCGGTAAAACCATTCCTCCCCGGCGGTAGCGCAGCTCCAACTCAAAACGCAGCCAGTCTACGTGTCTGGAAAGCGTTCTCCCTTATATGGCTCCTTTTGGGTGCCGTTGCCGTGGTGGCTATCAGGAATATCCTATCCATCTGGCGCTACAACAACACGGTTTGGCCGGAATTGCAGCGCAATTGGGCGTCCACCTTCATGTGCATGTCCTGTGGCAACACCTTCACGCCGTCCCAGAACCCTGAGCCTTGAGTGATGCCGCGCAGAGCAGTTCTCGATTTGTTTGAATGCTGCCAAGCGAAGCATCCTGCTCGCCGGAAGCATTCCGCAAAGCTCTGAACCATTCGGGTTACCGGCTAACTAAACACTTATGACGGCGGGTTTTTCTGCCGCGATAAGTTTGAAACAAGAGGAATCTCATCATGAAGCGAATCACTCTCTCTAACCACACGGCGGACCAGCTCCGTAGCGCGCAACAGGCGCGGGAAGCGAAATTTCAAGCCCTCGGAAACGAATACAACAGCGCTGTGATTAAAATCAGAGAACGGAAGCAATCGGCTTATCTTGCTCTCCGCGAAGCCTGGAAGGAACGCCGCGTATGGGGAACCATGTGGAGTTTAGGAAAGTTGATTGTGGTCCAATTCTCCGTTACTCCTGCGCCGCCGGTTCGCCCGCCGGCGACCGACAAGGAACGCGTCTGGTTGGCCGGCAACAAGGGGGAGCAGTCGGTCTCCCTCCATCTGCAACAGCAGCTCAACGACTCCTGGACCGTCATCGATGGGTATCGGGGGGACAAGGGCGAAATAGACCAGATCGCAGTGGGGCCGGATGGAATGGCCGCAATCGAAGTCAAATACGTGAACGGCACGGTTCACTGCAATGGGGACTACTGGTTTCGCGACAAATACGACAAGTACGGGAACCTGGTTGAGCAGGAAGTCCCGATCGGGATAAGAAAGGGCGCAGCCCAAGCGTCCGATCGAATCAGTCGACGGATTTTTTGCAACGATTTCTGAATGAGCGCGGCATCGCCGGCCGCTTCCTGCGAGTCGTCGTTCTCGCTCACGACCGGTCTGGCATGGGCAACCTGCAGGACCAGACTGTGGACTGGGTCGGAACCACTGCTTACCTCAGCGTGGCTGAGTTATGCAGCGGCCGTTGCAAGGAAATATCCGGAAGAATTAGAAGATCATCAATCTCGTTCAGCAGCATCATGCCCGATACAATTCGCCACAGAGTCATCATTCAGGTCAGGGGAACAACTCTTGACAGCTTTTTATCGATATACAAATGCACATCGCTTAATCTTCAAACGGTTGATAGTAAGCAACATAATACAGACTTTGCAACATAGAACGGAAATTTAGTGTCGCGGAAAGGGGAAAATTTTCGCCACAATCCGGAAACGCAAAATGCAGCTTTGCACATATGATTCCAGCTCGTCGCCGAACCCAAACCGTATCGCGGCCTTTACCATAAGGATCATCAAAACAGTTCAATGGCGCGCCGGCTGTAGTCCTGGTAGTTCTTGCCGCCGGCGACGCT
>CAWBHO010000114.1:0-36534 GCA_963788415.1 uncultured Acidobacteriaceae bacterium | reverse complement strand
ACCGCACGGTTCGTTCAGCCTGAGGGAGATAGCCGTTACGATAGTGATTAAAGTCTGAGAGTCGTGAACTGAGCTGCATAATCGAGGGTGATGAAGCTGTATGCAACCGGGCGACGAAGGGCCGAGTGCGTCACCTGAAAGTCGCCGACATCGACAGTGAACCCATGGTCATTCATGTTCATCAGGGCAATGAAAACCGTGATCGCGATAATCTTTTGACCTCCAAGCTTTTGGAGACTTTGCGCGAATACTGGCGCTGGATGGAGCCCAAGACCTACCTGTTCCCAGGTATGGTTAGCAATTGGCTGGCCGATGTGCCCATCACTGAGAAGATCGTCCGGGACGGTGTCGGCAACACAGCAAAACATGCCGGCATCAAGAAGCGTGTATCTCCACATACGCTCAGGAACTATACCGAATTGGTTGGGCGAAGAAGCGCGATCTGCTGATCGTTAGTTACATCCAGGCGGACAAAACGCGCGTAGACGTACAGACACCTGACAAGAAGGGATCAAGCCATCTCGTCTACTTCTGGCCTACAGCGCACCGATAAAAGGCGTGGTCTTCGAGTTCAAAATGACTAGCGGCCATCTCATAAATGAGATGGCCGCTAGGGCATTTCTCTTCTTGCTATCGAGTGGACTTCTTGCATCCCACCCAAGCCACAAAAACAGGAACGTGGCGAGGGTGAGGCACCCAGACTTTATACCTTCAGGAGAAATGCTTTAGTTTGCGGTAGCCTTCGACGATGAAAAAGAGGGCGGCGATTTTAGCTCCGGCATCTTTGCTTCCCAAGTGCAATCAGTTGTGCCTTCCAATCGCAATCGGGCAAGGGATCCGCAACGGCAAGCGTGATGACTCCCATCGAGCTGAACCTCGGCAAGCCGCTGGGCTCGTGCAAAACAGCGTGGAATACGGCTAAGAAGCGGGCAGGAGTCAAATGCCGTCTTCATGACCTCCGGCATTACTTCCTCACAGCCCTGTCCGAAACTCAGACCTCTGACTCGACGATCCTTGCTATTGCCGGGCACTTGAGTCGGGCGATGCTGAAGCGTTACAGCCACGTCCGTGCGAAGGCCAAGCGCGATGCGGTCGCGGCAATCGAAAAGAACCACTCATCGCCACGCAAATGTGGGGGTTCCGTTGATGGTCCCCACAAATCTCCCCACAATTGGAGTTAAAGCTGAAAACCATGATTCTGTAAGCAATTGATTCTAAATGGTCGGGACGGGCAGATTTGAACTGCCGACCCCTCGCACCCCAAGCGAGTGCTCTACCAGGCTGAGCCACGTCCCGACACGCCCCGGCTGACTCGGGAAAGCCAGCTTCAGGGTCATGATCAGTTTACACGAGCCGCGCCCCTGTGCGTGCGCGCAAAGAGCGAAAACCCGCCCAAAAATGGCTTGGTGCGGGATAAATCCGGCCCGAAGCGCCTTCCTTTCGGCCTGAAACGCCGCGGGCGGATTTTTATTGCCGGTAGATTGTCACTGGGACGGTGGAACGAACTCATCGGGAAGAGCCAAGCCCTCGCTGAAGAAGAACTCCTCCATCTGCTCCACCAGAAACTGCTGCGCCTGCGGGGTCCAGGGCTGCAGACGGTACTCGTTGAGCAGCATCTTCTGCCGGTTGATCCACTCGTCCCAGGCGGCCTTGGAGACGTTTTTGAAGATCTTCTGGCCGAACTCCGAGTCAAACGGAGGCTCTTCGAGGCCCTCCATCTCCTTCTTGTAGCGAACGCAAAACACCATGTGTGCCATCCATCATGCTCCTTGCCTCATTGTATTGGATCGGGCGCATCGAATCGCCGGCCGGCTTTCTATTGCAAAGACTTGAGCAATTCAGACCTGCGGGGCTCTCTTCCACCAGCGCACAATCTTCTTGGCGCTCTGTCGGCCCCCCAACTGCTGTCTTTCCAAGCAGAGCGCCGCCCCTCAAAGGAGACATCATGTCCGACTCGAATCCCTCTGGACTCTCAGACAACGCCGCCGGCGGCATTGCCTACATCACGCTCATTCCGGCAATCGTCTTTCTGATCATCGATCCCTTCAAAAGAAGCGCCTATGTTCGATTCCATGCCTGGCAGTCGATTTTCTTCTTTGTTGCCTGGGCGGTGATCGACATTCTCGTCGGACTCGTGCAGAATCTTGTTCCATCCACCGTTTTTCTCACCTTGACGGTTCTGCAACTGGTGGGCCTGGCGATCTTCGTCGTCTGGATCTTCGTATTCGTCAGCGCCTTCAACGGCAAGCTCGTCAAGCTGCCCGTCATAGGAGCCATGGCCGAGAAGCAGGCCAACCGGTAGCAGGGGCACCCTTCCCCGCCGAACGCAAGAACATTCCTCCCCTGGATTTGTCTTTGCTTACCGCCGCTTGCCCTTCTTGGTGAATTTTTTTCGGGCTTGGAAGGAACGCGCGGGCGCGGAGGTGGCCTTCTTTTTCTTCGCTTTCGGGTGGAATTTTGCGGCGGTCTTACCCGTTAGCGGAATGCCCTCTTCCACAATGGAGAATTGCAGCTTGCGTTCCTGGGCCAGGATGCGGTCGAGGATGACCTGCACGCGATCGCCAGCCCGGAAACGGCGGCCCGTGCGCTCGCCGATGATCTCGTGCGTGTTCTCGCGCCAGGTGTAGCGGTCGTCGCGCAGCGAATCGATGGGCACCAGACCCTCGACAAACAGGTCGGTCAGCTCGACAAAGAGGCCGTACTTGGCCGGATTCAGCACCAGCGCGGCAAACTCCTCGCCCACGCGCGACTGCATGAAGCGGACTTTTTTCCACTCCACCAGCTCACGCTCGGCTTCGGCGGCGCGGCGTTCGGTCTGGCTGGTCTCCTGGGCAATCTGCGCCAGTTCGGCCTCCGAAATCGGCGGCTCGGCACCTATGGCGCGGCCAACTGCCTTCGGCTTTTCCGCGCCAGGAAAAAGGCGCGGACTTCGCGAATGCGACTTCAGACCGCTGGACAATCCCTCGCTGGAATGCGGCTCATTGGGATGCGTCCAGGGAGAACTATGGCGGCCTTCGGCGATCACTCCTTCGCCCGGCACGCCCTGCCGCAGCAATGCCTTGGCGATGCGGTGGACGATCAGATCGGGGTAGCGGCGGATCGGCGATGTGAAATGAGTGTACGAGGGAGCGGCCAGCGCAAAATGGCCTTCGTTGATCTCCGAATAGCGCGCCTGCTTGAGCGAGCGCAGCATGAGGTAGCTCAGAATCCGCTCCTCCGGTTTGCCTTCAATGCGCTGGGCCAGTTTCTGATACATGCGCGGCGTGACCGGGATGTCCTCGGCGATTTCGTGCACGCGCGCAGTGCGCCCGGTGCGCTGCGCATCGCGGCGGTCAGCCTTCATCTGGATGCGCCGGACCGGCAAGGCTCCCAAACCCAGCGTGTAGCCGAAGGCGGCGGCCAGTTCCTCGAACTGAACCACGCGGCGCGAGTCCGGCTTCTCGTGGATGCGATAAAGCGAGGGCACGCCGAGGTCTTCGAGCCAGGTGGCCACGCACTCGTTGGCCCCCAACATGAACTCCTCGATCAGCCGGTTGGCCCAGGTGCGCTCGGATTTGGTGACCCCGCGCATCTCGCCCAGCTCGTCAAATTCGATGACCGGCTCGGGCAGATCGAAGTCGATGCTGCCCCGCAGCTCGCGCCGCTGATTCATGAGCCTGGCGAGGTGGCGCATGCGCTCGATCCCGTCGACGAGGCCCGGAACCTCAGCGTCATAGCGGGCGCGAACCTCCGCATCGCCTTCGAGAATCGCGTGCACCTCGGTGTAGGTCATGCGCGCCGCCGAGCGTATGACGCCTTCAACGATTTCATAGCTCTCGATGCGGCCCTCGGCATCCAGTTGCATCAGGCAGCTTAGAACAAGCCGGTCTTCGCCTGGCCGCAGGCTGCAAATGCCGGTTGACAGCTCCAGCGGCAGCATGGGGATGGCGCGATCGGGAAAGTAAACGCTGGTTCCCCGCAGGCGCGCTTCGAGGTCCAGATCGGTTCCGGCACAGACGTACTCGGCCACGTCGGCAATGTGAACCTGCAGCTCGAATCCTCCGTCCGGGCGCTCGGCAACCAGCACGGCGTCGTCAAAATCGCGCGCCGTCTCGCCGTCGATGGTGACAATGGGAAGGGAGCGAAAATCGCGCCGCAGCGCCGCCTCTTCCGCATCGAAATGCGCCGCCGCCCGCGCCTCGGAGAGCACATTCTCCGGGAAAACGCGCGGCAACTGGTGCTTGCGGATCATGATCTCCACGTCCACGCCGAAGTCGTCGGGCGAGCCCAGCACCTCGATCACCCGGCCCACCGCGGGCCGCTCCGGCGTCGGCCAGCGCGTGATCTCCACGTCGACGACCAGGCCCTCCAGGCTTTCGGGAACCACGCGAGCGGCTTTCGTGCCCAGCACGCGGTGCGGCGTGACGGAGTCGGCGGCAGGCAGCTCATGGCCGTCGCGAATCAGGATGGGCTGGGTCATGCGCTCGTCAAAGGGTACGACAAAATCTTCGCCTGGCCGGTCGGATCGCTCGGAGCGCCAGATCCGCGGCAAAGAGCCGTCGCTGCTGCCTCCGCAGTGGAAGACTCCGACCACGGTGGGATTGCGCCGCTCGAGAATGCGCGCAATTCGGCCCATCCGGCGTCCGTCGGTCGTGGGCGGCTCGACTTCGACCAGCACCTGGTCCCCCTGCATGGCGCCGTTGATCTCGTTGGGAGGAATGAAGATGTCTTCTTCCGCGCTGCGGGCTGAAGGCTGCCGGCGGGCGGTACCACTCTCCCCCGCCGCCTGTGGCGGGTTGGGGCGCACAAAGCCGTAGCCGTCGCGATGCAGATCGAGCCGCCCGGCACATAGATTGTCGCGCGAGCCGCCCGTGCCTCCCGGAGCGCCGAGGGGCCGGGGAATGCTCCAATGCTCGCGGTCCAACTTGGTCAGCGCGCCGCGCGCCGTCAGCCGCGCCAGTTGCTCGAGCAGCAAGCGCCGCGCCCGCCCGCCACCCAGGCCCAATTCGAGCACTAGTTGCTTGTATCCGGCCTTGCCGCCGGCCGAGCGACGAATGCGCTCCACCAATTCCCGATCGGTCATAGCTCAAGAGTACAGCCAGCCTCCCCAGCGCGCGATGGCGGCGCGACCGGTTCACCGCGCACGGTCGTCCGGTCGTCGCTGGTCGCGGCAAGCCGTTCCACCGGCAGCCTTCACACCGTCAACCTGAGTGCGGCTCGATCTCCGGGCGCGCGCTGTTCTAAAATAGCTGCAATGCAATCGTCCCTGACGGACCGTGAAGAGATACCATTCTAGTTGTGGCCGCGCACGGGTTGCACGGGGCAGAGAGCCCGGCGATCCTCGGATTGATTCAGAGTTTTGGGCGCATGGCAACAGCCCTTGCCTTGGCAAGCCAAGTCCTTTAAGGACAGAAAAGGAACTCCCTTGAGCGCAATGTGGAAACCCAGCCAAACCGGACCGACTACCCCTTCCCCCGCACCTGAGCCGCCTCGCCCTCAGCCGCCCGCTCCAGCCGTCGAACACGCCAACCGTGTTCCCGTTCCGGCCGGCGACCAAGCCACGATCGGCAAGGGACTTTTTGTCAAGGGAGATATCTCGGGCTCCGAATCGCTGTTCATCGACGGCAAGGTCGAGGGCAGCATCAACCTTCCCGGCAACCGCGTCACCGTGGGCCGCAACGGCCAGGTGGCCTCCAGCATTACCGCCCGCGAAATTGTCATTCTGGGCAAGGTGCGCGGGAATATCTCCGCCTCCGACCGGGTTGATATCCGCGCCGAGGGCGCCCTGACCGGCGATGTGTCCGCAGCTCGCATCAGCATCGAAGATGGCGCCTTTTTCAAGGGCGGCATCGACATTCGCAAGCCCGACGGCAAGCCGGGAGCGCCCGGTCCGGTTCCGTCCGCTCCGGAGCCGCCCAAGTCCGTCCAGCCTTAGTGGTCCTGGGGTGACCGGTTCCGATGCGCTGAACGCAGTCAGACTGCGAGCTCGGATAGAACCGCAGTCCCGGGCAAGCAGCGGGAAGGAACCGGTCGTGCAGGAAAGGTGCGATGGATGGGCTTGGATGGCCGTACCAGGACGATTGCCGTCGCGGTCGCAGAAGCAGACCCCGACCTGCCGCGAGTTCTCGCGTTGGCGAACGGCATGAGACGGCCTCCGGTTTAGAATCGGTTTGTGCCCAATTCAGCGATGATGTCGAGAAGCCCCCGGAGCCTCGGGTTCTGGATCAATGCTTGGCTTCCGGTCGCCATCTGCGTTTTCGTGATCGCGATGGAATCTTCAGTCTACTTCGGCTCAGACCACACCAGCGGCCCTCTGCGTTGGCTCTGGGAGCACCTCTTTGGATCCGTCACGAACGCCCGCTGGGGAGTGATTCATCACCTGATCCGCAAGAGCGGGCATTTCTTCGGCTACGGGACCGTGGGGCTGATGTGGCTGCGCGCCTGGTGGAAGACGCTGCCCCGCTCCAGTTTCCTCCCCGACGCCTTGCTCGCGCTTCTAGGAACCGCTTTGGTGGCCAGTTGCGACGAGTGGCATCAGGCGTTCCTGCCCAACCGCACCGGTTCGCCGTGGGATGTGCTGCTGGACTGCTGCGGGGTTGTCGCGCTGCAAGCCTTGGTTTACGCCTATATGCGTCTAAAGATGCCCAAACGCCTGCTGCGGGCGGTGTCATGATACGGGGCTTTCCAGTTCCGATTCCTCTGGAAGTAAGTATTCCGATTGTGCTGAGCGGTTTCATATCGGGACGGATTTTCAGGACCGCCCTATAGACTCCCACCTCGCATGGATAAGCCACAGAATTACTTTGCGCACGGTCCCCGCACCCTGAACGATCTCCGGGGATGGTCGATGCAAACGATTGGAATGCTTCGCAAAGACGAAATACAAATTGCCATTTCGCGCATTCAATGGTGGTTTCGCGGTGGAATTGCGTTCTGTGTACTGATTGACTGTTGACTCACTCAATTCAAAATGAATGCCAACGGCGTCTCCTGACTCGATATGGACGACCTGCACTGGAAGGGCAACTGAGGTCCCGGTCATCCCTTCTATGTCTGTATGAACAAAGTGCTCGACGGTGCGGGCTTCGACGCCTTTGTCGAAAAGCAGTGCGCCCGCTTCTATGCCGATAAGCTGGGCCGTCCGGGTCTGACGCCGGGCATTTATTTTCGCTCCGGCCCGCACACTATGAGGAGTTTCTGACCGGTCTGGTCAGGGCTTCTGGTATCGAGACGCCGACGCGCGAGGATCTGGCGCGGCTGGATCGCAAGCGTGAGAAGCGCACCTCCAACAAGGAATGGAAGAGCACGACCGACGAAGATGCGCGCATTGCCTAAATGAAAGATGGCAGTATGCGTTCCTGCACGTCTGCGGAACGCCCTGGGCAGGGAATGAATACGTCTCGGGTGAGACGAGAGCGGCGCGGACCATGCAGGATGGCAGATCATAACGTTTTATCCAAGTGAACCAGGCAATCCCGTACATCCGTACGCGTAAGTCGGTAAGTGGCATGAAATCTGCCGGTTGCTCCCAGAGATTCAGGATCTAGCGCTTCTCTAAAGCCTGATCCGCGGTAAGCGGGCAACCCCGCTGTCGGCCCTTCCCCGAGGAAAGCGATCAAATTTCAAGGCCCGGGACCGCCATAGCAGGGGCAAAATGAAAATGAGGTATTGTCATGACTACATCTGCTGAATTTCAGACGAAGAGGATACCGCTCAACGGCCAGGGCGGCCATATCCCCGCAGTCGGTTTCGGTACCCTGATTCCCGACGCGGCAGTGACGATATCCACGACCGGGGATGCACTTCAAGCCGGATTCCGGCACTTCGATTGCGCTGAACGATACCGCAACGAGCGCGAGGTCGGCGAGGCCTTGCAGGCAGGACTCGCCCGGATGGGACTCACGCGCGAAGACATCTTTGTGACCACAAAATTGTGGAACTCCAACCATCGGCCTGAACGCGTCGAGCCGGCATTCGAGGCAAGTCTCGATAGGCTTCGGCTCAGCTATCTGGATCTCTACCTGATCCACACTCCGTTTGCGTTTCAACCTGGAGATGAGCAGGATCCGCACGATGAACGCGGCAATATTCTCTACGACCATGACGTGACTCTGCTCGATACCTGGAAGGCCATGGAAAGTCTCGTGGACGATGGCAGATGCCGGGCTATCGGACTATCAGATGTCACGCTGGATAAGCTTTTGCCCCTCTATGAATCGTCGAGGATCAAACCCGCCGTGGTTCAGGTGGAGTCACATCCCTATCTGCCGGAGACCGAGCTATTGGAATTCTGCAAGGAAAAAAGCATTGTCTTTCTGGCTTTCGCCCCGCTCGGCCATGGAGCCAGGCCGGGACCTCTTGAAGACCCCGTCGTTACAGCAATTGCGGCACGAGTTGGCAAGACGCCGGCACAGGTGCTCTTGGCATGGGCGGTACAGCGAGGCACGGCCGTGCTCACGACTCCCAAGACTCCAGCTCGCGCGAGAGAAAATTTCGACATAGCTCCCCTTCCGGAAGACGCGTTTGCTGAAATAGACGGCATTCAGATCAGGCAAAGGCTCAACAATGTTGTGAACACCGGCATCCCCGGCTTCATTCCACGGAGTAGTTCAAGATGAAAACCGGAAATTCCTCTGACCAGTCAATATAGGAAGAGCAGATACGGGAACTCCTGAATGTGCACTGGCACGCCTCGGCGGCTGGGGATGTGAGTTAGAGCATGACGTCCAGGATGACAATGTCATTTGCGACGATCCGCAGCCGGGTGAGCGCATTTTGGGGCGAAGCAGTTTGCAGGCATTACGGAGTCATCATCCTGGCAAACCGTCGGATTTCATTGTCAGAGGAATTCTCGGCCAGGCTAAGCTGTGGATTACGGAATATGCGATCGTCGATCAGGGACGGCCAGAATGCACAGTCAGCATGATGGAGTTCCGCAACGGCAATCTCTTGCATGAGACACAGCATTTTGACAACCCTTTCGAGGCGCCAGTCTGGCGGAGTCAGGGGGTTCAGCGGATCGCCTGACAGCACATGGAGTCGAGGCATGGATCCGGAAAGGACATCTGGATTGTGAGTAGCGACGCTGAAGATCCTGGAGTGATACAGAGCCCGAATGTGCCAACACTCGGGCTTCCTGACTTGCTCTGCAAGGATCTCGATGTGGTGTTTTGTGGAATTAATCCGGCGCTGAGCGCAGCCCAGGCGGGGCATCATTTCTCAAGCCGCAGCAACCGATTTTGGAGTGTCCTTTACCTGGCGGGGTTCACTCCACATTTAATTCTGCCTGCAAACGACCGCACAATTCTTCAATACGGCTGCGGTCTGACGGCTGCAGTAGAGCGACCGACGGTAGGAGCGAGCGAGCTCAAGAGCCGCGAGTTTCGCGAATCTGCCGAGGAACTGGAACGGAAGCTTTGGCGATATCGTCCACGCTTCCTGGCGTTTCTCGGCAAACCTGCAGTTGCAGCCATTTTTCGGCAAAGTAGAATTGACTGGGGACAACAGTCCATGCAGTTTGGCGGCGCTCAGGTCTGGGTCTTGCCTAACCCGAGTGGGCTCAATCGGGCATTCAGCCTCGATGCGCTGATATCTTGCTACCGGGCTCTTCAGATTGCCTCCAAGGAACCCGAACACGAGTCGCAATAGGTCCAACGACTTTCTTATCTGGTTGTGATAGTCCTTCGGACGCTCGCGAGCGTATTGCGCACCTCAAAGAAGCGCAGCAACCGTCTGACTTCGCAGGTAATGCCCAAGCGGATCCCTGCTCCAACGTGCGCGGTCTCCGCGATGAAATATCCGGGACAACAGCTTCCCGCACTGTTGTCAGCAGTTGAGTCCCGATATGTCGGCCAGTGTCTTGGAATCGATGAGATGAGCCAATGCGAAGAGATGCCGTGGCGATAGTCGGGGGCGTGGGACAAATCCTTCCCGTAGCTCTGCCACAACGGCCAAATTTCACCGGAAAATGGCTTCAGCACCTTCCGCCCTGGCCTTGAACAGGCTGAAACTCACCGCCGTCTCCTCGTGCGTTGCCTGCACGTTTTCGGCTTCGGAATTCGCGATCATGCCGATCAGATCGGCGGCCGTGAGGATGATGGCCGCGATACGGTTTGGCCATGGCGGCGAGCAATGATGCAAGCGAAGCTGCATTTTTCCTTTCCGGAGTTTGGAAAAAGTCCCCGCCTTTTCGTGACACTAAAATCTCTGCTCCTTGTCTTTAATGCGCTATTTTGATATTTTCTATCAATCATCTACAGTTTTACGCGGTATGCATCTGTATATCGGTGAAAAGCCGTCAAGAGAGGCAGCTTAAAGCGCAACCAAGCAGGCGGTGGGAATGTGAAAATCGATGAAGCCGATTTTCACATTCCCACCGCCACGAGCACGAACCGAACAATTGTTCCACTTAAAACCCGAAAAACCTGTCCGAACAAACCCCACCGGCTTTGAGGGCTCGGCTCCAGTCCTCAATGAACAAGTGTGATCCGCAGTTTCTTTTTGGCTCTACTCCTTCCTGCTGAGGCCGGAAAATGGAACCGAAATCTGGAACCAGAACTGGTTTCCCCGAGGCCAATTCTGTACAAACGTGTCGCGACTATACCGCAAAGCAAACCCGCCGTAACGGCCTATAGGAACGCGAACCTGCGGACCGATGGTAAAGTCACGAGCGCGATGGCCGTTATCGTAAACAGCATCCTCGTATTTGTCGTCCGTCGTCTGCTTCAGGATGGCGCCGTTAACGCCAATTGCCACCTTCTTTGAGAGAGATCGATCGACATTGTATTCGGTGTAGTACTCTTGCCCGCTGTGGTAGTGGGTATCTTTGTCCGGGCCATTGAACAGGTAGGTGGTTCGTGTGCTGATTTCCGTTTTTCCGTGGTCAGGCAGCAGGGTGATGGCGAAGACCGGACCGACGGACAGGTAGTGTGTCCCAATGTTCAGCACATCATTTGCTGAATAGGCCGTTCCGGGCGTGAAGGCATCAAGCGAGTAGTAAAAGTGCGCCATCCCCTTGTGGTAAACGACCGCGAACGGCGAGAAATCCACATTGCCAATAGCAAACTTTTCAAACTTCCCTGGAGCCACATGAAGCTGTTGGTAGAGAACAGGGACGGCGATGCTGGTATTGTAGTTGCCGCCAAAAAGCTTTAGGCCCCAGGTACGGTTCAGAAAGGGTGCATTGGCAAATACTCTCACCTTGAACTCCGAACCCGTGCTCTTGCCGTTGGCGTTGTCCATCTCGTTCGCCTCATAGAAAGAGGTGTACTCGGAGAATTGAGTGTGCCCCGGATGCGGATACAAGCCGGGCATGACGGTATTGAGGCCGATGGGATAGGGCGTAGTCCCATTCTCCGTGGCCCCGGCGAACCCCGGCCACAACAGAATGAGCCCCGCGCAGATGACAGATAGCCGGAAGAAGGAATGCTTCATTTCTGAAATTGCAAACATTGTAACTGCTCCTTTCGTGCAATTCACACAGTCATCCTGAACTCACGGATGTAAGTCCAGGAGCGTGGTTAGACCCATCTTTCAATAAGGAAAGGAAGGGAGTGGAAAGGTACCGCCGATCAACTCCCCTCGCAAGTACTAATTCTTCCGGCTGGCGTAGCCCTTCGGCAATTTGTCCGGATCGGTGGAGATGACCTCCTCATTGTTCGGCCCAACGTCTTCGAGGAAGGTGATCGTAGCGAATTCATCGATGACCAGTTTCGGGTAAGTCGGTCCGGCATCGCGGTACTTCTTCATCTCAGCCAGATGCTCGTTTTGAAAGCAAACGGTTTTTTCCGGATTCTGAGCGATCCACTGCGGGAAGAAGATAACACCATGGACTTTTCGCGCGGTGAGCATAAAGGCGAGGCTCACATTGGTTCCGGTGGGCTCATCCCAGGAGATCTTGACGATGTCGTCTGCGAGACGGACGATATGCGCCGGTTGATCGCGCATCCAGCGACCGCCGACCATGCCGCTGTGGATGCGGTAGTCAATCGTGCGCTCGTTCTTGATATAGAACTCATACTGCCAGCCATTATCGTACGTATAGATGAAGTGCTTGCCGATGAAAGCCTTCAGTTCATCCGGCTTTGTGGATTCGTAATTGGTGTCCTGCGAGATATTCAGCTCCTCGAAGACTGCCAGCGTGTTCTCGGTGTGCGTGTTGCTCATAATCAGTTGTTCTCCTCTTTCGGTGAAATACCTGTCACAAGGGCGATTGTCATCTGCGGACGAGATGCTAGAGCGATCATCAGCACGATGCAAGTTGCGCCCACTCGCGCGTTAAGCTGCCTCGATCTGCGAGGGGCTTCAGAGGGTCCAGCGGGGCCATCTATGCGTCGGGTGAAACTATAAGCCGAAATGGATGCTTCTATTCATTGAATAAAATGCTTCGATTCATTGTTCATGCCTATTGCTCTCCACATTGCTGTTCGGGCAATGCGTATCGATTCACAAGAACTTGAAAAACAAGCCTGCTCTTTCACGCCGCGCGATTTAGCGATTGAGCCAGAGGCCGCCGGCAATAGAATTTACCTATGGAAGGCTTTCAGAGCTCTTTCCGCGGGTGCCCGGAAATTCGCCGTCTGCCGAGCAGAGGCGCAAAAAATGGGCTGCGGCCGGAGTCAGCTCTTTTCGCCTCCAGGACAGCCGCATGGATGCGTTCATAACCGGCTGGCTAAAAGACTTATAGACTGCTCCCGGCGGACGGAATCCAGGCAATTCGTACACGATAGCCACACCCAACTGAGCGGCCACCATCGAAACAGCGGTCGGCACGCTATCGGCAAAGTAGCGCCGGTTAGGGATGAAACCCGCGTTTTTGCAGGCCTGGAACATGGCGTCATACAGTGTGTGCGGACTGTGGTGCGTCGGCCAAACAAACGTGTCTTCGGAAAACTCCTCCAGGCGAACTAAATGTTTCCTGGCGAGGCGGTGGGTGGAGGGAACTGCAATTACCCAGGGTGGCGAAGCAAGCTTGCGCGAACAAAGGCGCGGATCCATGACGTAGGAGTCGGTACAGATCAGATCGAGTGCGCCGAGATGCAGTTGATCCAGCATGGTGTCAACCAGCAGTTCCCGAAGTTCCAAGCTGACTTCGGGAAAGTGCTTTTGAAAGCAGGCGATGCGCTGCTGAAGTCCGCCCATGATAGCCGTGGTGACAAATCCAATTGCCAACTTCCCATGCTCTCCGCGGGCGGTTTGCTGGGCAGCGCGGCACGCGTGATCCATTTGATCAAGCGTGTGTTGAGCTTCTTCGTAAAAAACCTTGCCCGCTGCTGTCAGTTTTACATTGCGGCTCGTGCGATAGAACAGCTCAACTCCGATTTCCGTCTCCAACTGTCGAATGCTCTGGCTCAGTGTAGGTTGTGCGAGATGCAGCGCCTCGGCTGCGCGACTGAAATGCATCTCGCGGGCTAAAGTGACGAAATGGTGAAGGTGCCGGATATCGGGCATAGGCGATACCTATCAATACGCATCCTGAAGATAATCAATCTCGCGCCCAGCGAATGTGATTTCCGACACATCTCCGAGCGTTGATTCTCGGCGATGTTGAACCACGTCCTGGTCTGATTGATCGGAATTGCCTATCGATATGGGACTCAACTTCTATAGGACGGGCGCTCTCGTTTGGCTCCATGCTGAATGTGCACATCCTCAAAGAACAGGTACACGGAATCAAAGAAACGTCAGAAAGGAAGGAATGCATGTTGGAGCGTACGGTTGCCGATCACTCGCGCGCGGTACCCACCCGTGGCTTCTACGGTTGGAAACTCGTCGGGGTGCTTTGGCTGATCTTTTTTCTAAACATGGGCTTCCCGCTGTATGGCGGGGCTGTCATCAATTCTTATATGTTGAAGCAAATTCCCATGCCGCGTAGTGAGTTTGGCTTGGGTTTCACCCTGCTCAACTTCTTTATTGGAGTGCCGGCAATGTTGATAGCCGCCTCCATCGGAAAATGGGGCGTCCGAACGACATTTGCCATTGGATCTGGGCTTATCGTCCTGGGTTCGTTGTGGATGGCATTCGTGGCTTCGGCGCCGTGGCAGTATCTTGTGGGATTCGGCGTGCTGATCGGCAGTGGCATCGGGTTTGGAACGATCGTCCCTCTTTCGACCTCGGTGACGCGCTGGTTTAAGCGCTTTCGCGGGCGTGCCATGGCCATCGCAATGACGGCCTCGGGTTTTGCCGGCCTGGCGTGCTCTCCGCTCATGTATAAGGTCCTGGTTCTAACTGGACGCTGGCAGGTCGCCTGGGAGATTGTGGCGCTGGCGGCCGCCTTAGCCTGCCTCGTCGTCATTCTTGGCGTCAAGGAGCGCCCCGAGGACATCGGCCAGCAAGTGGACGGGGGATCGGACGACTTAGCCGAGAAGACAGCGGTCCACAATCCGCTCGTTACGAAAGAGGAGTGGGCGCCGTCTGAAGCCTACAGAACAGTTTCCTTCTGGATGATCGTGATCGGCGCCGTCGTCTCTCAGTATCCCTTCTTCTTCTTTACGGCGCACTGGATGCTGCACCTGCTCGGCAACGGAATTTCACCGGCAGACGCATCGCTGGCGATGGGCATCTTTACCATGGGCGTAATCGTCGGCTCGATCTTCGGCGGCCTGCTGATGGATAAGATACCGGCTCGACTTGCGTTCATGATCGGCATTTTGTGCTATCTGGTGGGGTCGGCATTGGCGATCGACGTGACCTCGGTCAATCTTGCGTATGCGTTTACGGCGGCAATCCTTTATGGCGCGGGGTTTGGGTGTACCTTCGTCTGCCTCAATACCATGACGGGAAATTTCTATGGCGCAAAGGCGTTCCATAAACTCAATGGCGTGGTCATGCTGGTCTCCGCACTCGCGTGCTCACCGGCGGGGCTGGTGGGAGGCATCATGTTCGATGCTTTCAAGAGCTATAAGCCAGCTTTCGAATTGAACATGGCGATTTGTGTTGTCGGCTTGATCGCTCTGGCCTTTGCGAAAATGCCCTTGCGCAAGTTGTCGCAGCGATCGATGGCTTAGGACGAAAGGGGTATTTCGCTTGAGATGTGGGGCTGTCCCTTTAACTTAAGGATCCGCCCCATTTTATGTAAGTCATATTCAAACCTTGCGCTTGTTAAAGGCGCAGAGCGATTCAAATCTGGGTAGCAACCGCTGACTGCGCTGCAGGGCTTCGACGGCCTGCGGTAAAGGTGTGACCGTCGAAGCCACAAGCAGCGATATTGCGATGCCGCGAACAGTGAGATTCCGAAGCCGAATGAATACCAGGAAAGGTACCAGCAGAGAATGAAAACCGTAATCGTCTACAAGTGGGCGAGAGACGCCAAGGATGCGGCCGTCAGGAATGACGGCGCCGTCGACTGGCGCAACGCAAAGATGACCGCGGGCGAGGACGACTTCGCGGCGCTTGAAGCCGCCAAGGCCATCGCCGAGGGCAGCGAACTCGTCGGTCTGACCATCGGTGACGGAGATGCCAGCTGGGCTCTGGCACGTAGCGTCGAGCAGGCAATCCTGGTCAGTGATGCGCCCAATCTCACCGACAACGCTTCCACGGCATCCATCCTCGCAGCCGCAATTCGTCAGATCGGCAGCGTCGATGCGGTCGTGATCGGCGACTCCGAGGAGTACGCAGGCGTTCCGGCAGCGCTGGCCGGTCTTCTGGGCTGGCCGGCCGTCGCCCATGTCAGCAGCGCCGGTACTGTCGAAGGACGGGTGCGAATTGTTCGCAAGCAAGGAAAGGATGAGCAGACCATCAGCATCTCAGCTCCGGCCGTCATCGCAGTCAGCGCCGCGTCCGCCGAGAAGAAGGCGCCCGGCATGAAAGAGCAACTGGCGGCCCGCAAACGCCCGATCACCAAGCTGACCCTCGCCGATCTCGGCGCCGGCAATGATGAAAAGGTATCGAGCAAGGCCACCAGATTGCCGGAGGTCACCACCGCCCGCATCTTCGATGGGGATCCCGCCGTATCTGCCGGGCAGCTTGTTGCTGCCCTGCAAAGCGAGGGAGTTCTGTGAGCATGACGAACATTCAGATTGCCATCGCGAAAGGAAAAGCCAATTGAGCAAAGCGTGGATCATCGCGACAGAAGAGAATCAGGTGGCAGGCCTTGTGGCGGCTGCCAGGGGGCTGGGTGGGAGTGTCACCGCAGCCGTTGTGGGGCCGCGCGCCTTGGCTGACGCTGCCGCCTGCGCAGGTCCCGACGAAGTCAAGTGGATCGAGCCAGGCCGTGGGGTTCCAGTTGAAGCCTACGCAGGCCCGGTTGCCGCGCTGGTTGCAGCCGCAGCTCCCCGTGCGGTCGTTGCCAGCGCCACTGCCGAAGGACGCGTCCTCGCCGGTGCGGTTGCCGCCAAGCTCGGCGCTGCCGTCATCCCCGGCGGCCTGAAGCTTTCTGCCTCTGGCGAGAGGACCATTGTGGAGCGTGCCAGCCTAGGCGGAAGAGTGATCGAGACTGTCGAGGTTGCCGGTCCCTTAGTCACTTTTTACGCTGGAGACGACGTCGCGGCAGAGGGCTCCGCATGCGTCCCCATCGAGCGGGTCGCCGCCGATGGCGCTGCCGACATCAAGATCGAGAAGACCGAGCCAGCAGCAGGCGCTGGCGCGGGCATCAACAAGGCCGCTGTGGTTGTCTCGGTGGGCCGTGGCCTGAAGAAGAAGGAAGACTTGGCGATTATCCAGAGTCTCGCCGATGCTCTTGGCGCCGAAATCGGCTGCAGCATGCCGGTCGCCGACGACCTCGGTTGGGTCGAGAAGGAACGCTATGTGGGTCGTTCGGGTCAGCATATCGCGCCCCGGCTTTACATTGCAGTCGGAATCCAGGGCGCGCCGCAGCACCTGGAAGGTATCCGGGGTGCCAAGGTTGTCGTCGGGATCAACAACGACCCCGACGCCCCGATCTTCAAGTTCGCCGACTACGGCATCGTCGGAGACCTGTATGAAGTGGTTCCCGCTCTGCAAGCAGTCCTCGGTAAGTGATAAAGGCGCCCGACTAACAACAGGAGAAACGAAAATGGCTCAGAAATTCGATGCGCAATATGATGTTGTGGTAATTGGTGGTGGTGGCTCGGGTCTGTCGACCGCCGTTCAGGCCGCCAAAGACGGTCTAACCTGTGCGGTTCTTGAGAAGGAGGCTCAGCTTGGCGGCAGTTCGGCTTTTGCTGAAGGACATGCGGCTTTCGATTCGGACGAGCAGCAGAAGCGCGGCATCAAGGTAACCAAGGACGAAGGATTTGATGCGTATGTGAATTACTCCCACGGCCGCTGCGATCAGTCTATTGTCAGCCGTTATGTCGATAATGCCGCAATCACCATCAAGAAGATGCGGGACGAAGAAGGGGCGGTTTACACCGACGTCACCATTACGGCTCCCGATCAGCCCGGCGAACTCGTCACCTGGCACCTGCCCGAGGGCGAGGTGGCGCATCTGCTCGAACTGCTAGAGGCGGATGCCCGTCGCCGCGGCGTTGACATCTTTCTGTCCACCGCCGCCACAAAAATCCTGCGCAATGAAAACGGAAAGATCGAAGGCGTGATCGCCAGGGATGCCGACGGCGAAGAAGTCAAGCTCGGAGCCAAAGCCGTAGTGGTGGGAACTGGCGGCTATGCAGCCAACCCCGCGATGCTCAATCAGTATGCCAAGCACAAGATTGGCGAGCGCATCATCAATGTCGGTGGTCCGGGCAATACCGGCGATGGCATCAACATGATGAAGGAAATCGGCGGCATCGAGAATCCCAATATTGGCACCCTGCTGCTCTTTCCGGTGATGCGCGAAAAGACCATCACCAGCCATGTCAACAACGCCGGCATGCAGCCTTATCTGTGGGTCAACAAGTTTGGCCATCGCTTCGCCAACGAGATGATCGGACTCAACTTCGGATTTGCCGGCGATCTGCTGGCCAGCCAACCGGATGCGATGTACTGGTGCATTCTTGACCAGAACCACATCGACAAGCTGGTCAATCAGGGCAATGAGGTTGGTCTTGGCGTCTACGTTCATAACTACGAAAAGTTGGTCAATCTTCCGGGCGAACTCGAGGCAGACGCTATTGACGCGAAGCGGACGAATGTCTGCAAGGGAGAAAGTCCTGCCGATCTTGCGGCCAACATGGGGGTTGATCCTGAGGTGTTGCAGGCCGAACTTGATGAGTACAACACCTGTGCCAAAACGGGCGTAGACAATCAGTATTACAAGAAGCAGAAGTATCTGCACCCGTACGAGAAGGGACCGTTCTATGCCATCAAGATGGAGACAGGCATCATGGTCAGCATGGGCGCCATGAAGATCAATGACCGTTTGCAGGCTGTCGACTCGAATGGCGAGGTGATCCCGGGTTTGTACTGCGTTGGCTGCGACGCGGGCGGGCTGTACGGAGAAAGCTACCAATTGACAGTTCCCGGGTCGGCCAACGGATTTGCTCTGACATCGGGCTGGCTGGCGGCCGACGATATTGCTGAAGGCGTCAAAGCTGGCAGGCTCTGATTGAGCGCATTCGCTTGAGGGCCGGGGAGCATGAACGGTGCCGCCCGGCCCACATTCTGCTCCTGGCATGAGAAGAGGATTTCGATGGTTACGGAAGAAACACAAGGGCCCGATTTTGACGTCATCGTAATTGGTGGAGGCGTGGCCGGCACGGTGTGCGCCTACCAGTTGGCGCAAGCGGGCAAGCAAGTTGTACTGATTGAGCGCGGCAATCAACCCGGCTCGAAGAACTTATCGGGTGGTGTCTTCTATTGTCGCGTAATGGAGCAGGTATTCCCGGATTTCATGCAGGAGGCTCCCATTGAGCGTCGCATCACCCGCAATGTGCTGAGCTTCCTGAATCCAACATCGCACTTCAATATCGACTACTGGGATCAGCGTCTTGAGAATCCCGCGAACGCGGTGACGGTGTTGCGAGCCAGGCTGGATGCGTGGCTGTCGGAGAAGTGCGAACAAGCCGGTGTTATGGTGATGCCGGGCGTCCGGGTTGACACTCTGTTGTATGAGGGAAGCCAGGTGGTTGGTGTCAAGGCCGGCGAGGACGAACTCCACGCGCACGTTGTGGTCGCGGCCGATGGTGTGAACTCATTCATCGCGCAAGATGCGGGCATTCGCGCCAAGGAGCCCGCCAAACATCTGGCCGTTGGCGTGAAAAGCGTGATCGGCCTGCCCAGGAAGACGATCGAGGATCGCTTCCACGTCACAGGCGACAACGGAGTCGCCTACGCGATCGTGGGTGATTGCACGCAGACGGTGGCGGGTGGCGGCTTCCTGTACACCAACAAGGAGTCGATCAGCGTCGGTGTCGTGCTGCGGTTGGACGATCTCGAATCCAAGGGACTTTCGTCGAGTGACATACACGACCACTTCCTCGGGCATCCGGTCATCGCGCCGCTGCTGCGTGATGGCGAGTTGCTGGAGTACGGCTGCCACCTGACGATCGAGGACGGTCCTGAGATGGTCTCTCACGACCTCACGCGGCCAGGGCTCATTCTCATTGGTGACGCCGCTGGCTTCACGCTCAACACGGGCCTGACAATCCGTGGCATGGACCTGGCTGCCGGCTCCGCTATCGCTGCCGCCAAAACCATCGTCAAAGCGCTCGATACGGGTAACTATGGACAGCGGGCGATGGACGAATATCGCATGGAGTTGGATGCGGGCTTCGTCGGCGCGGATATGAAGACCTACGCAAAAGCTCCTGAGTTTCTGGATATTCCGCGCATGTACAAAGAGTACGGACTGCTGCTGGCGGACATCTTTTACGACCTGTACAACCTGGATACCGAGCCCAGAAAGCACGCCGCGACAACGGCGCTGGCGGTCTTCAAACGATCGAAGCTGAAACTGTTCACCGTCATTGGCGATGGACTTAAAGCCATCAAGGCACTCTAAAGGAGGAGACAATGAACGGTTTTGGAGGCGTCGCGCAACGCTTGGCGGGCAATAGCTACATGGTCGATGAAGAATCGCACATCGAGGTCGACCAGGATCTCGCCAGAAGGACTGGCACCGGAAAATTGCTGGTCAAGGTGTGCCCTGCGCACGTCTACTCGGAGAACGAGGACGGCACCATCGCTGTCCTCTTCGCAGCCTGCATGGAGTGCGGCACCTGCCGTGCGGTGGCCAGCCGCGGCTTGCTGAAATGGCACTACCCGAACGGCGGGTTCGGCGTCGCCTTCCGCGAAGGATGAGATCGATTGAACCGGTATCCGCTGGCTCTCGACGCCCGGTATGTCTATCAAACCATCAACATCCTCTCTTCGCACAAGAAACAGCTGATTGCCGAGCCGGAATGACAGGTGCTCCAGAAGTGGAGTGTTGAGCTCCGCCCGAAGGCAACCGTTCTCCTGAACTCCATACGAGGCCTTTCAAGGAAAAATAGGCATCCGATCTCTTCATTTGACAACCTGTCGCAGTAAGGTTCGTTCTTACCCCAGCCCAGCCTGGACCCGACAGCGCGACTGCTTGCTACATTCCAGAGACGGAGCGATTTTAACCCGAACCAATCCGAATTATCTCTCTGAATTCTGGTATACGCTCATGCGCAATCCAACGAGCGATCAAAAGCAGATTGAGAAATCGAGTGATCACGAATTTCGCCGGTCAGCGTGGCTCGACTGTCACGCCACAACCTCTGACCATAATCTCTCTTTCTTATTGCTCGGCACTGGTATGGCAGTACAGGCTCCAAGGGTCGATTATGAGGACACGCGCGGGCCGGGCCTCAGCGTGCAATAGCGTGCAATGGTCGACGGCAACCATGGCATTTACGGCATCTGTGGTAATCTGCTTTCTGTAAGTTACGGATGGTAAAGGTTGTCTCGACGTTCGATCCCCACCCGCCGCCCCATAATAGAATCGATAACTTACATTGTTTATCTCGTTCATTGCTGTCCAAGATAGATCGTTAGCGGCTGGCGCCTGGTTGATGGGCAAAGAGGCTGATCCCCGTTACTCTGGCGTGAATTCCTGACAGAACGACCCACAAAGACGAAAGGAGCGGCCATGACTCCGGTGTGCAGTGTCTGCTCGCAGCATTTACAACTTTTTCCACGCGGGCAGTTCTCCCAGGTCGTCAGGCAACTTTAATTGCAGTTGCTCGGAAAGTGTCAGGCCGAGACGGCGACGCGGAGTTACGGCAAGGGCGGGAAAGCACAAAATTACACGGCCGGATGTTACCCTGGCGACTTTGGTCCGTTCGGCTATCGGTTCAAGCCGGGGTTCCGAGCACCAAGTCACCAGGGAGACTCTGCATATGCCCTTCCATCCGGCCGGCGATGGAATACGGATTCAGACCGGCAGGGGCACAACTTCTGCGCAGAGAACGCGGAAGAAGCTGCTGGCCGCGGAATCAATTCAGCCCGAAGAGCACCTTTTTCCGGGGCGCTGAAGCTGCCACGATGGGCATGTTCAGCGCCTCCACCACCGGCGCGGCCAGCCGGAAATGGCGCGCCAGCGTGGCGGCAAAGCCGGGCTCCAGAGCCGCCGAAGCCGGCAGCGTGGTGCTCAGCCCCCACTGGCGGCAGCGGATCAGGTCGAGCGCCGGATGATCGGCCGGAAACCCCTTCGGGGGGCGCGTCAGCGCGTTGCCTTCGAACTCGGCGAATGTCTTGCGAATAGCTGCCTTCTGCAAGAGTTTTCTGAACTCAAGATGATGGTCCAGCAGCCAGTGGCGGATGGCGGCCAGTTGATCCTTCTCCGGCATCCAGGCTCCGGCGGCGACGATCACTTCCTTCGGGTCGATGTGGAAGTAGAAACCGGCCCCGCTGGTCTTCTTCAACCCCTCCAGCATCCACCAGGCGGCCACGTGCGTCTTGTACGGCAGCTTGTTGTTGCTGAAGCGCGTGTCGCGGTAAATCCTGAACAGGCACTTTTCCGCGGGCCGCACGTAATCCGGCGCAAAGCTCTCCATCGCCTCGGAAACCGTGCGAATGATGGCCAGCATCGGCTCCTTCAGCTCGGCGTCGAAGACGCCCTTGCGCGGCTTGAACCATTCGCGGTCGTTGTGGCGCTTGAGATTGCGCAGAAAGGCGAGCCCTTCGGGGCGAAGGTGGGCGGCGGGAGTGGCGATAGCAGCGGATTTCGGGAGACGAGGCATAATGAAGCCAGTTTACTGGATGACCGCAAATGCGAACCGCTGGCCGCACCGCAGGTGCCAGGTGGTTAGCGGATGACCTTCAGCGCGCCGCGGAAAAGGCCGTCGAAGTCGGCGGCGAGAGCCTTGTCCTTGGCCACAGCCTGCTCGATGGCTTTCTCGGCGGCCGGCCGCTGATAGCCCAGATTGACCAGCGCGGAGAGCACATCGTCCACCGCGGCTCCTTGCACGGTGGCCTGCGACGGCGCAACGGCAAAGTCGTCGAGCTTGTCCTTGAGTTCGACCACCAGCCGCTCGGCCAGCTTTTTGCCCACGCCGGGAATGCGGGTCAGTTGCGCGTGGTCCTGGCCGCGGAGGGCCTGCACGGTGCGCTCCGCCGAGAGCCCGCTCAGGATTTTGATGGCCAGTTTCGGCCCCACGCCGCCCACCGTGATCAGCCGCTCGAAGAGGCGTTTTTCCTCGCGATCCAGAAAGCCGAAGAGGGCAATCGCATCGTCGCTCACCTGGGTGTGAATGTGCAGCGCGGCCTCGGCGCCCACGCTGGGCAGCGCCGTAAAGGTGGGCACTGAAATGACGACGTCGTAGCCCACGCCGCCCGCCTCGACGATGGCCTGGCCGGGTTCCTTGTGGATGAGTTTGCCGCGCAGGTGAGCGATCATGGTTCCCCTATCCCAGTATTCCCATCCGCTTGGCCACGCGCTCCAGCGTTTCGAGCGCCTGATCAAGTTGCGCCTGAGTGTGTTCGCTGGTGAGGATCAGCCGCACCCGCGCCTTGCCTTCGGGTACCGTCGGGAAGGCGATGCCGGTTCCCATCACGCCCTCGTCAAACAGCGCCTTCGAGAACTCCATCGTCGCGCGCCCGTCGCCGATGATCAGTGGCGTGATCGGCGTCTCGCTGGCCGGGGTGGTCACTCCGCCCACGTTAAAGCCCATGCGCTTCAGCTCGCCCTGAAAATACCGCGTGTTCGCCCACAGCCGCTCGATGCGCTCCGGCTCCGCCTCCAGAATGTCGAAGGCGGCCATGCACGCTGCCGCCACGGCCGGCGGATGCGAGGTGGAAAACAGGAACGGCCGTGCGCGGTGGTAGAGGTAGTCAATTAAATCTCTGGTCCCGCAGACGTAGCCGCCGAGGCAGCCGATAGCCTTCGACAGCGTTCCCACCTGCACATCCACCTTGCCGTGCATTCCGAAGTGATCGACCGACCCGCGTCCGTTGCGCCCTAGAACTCCCGAGGCGTGGGCGTCATCCACCATCATGATGGCGCCGTACTTTTCCGCCAGCGCGGCCAGCTTGTCCACCGGCCCGATGTCGCCGTCCATCGAGAAAACGCCGTCGGTGATGACCAGCTTGTGGCCCGGCTCGTGCGCAATCTCCTTGCAGCAACTCCTCGCAATGGGCCGCGTCCTTGTGCCGAAAAACCTTGATCTTCGCCCGCGACAGCCGCGCGCCGTCGATGATGCTGGCGTGGTTCAGCTCGTCGGAGAGGATGAAGTCCTCCTTGCCCAGAATCGAGCTGACCGTGCCGGCGTTGGCCGTGAAGCCGCTCTGGAAGACCACGCAGGCCTCCACGTTCTTGAAGCGGGCGATCTTTTCTTCGAGGTCCATGTGGATGCGCATGGTGCCGGCGATGGTGCGCACCGCGCCCGAGCCCACGCCAAATTTCCGCGTCGCGGCCAGCGCCGCCTCGATCAGCTTGGGGTCGTTGGCCAGGCCGAGGTAGTTGTTGCTGGCCAGGTTGATGACCTTGCGGCCGTCATAGTGGCAGACCGGCGCCTGCTGGTCGTCGAGAATGCGCAGCTTGAAGTAGGTGCCCTTGGCGCGCAGTTCGTCCAGAGTTGCGGTCAGGTGGGCGAGCTGGGGGCGGGCAGAGATTTGAGTCATGGCGTTCACCTCAAACAGTTCATCAAACAGTCAAGGATAACGCGGATCGGAGCCGCAAGCAGGGATCGGGTTGCCCGCGGAAGTTCGATTTTCCGATTTCCATGGGATGGGAAGCCGCCAATTTGCGACCGGATCGCGTCCTTCCTGCCGTCTCTGCGTCCAAAGAAAGAACCGGAAATGGCTCCGGTCCGCCTCCGCCGGATACAATAAGGTTCTGAGCGGCGGCGAAGGGCCGACGCACAATTTTTTCTTGAGATTTGGAGCGGGTGCACGTGAGAGGCATGAACTGCCGCAGTCTGCGGCTCAAGTTGGTTCGAGGACTGGCGGTCGCGCTCTTCATTCCCGCGCTGACCGTGGCGGCAGCCCATGCGCAACAATCCACGGCGACGACGCTGACCGCCGGCACCCTGAACGGATGCGCGCAGCCTTTGGCGATCGCCGTAACCGCGAATGGACAGCCGGTCACTGGCACCGTGGTCATCGAAGACGAGTTCAATGGCCAGCAAGTGCAGTTGGATTCGATCACGCTGAGTTCAGCCGGCACAGCCAGTCCAACGGTCTCCCTGGTGGCCGGCGATCACAGCCTTACCGCTGTTTTGGCCGCCAGCTCGAGCGACGCGACTTCGACCTCGTCGGCTGTAGCCGTGACCATCCCCTCCGGATGCATCTTCATGGCGGCTGTCTCCAATTTCACGCCTGCGACGACACCGGTGAATACCCTGACGGCTGGCCAGTCTGGAACGGCAACCGTTTCCATCATTCCCTCCGCGGCGTACACTGCCGCGCTGACGTCTCCGATGTTCGTTTCGCTCTCGTGCTCGGGCCTGCCCGATCGGGCTACCTGCACTTTTACCCCGAGTAGCGTCGAGATATCGCCCAGTCAGGATACGGCGGCCACCAGTTCGATGGTGATTGAAACCTACGCGGCTTCCAGCACCGCAGCCGCGCCTGCGCAGCCGCTGAAAGGCGGCGGATCCACGCCCATCGCCTGGGCGATTCTGCTGCCGGGAGCTCTGGGCCTGGGCGGTTTTGCCTGGGGAACGCGCCGCCGTCGCCGCTGGCTGAGCCGGCTCTCGTTGCTGGCCTTGGTTGGCCTGGTCACCGTGCTGGGCACCACTGCCTGCAATCCGCGCTACTCCTACCTGAACCACGGCCCGGACCCCAACCAGGCAACTCCGTCGGGAACCTACGCGGTGACCGTCTCCGCGGTTTACAGCAACGGCGTCAGCGCGACTACGAAAACCACCACCTTCGCTCTGACGGTGCAATAGAGGGAAAGCTGCAGGCTGAATGGTCGGCTGGCATTCCGCTCCCGAGTCACTGTATTCCCTGGTCGAGCACACGCCCGGCACGGTGCTGCTGGAGTGCTCCAAGCCCGGCGCCGCGGAGCCCTGGACCCGGCTCTTCACTGCGCCCGCACGCGCGCTCTCAGCGCACCGGCCCGCTGAGATTCCCGCGCTCATTGCCGAGATCGAGAGCGCGGTTCGAGCCGGTCACTTTGCGGCGGGATTTTTCGCCTACGAAGCTGGCGCCTGCTTTGAACCCACGGCGGAGCTGCTGCCCGGCCGTCCAGGAATGCCGCTGGCCTGGTTCGGCATCTACGAAAACTGCTATCGCTTCGACCATCGAACAGGAGCCTTTGCGGAGGGCGACCCGCCGGGGTTGAACCGGTTCGCGGCTGAAAACCGGGACGGGCGGGCCGCTTCCGCGACACAGCCGGAGGCCGTTTTCAGCCTCACCGAGCAGGAATACAGCCAGCGCATCGCGGCCATTCACGCCTGGATTCAGGCGGGCGACGTTTATCAGCTCAACTTCACCGCGCCCTTCAAGGTGCAAGCGTCCGGCACCCCCGCCGCGCTCTATGCCCGGCTGCGCAGCCGCCAGCCGGTTGAATTCGGCGCCTTTTTGCATGGCAACCCGGAGCACCGCATCCTTTCCTTCTCGCCTGAGCTGTTTTTCCGCATGGAAGGTCGCGGCGCCCAGCGGCGGATTACCGCCCGTCCGATGAAGGGGACCGCGCCCCGCGGCCGCACGACGAGCGAAGACCGCCAGCAGGCAGAGTGGCTCTGCCGAGACCCGAAGAACCGCAGCGAAAACCTGATGATCGTGGACCTGCTGCGCAACGACCTCGGCCGCCTCTGCGCCTTCGGCAGCGTCCGCGTTGAGAGCCTGTTTGCCGCCGAGCGCTATTCCACCCTCTGGCAGATGACCTCGACGGTCAGCGGCGAACTGCGTCCCGAGGTCGGATTCCAGCAGATCTTCCGGGCCCTGTTTCCCTGCGGCTCCATCACCGGAGCGCCCAAGGTGCGCGCCATGCAACTGCTGTCCCGCATTGAGCGGCAGCCCAGGGGAATCTACACCGGGGCCATCGGCTTCTTTTCGCCGGAGCAAACGGTCTTCAACGTGGCCATCCGTACACTGGAACTGGAAAAACAATGCGGACAGTCCGATCGGCAGCGCGGCGTGATGGGAGTCGGCGGAGGCATCGTCGCCGACTCCGAAGCGGGCGAAGAATTCCGCGAGTGCCGGTTGAAAGCTGAGTTCCTCACCGGCGCGCCGGAGGCGGTTTCACGGAAATTTTCCCTGGTGGAAACGCTGCTTTGGCGGAGCGGATACCCGCTGATCGAGCTGCACCTCGACCGGCTGGTGGATTCGGCGGAATATTTTGATTTTCCCTGCCTCAGAGCGGAGATCAAGGCCGCGCTGCTGAGCCACGCCCGCAGCTTCGCCGATCCAGCGCCGCGCAAGGCGAGGCTGCTGCTCGATGGCGAAGGCGGTTTGCGGATCGAGAGCGAAGTGCTTTCCGCCCATGCCGCGCCGAGGCCGGTGAGAGCCTGCATCGCGCGTGAGCTCACCGATCCGCGCGACCGGATGCTCTTTCACAAAACCACGCACCGCCCGCTCTACGCGGCCGCTTTTCAGGCGGCAACACAGGCCGGTTTTGACGACGTGCTGTTTTTCAACCTGCGCGGCGAGCTCACAGAAGGAGCCATCAGCAACGTATTCGTCGAAAAGGACGGCCGATGGTTCACGCCGCCCATCGAGTGCGGGCTGCTGGCCGGCGTCTTCCGGCGTCATCTGCTGGAATCGCGGCCAAATGCAGGAGAACGTGTGCTCTATCCCAGGGATCTGCGCCAGGCGGACGCCGTCTATCTGGCCAACGCCGTGCGCGGCCTGCGGCGGGTCGTCGTCGCCTGGGAAGCGTGAGCGCGCGTCCGCTCCCTACTCCAGCTTGAACACCACCTTGATGGCCTCGCCCGATTTCAGCAATTCCATCGCCTGGGCGAACTCGGAGAGCTTCAGCCGGTGAGTGATCACCGGCTCCAGGTTCAGTTTACCGCTGGCCAGCAGGGCCTCCATCTGAAACCATGTCTCGAACATCTTGCGTCCGTTGATGCCCTGCACGGTGGCGCCCTTGAAGATGACGTCGCGGGCTAAATCGATCTCGAGGGGGCGCGAGGGAATCCCCAGCAGCGAGGCCCGGCCGCCGGTTCTGAGCAATGCAAAGCCCTGCCGGATGGCCGCCGGATGGCCTGACATCTCCATCAGAACATCCACGCCGGTGCCGTTCGTGGCAGCCAGGATCTGCTCCTCGACGTCGCCTTCGGATGGGTCCAGAACCAGGTCGGCGCCCATGGTGGCGGCCACGGCCCTGCGGTGGGCATTCACCTCGAAAGCGAAGACCTTGGCGGCTCCGCAGGCCTTGGCCACGGCAATCGAAAACAGGCCGATGGCGCCGCAGCCGGTCACCAGAACGGTTTGTGCGGCGATGGCACCGGCCAGCACGGTATGCACGGCGTTGCCGAGCGGGTCCAGCAGCGAGCACCAATCGCGGGGAATCGACGGCGAGAGCTTCCAGATGTTGGTTTCGGGAATCAGGACGTAACCGGCGAAGGCGCCACTGGCGTCCACGCCCAGAATCCGCACGTGCTGGCAGATGTGCGCCTGGCCGATGCGGCATTGCAGGCACTTGCCGCAGGCCACGTGCATCTCGGCGCTCACAAAGTCGCCTTCTTTGACCGCGGTGACGCCGCGCCCCACTCCGGCCACCGCGCCGGAAAACTCATGACCCGGAATCAGCGGCGGCTTGATGCGCCCCTGCGCCCACGGATCCCAGTTGAAGATGTGCAGGTCAGTGCCGCAGACGCTGGCGGCCTGGACGCGAACCAGCACTTCGCCGGGGCCGGGCGCGGGAATGGGCACTTCGCGGAATTCAACGCCGGGCGCGGCATGAGCTTTCACAACCGCTTGCATGGTGGCAGGCATACAGGGAAAATCCTCCTCGAAACAGCAAACTTTTCATTTTATCAACCGCCGCTGGACGTTCCGGCCGCGCGCAGCAGAAAAGCGCAGTGCGGCGCAGAAGAAGCGCGGAGAAGCAACCGCCCCGCTCACTCGACCGCGGGCAGCCCTGCCAACGCCATCGCGATCTCTTCCTCGGGATAGGCGTAGTTCTGTAGCTTTCCGGCCTGGTAGGCGATGTAGGATTGCATGTCGAAGTGCCCATGGCCGCTCAGGTTGAAAAGAATCGTCCGCTGCTTTCCTTCTTCCCTGGCGCGAAGGGCTTCGGCGATCGCCTCGGCAACGGCATGGTTGGCTTCCGGCGCGGGAACGATGCCCTCCGAGCGGGCAAACTGGATGCCGGCGGCAAAGGCGTCCAGTTGGTGCACAGTGACGGCCTCCGCCAACCCCAGGTGGATGATGTGCGATACCAGCGGCGCCATGCCGTGGTAGCGCAACCCGCCCGCATGAATGCCTGGAGGAATGAACGTGCTCCCCAGCGTGTGCATTTTCATCAGCGGCGTCAGGTGCGCGGTGTCGCCAAAGTCGTAAGCGAACGGCCCCCTGGTCAGGCTGGGGCAGGCGGCCGGTTCCACGGCAACAATCCGCGCCCCGCATTGGCCCTTGATCTTTCGGCCCACATAGGGCAGCACCAGGCCGCCAAAATTCGATCCGCCGCCGGTGCAGCCGATGATCACGTCGGGCTCATCGCCGGCCAGCGCCATCTGCTCGATGGTCTCCAGGCCGATCACCGTCTGGTGCAGCAGCACGTGATTCAGAACGCTACCCAGCGCGTACTTGGTGCCCGGGTCTTTCGCGGCCACTTCCACGGCCTCTGAAATCGCAATCCCCAGGGAGCCATTGGAGCCGGGATGCTGAGCCAGAATGGCGCGTCCCGCCTCGGTCTCACTGCTCGGGCTGGCGGTTACCGAGGCGCCGAAGGCTTCCATGAGGGCGCGGCGATAAGGCTTCTGGTCGTAGCTGACCCGCACCATGTAAACCTTGCAATCCAGCCCGAAAAAAGCGCAAGCCATGGCCAAGGCCGATCCCCACTGCCCCGCCCCCGTCTCCGTCGCCAGGTGCCTGGTGCCGTCCTTCTTGTTGTAATAGGCCTGCGCCACGGCGGTGTTGAGCTTGTGCGATCCGGCCGGGCTCACGCCTTCATACTTGTAATAAATGTGCGCCGGCGTATCCAGAGCTTTTTCCAGGCGGCGCGCGCGATAAAGCGGCGAAGGCCGCCACTGTGCGTAAATCTGCCGCACCTCGCCGGGAATCTCGATCTCCCGCTCCGTGCTCACCTCCTGAAGAATCAGGCTCATGGGAAACAGCGGGGCCAGATCGTCGGGGCCAATGGGCTTCAAAGTGCCAGGATGCAGAACGGGCGCCATGGGCTCGGGCAGGTCGGCGAGGATGTTGTACCAGGCAAGGGGGATGCGGTCTTGCGGCAGGTTGTACTGGATTGTATCCATGTGCAACATTCTAGCAGCGCGATGGAAGCACCCCGCCTCGGCCATCCGCGCGGGTTTGCCCGCCAGCGCCCGGCGCGCTCATCGCAGTTGCCTGCGTTTTACGATCTCTTCCGCGCGGCGATAGGAACCGAGATTGAAGGCATTCGGATAACCCAGGGCTTTCAGCTTTTTCCGGGCCACTCCGCTGCGCATTCCACTCTGGCAATGCAGCAGGAGCGTCTGGTTCTTATCCTTCATGATCCGCGGCAGGGGAGGCTGAATCTTGTGCAGCGGAAGGCTGATCGCGCCTGGAAGATGGCGGGAGCCGAACTCGGAGGCCGAACGCACGTCGATTACCAGGGCTCCCGCTTTCAGGCGAGCCAGCGCTTCCTTGGATGAAATCAGACCGGCGCGCTTGATCAGAAAGTAGACCGCAAAAGCTGCCAGGACGGCGACGATCGATTCCCAGTTCATGGCTTCCAGCTTACCTTGTCCCTTTCATTTTGTGCACCTTCTGCTTCGCGAAAACAGCATCGAAGCAGAGAGAAAGCGCAAACTTCCACCGGGAAAATCAGCAGATCCGCGGCAATTGCTCGCCAATCTGGGTAGGGATCACGCGATTTGCGCCCATCGCGGTGCGGGCCACCAGCATCCGCTTGTGCCCGGCGGTGACGCGGCCGATCAATGCGGCGTCCCGGCCCAGCGGATGCGCGTGCAGCAGTTCCAGAACCTGCCCGGCTGCTTCCGGCGCAACAAAAAAGACCGCCTTGCCCTCGTTGGCCACGTAAACCGGGTCCAGGCCCAGCAGCTCACAGGCCGACTGCACCTCTGCGCGCACCGGCAGACTCGGCTCGTCGATCTCGATGCCCACATCCGAGGCCTGGGCAATCTCGTTCAGCGTCGAAGCCAGCCCTCCGCGCGTGGGGTCGCGCATGGCATGAACCGCCCCCCCGGCCGCGTCGAGCACGGCGGAGATCAGACCGTTCAGCGCGGCGCAATCGGAGCGAATCTGGCTCTCGAACTCCAGCCCCTCGCGCACGCTCATGATGGCCATGCCGTGATCGCCGAGGGTGCCGGAGACCAGAATCGCATCGCCGGGCTGCGCGCCCCGCGGACCAACCGAAATTCCGGGCCGAAGCAATCCCACGCCCGCCGTCGAGATATAGCAGCCGTCGCCGTGGCCGCGCTCGACGACCTTCGTATCTCCCGTCACAATCTTCACGCCCGCCGCCTTCGCCGCCCGCGCCATCGCCTCCACAATCGCCGCCAACTGCGCCAGCGGAAAGCCCTCTTCCAGAATGAAGCTGGCGCTCAGGAACTTCGGCTCCGCTCCGCTGACGGCCAGGTCGTTCACCGTGCCGTTCACGGCCAGCTCGCCAATCGACCCGCCGGGGAAAAACAGCGGCTGCACCACGAACGAATCGGTGCTCATCGCCAGCCGGCCGCCAGCGAGGCCCGCACCGCTCAGATCGAGCACCGCCGCGTCGCCCAGGTTTTCCAGCTCCGGGTTGCGAAAGGCGGGCAGAAACAGATGTTCCACCAGCTCATTGCCCAGCTTGCCGCCCCCGCCGTGGCCCATCACAATCGCCGGGTAGCCCATCAGTGGCAGCGGGCACGACCAGTTGGAAAAATCCGGCGCGGCGTTTTTCAATCCTTCAGCCATTTCACATCCCCGATAACACTGCTTTGTAACAGGGCACGACTTTAGTCGTGCCGTAAATGTTCGCAAAAGGAACGTGGGCTTTAGCCCCTGAGGGATTTTTGTCGAGAATATCCTTCAAAGCCTGCCTTTTCCCGCCCCGGCCAGCTCTTCGGCAGAGATAAATCGCCCGTAGTTGTAGTAGGCCGCGCAGGCGCCTTCGCTCGAAACCATGGTCGCCCCCAGCGGATGGCGCGGCGTGCACTCACGCCCGAAAGCCGCACACTCGGCCGGCTTGATGGCCCCGCGCAAGACGTCGCCCGCCCGGCACAGCGGCGACTCCTCGGTATGAATGCCCGCAATCTGAAAGCGCTCCTCGGCGTCGAAGGCGCGATAGGCCTCGCTCAGCCGCCAGCCGCTCTTGGGGATCACGCCAATGCCCCGCCACGCCCGGTCCGTGACCTCGAAGACCTCGGCCAGCAGCTTTTGCGCGGGCCGGTTGCCCTCGAAGCTGACCAGGCGCTCATAGGCATTCTCGACCTCGTGCCGTCCCGCCTCCAGTTGCACCACGGTGCGGCGAATCCCGTCCAGCAGGTCCAGCGGCTCAAAGCCGGTCACCACCAGGGGAATCTTGTATTTGGCGGCCAGCGGCGGATACTCCCACCAGCCCATCACGCTGCACACGTGGCCGGCCAGCAGAAAACCCTGCACCTGATTGCCCGGCGACTCCAGGATCGCCGCAATTGCCGGCGGCACCAGCACATGCGACACCAGGAGCGAAAAATTCTCGAGGCCGCGCCGTTTGGCCACGTGCACGCTCATGGCGTTCGCCGGGGCGGTCGTCTCAAAGCCCACGCCGAAAAAGACCACCTGCTTGTCGGGATTCTTGACCGCCAGTTCGACCGCGTCCAGCGGCGAATAGACCACCCGCACATCGCCGCCCGCGCCCTTGATTTGGAATAAATCGCCTTCGGTTCCCGGCACCCGCAGCATATCGCCGAAGGAGCAGAAGATCACCCCCGGCTGAGAGGCAATGGCCAGCGCCTTGTCGATCAGCTCAAGTGGAGTGACGCAGACCGGGCAGCCCGGCCCATGGATCATCTCGATCCCCTCGGGGAGCATCTGGTCAATGCCATTTTTGATGATCGAGTGCGTCTGCCCGCCGCAGACCTCCATGATCTTCCACGGCCGCGTGGTGATCGCGTGAATCTCGCGCGCCATACGCCGCGCAATCTCGCCATTCCGGAACTCGGTCAGGTACTTCATTGGCTGGAGCAACTCCATGTCGACACAAACGCCGGGTGGCCCACCCTCGCCGCGTCTTTGTTCTTGCGGCCAGGGTGGGAACCCACGAACCTCAATCAACGGTTTTGTGGACTTCGTCCGAACAGCTTCCATCCGGGCAAGCCGACTGGGGCGACCGGGCAGCGCGTGCAAAGGCCTCTTCCTCGCTAGCCAGTTCCTCGTCCAACACGCCCATGGCGCGGAAGTCTTCGAGCGTCTGCAAGGCCGTCTCCTCGTCAATCTTCGAGAGCGCAAACCCTACGTGGACAATCGTATAGTCGCCCACCTCGACCTCCGGCACGTAGTCCAGACAAACCCGCTTGACCACCCCGCCAAAGTTCACCCGCCCCATGCGGAGACCGCTGTCGGCGAAAATCTCCTCGACTTTTCCAGGAATCGCTAAGCACATGGCTTTTACGTTATACCGCGCGAGGCGGCGGCGTACAGCGTGATTTGAATCACCGGTTGGGATTCGCAAAGTGATTCCAGTAAAGGCCAAATACCCAGCGGTGTACAGCCGGTTTCAGACAATTGGAGCATCTTCCGTTCGACCTCTGTGAGAGGATTTCCCTCGCGCCCCGCCTCCCCGCAATTCTGCCCACCAGAAACTCCAGTGCTTTGCGGACGGAAGTAAAGTTTTTCACGCTCAGTGCTCCCGCCCCGCCCGCGCTTCAGCCAAATACGCCAGCCACTCGTCCATCCCCGCGCCGGTCTTGGCCGAGGTCTCGAAGATCCTGATTCCCGGCCGGATCTCGTTGATGTTTCTGAGCGCCAGCGCCCGGTCGAAGCCGCACGGGGCGGCAATGTCCATCTTGGTGACGACCGCGGCGTCGGCCGAGTTGAACATCGTGGGGTACTTCAGCGGCTTGTCCTCGCCCTCGGTCACGCTCAGCAGAACGATGCGAATCCGCTCGCCCAGATCGTAGCTCGACGGGCAGACCAGGTTGCCGACATTTTCGATGAACAGGTAGTCGAGCTCGTCGAGCGCCACGTCCTGCCAATCCGCCAGGTGCTTGCCGATCATCTCCGCATCCAGGTGACAGATTCCATGGGTGTTGATCTGGCGCACCGGAACGCCGGCCGAGGCCAGACGCCGGGCGTCGTTGTCCGTCTCCAGATCGCCTACCAGGGCCGCGGCCCGCGCGCCGGCAGCCCGCAAACCGCGCAGCGTCTGCTCCAGAAAGGCCGTCTTGCCGGTTCCAGGGCTTGAGACCAGGTTCAGCACCAGTACGCCGGCAGCCGCGTAGCGCGCCCGCAGCCCGGCCGCCAGTTCGTCGTTCTTCTTCAGAATTCCCTGCCGAAGCTCCACAATCCGGGTGGTCATTTCTTCTCCTCGTCTTCCTCAATCTCGCCATCGTCGATTTCGATGGCCTCGATCTCCAGCTCGCGCCCCTGGCGCAGATCGATGGACGGCTCGCCGCAGCGCGGACAGCGGAAGCTCTGCACGCCCTCCAACTCCGAATCCAGCCCGCACGGCCCGCAGTGAACGATCACCGGCAGCAGATGGATCACCAGTTTCGAGCCTTCGAGCGGCGTTCCCTCGCTGGCCAAACCGTAGCAGAACTCCAGCGAATCCGGAACGACCGAGGCCAGCGCCCCCACGCGCAGCCGCACCTCGATCACCCGCGCGCCCCTGGACGAATCAGGCAACGCTGCCAGGGTCTCGCTTACCGAGTCGACAATGCTCGCCACAATCGAAAGTTCATGCATAAAAGATGGATTTTACGCCCCGCGCCGCAGCCGCCGCCAATGGCCCGCGTGCCAGAGCCGCGCCGCTCCGATAGACTGGGAGGGCGATGAGAGCGATGCACGCAATTGAATCGGCCGCGCGGCAAGTCGCGCTGGCTATGGGATTGGCAGCGGGACTTGCCGCCGGACTAGCCTTGACGGGCTGCGGAACCCCCGCCGCGCCGCAGCCGCCCTCGCTCAACCTGCCGGACCCGGTGCGCGATCTCTCCGCTGTCCGCTCCGGCAGCCAGGTTTCGCTCACCTGGACCATGCCCAGGAAAAGCACCGACAAGCTGCTGCTCAAGCGTAGCGTCGCGGTGCGCGTCTGCCGCGAGGAAGAGGCCGACAAAGGAGCCGCGAACTGCGCTCCGGCAGGCTCAAGCTTTGCTCTGGCTCCGGGAGCCGAGGGAGCGTTTACCGACTCGCTTCCGCCCGCGCTCACCGCCGGGCCGCCACGCCTGCTCAGCTACCGTGTCGAACTCAGCAATCGCAATGGCCGCTCGGCCGGTCTGTCGAACGCAGCGCAGGTTCTGGCTGGCCAGGCGCCTGCGCCGGTCGCCGGCCTGGGGGCTGAAATTCGCAGACGGGGCGTGGTCCTGAGTTGGACGCCGGTTGCGGCCGAGGAATCTGGCGCCACGCTGATCCGTCTCGACCGCAAGCTGCTGAACCCGCCGGCAACCAAGCCCCGGCAAGGCCCGATGGCGCCCGAGCCGGAGCCTCTGGAGCAGAATCTGCTGTTGCGTTCCTGCGCGCAAGACGCGCGAAAAGGCCTCTGCCGCGCCCTCGATGAGGACATCCGCTTCGGCCAGAGCTACGAGTATCGAGCCCAGCGCGTGGCGCGCGTTCGAGTGGGCAAACAGACTCTGGAACTGGACGGCGCGCTTTCCGCCCCGGTGCGCGTCGAGGTGCGGGATATTTTTCCGCCCGAGGAGCCCACCGGCCTGGCCGCTGTTTCCACTCCGGCTGAAGATGGCGCCGGTCCGGCGATCGACCTGAGCTGGCGGCCTGTTGCCGACCCCGATCTGGCCGGTTACGCCGTCTATCGCCGCGAGGGCGAGGCCGCATGGCAGCGTATCTCGTCCGCCGAGCCGCTGGTTCCGCCCGCCTTCCACGATGCCCAGGTCCAGCCCGGCCACACCTACCGTTACGCCGTCAGTGCCATCGCCCGGAACGGACATGAAAGCGCTCTCTCTGCCGAAACCGAGGAGAGCGTTCCCAGCCCTTAGAGCCAGGGGCGAAAGCCTTATTCCCGGAGGCGGGTGGACCGGCGCGGATGGGCCGCGAATCTTTACGTTTTGCATTTTCCAAGGGAGTCTATGGAGGATTTTCCGTGCGATATTGCCGATTTCTGTTGGGTCATCCGAGCTGCTACGGCGCGATTGAAGATCGTGCCGGCGAACCGTGGATTGTGAGCCTCATGGCTGCGCCCGAAGAAGACCTGGCCTTCCGCCTGGAACATGGTGGCGCAACCTGTTCCGCTTCCGCCTTTCAGCCGATGCCGCTCAGCGCCGCCGAACTGCTGGCGCCGGTCACGCCCTCGAAGATCGTCTGCGTGGGCCGCAACTATCGCGACCACGTGAAGGAGCTGGGTCACGAACTCCCCGCCGAGCCGCTGTTTTTCCTCAAGCCGCCTTCGTCGCTGCTCTCGCCGGGCGGCGTGGTGCGCATGCCCGCCGTTTCGGCCCGCGTGGATTATGAAGGCGAGCTGGCGCTGGTCATCGGCCGCCGCGACGCGCAATCTGAAAGAAGAAGACTGGCGCTCGGCCCTGCGCGGCTACACCCTGGCCAACGACGTGACCGCCCGCGACCTGCAAAACAAGGACGGCCAATGGACCCGCGCCAAGGGCTTCGACACTTTCTGCCCCGTCGGCCCCTTGGTGAGCGACGAGCTCGACCCCGAAGCCGGACTCACGCTCGAAACCCGCGTCAATGGCGAAGCTGCGCCAGCACGGCTCGACCCTCGACTTCATCTTTCCCATTCCCAAACTGCTGGCCTACATCACCGCCGTGATGACTCTGGAAGCCAGGCGACCTGGTGCTGACCGGAACGCCCTCCGGCGTTGGTCCGCTCAAGGCAGGGGATCGCACTGGAAATCACCATCCCCGGCCTGGGCATGCTCGCAACACCTTTCAGCCGGACGGGAACTAGGCCACTGACCGCGTAAATTTGTGCCTTCCCACCCTTGCGGCAACAACAAATACGCCGCAAGGATGGGGCACCCGCTTTCAGCC
>CAWBHO010000113.1:0-3573 GCA_963788415.1 uncultured Acidobacteriaceae bacterium | reverse complement strand
CGCCTGGGCTTGCAGACCTGAGACGGGCGCCGCCTGACTCACCAGACGTAACCGAAACTGCAATATCTTCTCTCGGTTTACGCCGACTCGTGTTCCATGACGCGCTGGCTCTGGAGACGCTCTTTGGCCAGTTTTCGCACTCTTAACATTCTGCGGAAGCTGATCGGCGAAGGCCTGCCGGCTACAGCGGTTTCGATTCTGCTGTTTACAGAAACGTAGACGCAGAGGGCATTTTTCCCGAGAAAATGCCCCTCGCATGATCTTCAAATGGCAACACTTGAATCGAAGCCGCTCTAACCGGTAGCAATCCACATCAATGAGCGCGCTGGCAATTGCTAAGGTTGAGGAGGCTCGTCTACAAACCTCCTCAGCTGTTTAGTTTGTCCGGTGTGATGCCGTTGCTCGTTTATGCTCTCAGAACATCCGCAACTGAGGTTGCAATGGGTGTCGTAGGGCGCCCAATAAGTTTCGACAGTCGTTGCCTGTCATCGAAGAGTGCACCCTGTGCCGCTCCGGTATCGAAGCTGGCAAAGGCTTGCGCAAGCGGAGCAGGGAGGCCTAAACCCACGAGCGCCTGAGCGTACTCCGCCTCGGAAAGATTCTTGTACGGAATATCTCTTCCGGACTGGCGGGATATTTCCGCAGCCAGTTCGCTGAGCGTGTAGGCTTTGTCGCCGGCCAATTCGTAGGTTTCGCCCTTGTGACCTTCGCCGGTCAGCACGGCAACCGCGGCTTCGGCATAATCGGCGCGCGCTGCCGAGGAGATCTTCGCGCCGTCAGCGCAGCCCAGAAACGCGCCGCCGGCTATCGCGCCCGGGACCGACGCCGTGTAATTTTCCGAATACCAGCCATTGCGCAGGATTGTGTACGGCAATCCCGAAGCTTTCAGATCGGCCTCTGTATCCAGATGCTCTCCAGAAAGCGCCTTGATGGCCGAGGTCTCGGCGTGGAGCAGGCTGGTGTAGACGATCCATTGCACATCGGCCTTCTTTGCCGCTTCAATCACGTTGCGATGCTGGGCCGAGCGCTGACCAATTTCGTTCGATGAGATCAGCAGCAGCGTCTCCACTCCTGAGAGCGCGCGCTCCAGTGTGTCGGGTTTGCTGTAATCGGCCTCGCGCGCAGTTACACCGAGATCGGCGGCCTTGCCGGCGTGCGGACCAGCGCAACGATATCGTCCGCAGGAAATCTTGGATTTGAGTTTGTTGACGACAAGCCGGCCAAGCTGGCCGGTGGCTCCGGTAATTGCAATTTTCATTTGTTTGCTTCCTTTCAGTGGGTGTTTCCTGCGGTTATCGCTGTTTAGTAACCATAGACGGTTACGAATTAGACGAAAAAAATTGCACCTATCACCTGTGTTGAACCGCATGCAGGAGCGACGGGATGGTGGTCTGTGAGAGCTTCTTCTCCATGGCCCGCTCAGCCCGCTCATAAACCGGCCCGAGCGCTTGCTGAATGTTCCTGCCAACCGGACACTTGGGATTCGGCGGCTGATTGTGCATCGAGAACGGCGAACCTTCGTTCACGGCTCGGCGCACATCCCGCAGCGTCAACTTCTCCAGGATTCTTCGCAAGCTCCCATCCGCCGCCATTGCCAGGCTGCGATGAGACGATTCCCACCTTGCGAAGCGTTCCTAACAGCCGCCGCACCACAACTGGATTTGTGTTCACGCTTCCTGCAATGTACTCCGACGTGAGCGCTTCGCCGGGAGACGAGGCGAGGAGCGTGAGAATATGCAGGGCTACCGTGAATCGAGTACTGACGTTCATCTGTAACAACAATAGATACAGATGAAGGTGATGTCAAGAGGCATGGCCGGCGGCCCTTCCATCGATCGCAAACTCTAAAGAGTCGATCCTCACTCCTCGATCTGGTGGAAATTGGCTCCCGTCGCCGCCCACCGGCGTGGTGTGAACAGGCCCTGACAATCTGGCTGACACAAAAGACCGGCCAGGCCAGAGAATGGCATTCACTCACATCATGCTCTTTCCTCCTGACATGAAGCGCCGCTGCGCCTACCTGACCGTGCGCCGGCCCCAATCAATCTCAAAAAAGGCGCCGGGCAAGCGAGGCCCCAATTGCCCGACGCCCCAAGGCCATGCAGACTAGTGCGCCGCGTGGGTTCCTGCAGCGGGAGTCTTCGCCGGCCTCAGCCGACTTCCAGCCCCTGCGAAAGTCAAGGAGCTGGAAGCTGCGCGCCTCGATTAAGGCTTTGTGCCGGGCAGGTTGGCGCCCACCAGGGCGGAGGCGAGCGGCGTGCGCGCGGGCGCGGCGATACCCACAAACTCCGACAATCGAGATCCATTCGCCAGCCAGACATTGCCCGAGCTGTCCACCGCCATGAAGGCGCCAGCGGTGATTGGATAGGGAGTGCCGCTGCTTGCATCCCAGCCCTCAAAGCCCCATGGATTCCCCTGGCTGTCCATCGGCGACAGAAACGCCGTGTCGCTGCTGTTGGTCTCGAACAGGTATGCACGACTGCCGTCGTCGTTATCATTCGCTGTCCACGCCTGGCTCGCCCCGTCGAGCGCGATCGGCGCGGAGCCCAGGCCCCAGGGAATGCTGGTGTCCCAATCGAGCACATACAATTGATTCGGATTCGCGTTGTTGCTGCTGATCATGGCCGGAGAAATCTCATCGATATAGCCGCCATAGTAGGTAGAGTATCCGCCCTCGAAGATCCAGCCATTTCCGTTGCTGTCGATCGCAATGTTTGGATCGTCGTAAAGTTCGTCATAGTTGTACGGTCCCGCGACCGGCGATCCATCCGGACCGAAGATCACCAGCGAATAGCCGTACGGGTCCTTGCCGCCGCCGCTGTAGTCATAGGTCCACAAGTTGCCGTCCTGATCGATGGCGAGAAACGACGGGCAACTGCTGTTGTCGGTGTACGTATCGACAGCGTTGCCGGTCACGGTTACCCCTCCGCTGGCCGAGCCGCTCAGCGGGAGTATGCTGCCGCCGAGGCCTCCGCTGCAATAGGAACCGTTGTCAATGCTGGTGTTGGAGGAAACCCAGGCTGTATTACTGGCGTCCACGGCGATGCCAGACGCCGCCGTGTTAAACAACAACGGGTTCGTAAACGGAGTGGTTCCCGTGCCGTATTGCGGATTTCCGTTGACGTCGAGCACTGATACGCTGCCCGGATTTCCGGCCGCGACAGGGTACCCGGTGGGGAAGTTGCCGAGCCAGGCATATCCCTTCTGGTCGATGGCGATGGCTTGCGGGTTGTAGACGCCGCTGCTCTGGTACCCTCCCACCGTGGACGAGGTGGACGCAGGCGATATAGGTCCGCCCTGGTTGTTGAATACCGTCACCATCCCCGGTTTATTGTTGGCGCCGCCGTAGGCGATAGCGTAGGTATTCTCGAGGGTCGTCCAGACGTTTCCCGTCGCATCGATGGCCATGCCGGTCGTACTTTCACTGGAAGCGCCCAGCCCAGCGCCCTCGTAGACCACCGCCAGCGCCCAGTCAACAAGAGAGCTTGCATCCGACGAACTGATCGTCGGCGTGAATGGAGTGGCCGGAACCAGGCCGGCGATCTGCTTGGCGTTGTTGACGGGATGCTGCGC
>CAWBHO010000112.1:0-14944 GCA_963788415.1 uncultured Acidobacteriaceae bacterium | reverse complement strand
ATGTATTGCTGGGTTCCTTTGCCGCCCGCGCCGCTGGTCTTCGAGAGCAGGGTGTTGGCCTCGCGGTTCATCTCCTGAAGCAGAAAGTCGAGCTTCTTGCCCACCTCGCCGCCCGCTGCGAGCAGTTCGCGGAAGTGGCCGATATGGGTGCTCATCCGCTCCAGTTCCTCGGAGATGTCGCTGCGCTCGACCAGCACGGCTACCTCCTCGAGCATTCTCTGGCGGTTGAACTCCGCGCCGGTGGCTGCCTCCAGCCGCTCGGCAAGCCGGGCCTGATAGCGCTGTTCGATCTCCGGGCGCAGCAATGCCACTCCCTCGGTGGCCTCCCCCAGCCGGTCCAGCGTGCCGTTGAGAATCGCCGCCAGCGCTTCGCCTTCGCGCGCCCGCATGGCCTTCAGTTCTTCAAGCAGCAGGCCCGATCTGCCGCTGCACGCTTTCTGTCAGCAATGCCTGGTCCTCGTCGCCCTTCGAGCGGTTCTCGTTTTGCAAGGCGCCGGGCAGCCGCAGAATGGCGTTCAGGTCCGGCTCGCCGGCGAGTCCATGCTCCTCGCGCGCCGCGGCAAAGGCGGCCAGATAGCCGTTCGACCAGTTCGCGGTTGTAGCCGGCCGTCTGCTGGCTGGCGCGATCGACCGAAAGCGTCAGATCGACGTGGCCGCGGACCAGGTTGTCCTTGAGCGCCTTGCGCAGCTCCATCTCCAGCGCGTCCAGGCCCGAAGGCAGGCGCAACTGCACGTCCAGAAAGCGGTGATTGACGCTCTTGACGCTGAGCGTGTAGCTGAGCTGATCGCTCATGGAAACGGGACGCGGACCTGAGCGCGTGCAAACCCGGTCATCGAATAAATCGGCATTTTCCCTTCCTCTAAGCGGTCTTCCTGATCTCTGTTCCCTGATCTCTGTTCCCTGTTCCTAGTCCCCGTTCCCTGATCCCTGCTCTTCCGGCATGTCCATGAACTGCAGTTGATAGAGCCGCTGATAGGTGGGCGAGGTGGTCAGCAACTCCTCATGCGAGCCGATGGCGGTGATGCGCCCATCTTCCAGCACGGCGATGCGGTTGGCGCGGCGAATCGTTCCCAGCCGATGCGCGATCACCAGCACGGTGCGGTTCTGCATCAGGTTGGCCAGCGCCGCCTGCACCAGCGATTCGCTCTCGGCGTCCAGCGACGAAGTGGCCTCGTCCAGAATCAGGATGGGCGCATTCTTCAGGATGGCGCGGGCGATAGCCAGGCGCTGCCGCTCGCCACCCGAGAGCCGGAAGCCTTTCTCGCCGATCACCGTATCGTAGCCCTGCGGCATGCGCAGGATGAACTCGTGGGCCAGGGCATTGCGCGCCGCCTCTTCCACCCGGTCCAGGTGAACATCGGGCTGGCCGTAGGCGATGTTATTGCGCACCGTATCGTTGAAGAGGATCGTCTCTTGCGTGACCTGGGCCACCTGGCGGCGCAGAGAGGCCAGAGTCAGGTCGCGCAGGTCGTGGCCGTCGATGAGAATGCTGCCGCTGGTGACGTCAAAGAAGCGCGGAATCAGGTTGGCCAGCGTGGTCTTGCCGGCGCCGCTGGGGCCCACCAGCGCCAGCACTTCGCCAGCCTGCACGTCGAGATCGATGTTGTGCAGAATCTGGTGCTCGCCTTCCTCGGTCGAATAGGAGAAGCCCACATCGCGGAAACGGATCGAGTTCTTGAAACCGGCGCAGGGTGACCGCGCGCGGGCCGCTCTTTCACGTCATCCTCGGCGTCGAAAAAGGCGAAGATCGAGGCCGAAGCGCCCATGGCCTGCTGAAAGCTGTTGTAGAAGTAGGCGAACTTGCGCACCGGATCGTAGAGCTTGAAGAGCAGGATGATGAACGCGCCGAACATGCCCATCGTCATGCGCCCATGAAGGATTTCATTGCGGCCGATGAACAGCAGCATGGCGATGGCTACCGCGCCGATCGAGTCCATCAACGGCGAACTGATGGACTGAATGCGCACGCTGCGCAGGTTGGCGCGAAACAGGCGTGTGGCGGCTTTCTTGAAGCGCAGAATCTCCCAAAGCTCGGTGTTGAAGGCCTTGACGATGCGGTTGCCGGTCACCGTCTCATGCAGAATGTTCTGAATCTCGGCCAGCTTGTCCTGGCCGGTGCGGGTGCGGGTGCGAACCTCGCTGCCGATCTTGCGCGCCGAGGTGACCACGACGGGAATAAACAGCAGCAGCGCCCAGCTGAGGTGCCCGCCCAGCCGGATGACTAGGGCCAAGCCAACCAGGAAGGTGAAAAATTGCTGCAGAAAATCGCTGATCACCGAGCTGACGGCGACCTGCACTCGATCCACATCGTTGATGAGCGTGGAGAGGATGGTGCCGGTGGCGTGCTTGTGAAAAAAACTGGAGCAGCGGCGCAGCGTGGCTTCGTAAAGGTGGTTGCGCAGGTCGGTAATCGTGGCGAAACCGGCGTAGTTGACCAGGTAGGTGCCCGAATAGTCGCAGATACCCTTGACGAAAGTGGAAACGACCAGAGCGAAGGCCACCACGGTCCATGCGTTGTGCATGAAATGGGGAACGATAAGCCGTAGATCGAAGTGCCAGCGGGAGTTGGGCAGGCCGAGCAGAATCGGGCCTTCCGGCGCGTCAGGCCGCAGAACCTGGTCGAAGATCGGCTGGAAGAGCAGGACACGGAAGTTGTCCAGCAGGCCCACCATGGCCAGTAGCAGCACGCCCGGCAGCAACTGCAGCCAGTAGGGCAGCCCGTAGCGCAGCAGTCGCGAAAATCGTTTCATGCGGGATGACCAGCCTGGCGGAGGCAAAACTCCATTTCTGCATTATATCTGGAGCATGACTGGCCTGCGCGGAGAACATTCCGGAAGAAATTCTACAGAATTGCTCTGGCCACCGATTGCAGCGGCAGAATTTTGTCCACGCCGCCCAGCTTGATGGCTTCTTTCGGCATTCCGAAGACGATGCAGGTGGCCTCGTCCTGGGCAATGGTCGTGGCGCCGGCCTGCTTCATCTCCAGCATTCCGCGCGCGCCGTCGTCGCCCATCCCGGTCAAGATCACTCCCACGGCGTTGCGCCCCGCATAACGGGCCGCCGAGCGGAAGAGCACATCGACCGAGGGACGGTGACGGCAAACCAGCGGCCCGTCCTTGATCTCCACGTAATAGCGCGCCCCGCTGCGCTTGAGCAGCATATGATGATTTCCCGGCGCAATCAGAGCGCGGCCGCGAATCACCGTATCGTTGGTCTCGGCCTCCTTCACGGTGATGGCGCACAGGCCATCCAGCCGCTGGGCAAAGGCGCGCGTGAACAGTTCCGGCATATGCTGCACGATCACGATGCCGGGCGTGTCGGCGGGCAGCATTTCGAGCACCGTCTTCAGCGCCTCCGTGCCGCCGGTCGAGGCGCCGATGGCAACCACCTTTTCCGTGGTCTCGGCCATGGCGTGGGTGGCCGGCGAAAGAATGCAATCAGCGTTCAGCTTGGGCTCGACCATGTGGCTGGGCCGGAGAGTGCGCATCCTGGCCTGAGCGGCGGCCTTCACCGCATCGCAGATCTCGTTGCGCGAATCCTCGATAAACTGCTTGGTGCCCATGCGCGGCTTGGTGATGATCTCCACCGCGCCATATTCCAGAGCCCTGAAGGTGCTTTGCGCTCCCTCTTCAGCCAGACTCGAGCAGATCACCACCGGGATTGGATGCTGGCTCATCAGCTTCTTCAGAAACGTCAGCCCGTCCATGCGCGGCATCTCGATGTCCAGAGTGATTACGTCCGGCACCCGCTCGGCTATCCGCTCGGCGGCTACGAAGGGATCGCCAGCCGTGGCCATAACCTCGATCTCCGGGTCCGACTCGAGCACCTCGCGCAGTGTCTGGCGCACCACGGCGGAGTCGTCCACAATCAGTACGCTGATTTTCCTGGTGCTCATAAGCCCGGCCTCGTTACTTTCTTTCGCGGCAGCCACTGCCCGGCTACCGTCGAGCTTTCGCCGGTCCCGAGAGCTTCCACCGCGGCTCCGGTGTGCCGCTCGAGCAGCACCTCCCCGGTCTGCGTGTTGAAGTGAATGTTGATGCCGCGCCTGCCGCCCAGTGAAGACGCGGCCACGGCAAAGCCTTCCTCTTCGAGCACCCTTAGCGCGACCTCGCAGTTCAATCTGCCCACCGTGGGACGTGCCGCATCGTTGATCATCAGCAGCACATCTCCGCCTCCGAAGAGCTTCACCTCGATCTCTTCGCGCTGTACGCCAAGAGCATCGAACTGCCGCGCCAGATCGCGAATCGCAAAGTCCACGTAGCGTCGGCCGGCGGAGCGGTTCAACACCGCGGTCTGCTTGACCGGGAAGCGGGGCAGCATCGGATGGCAGAGCGCACCGACGCCGAGCCGCGGAACCAGAAAAGTGACTCCCACGCAGGAGCCGAGCAGGGTGCGCAGCATCGTCGGCTCCCTCACCAGGCGCGACTCCCCGGGCTGCACGTACACTTCGGGCAACTGCTCGTCAGGTTCCGGCATCGGTTCTCCTGTAAAGAGCCGGGGCCACAGGCTCCAGCGGGAGATTCATATCGTGCAGGGTCTCGGCGTGGCCCACGAACAGATACCCGCCCGGCAGCAGGCAGTTGCACAGCCTGGCCAGGATGCGCTCCTGCGTAGGGCGGTCAAAGTAGATGATCACGTTGCGGCAGAAGATCGCATCGAGTTTCTCCGCGACACCATAATCGGCATCCATGAAGTTCAGGCGGCGAAACTCGATGCACTGTCGCAGCTCCGGCACCACGCGCACTCGATCGGAGCCGGGATCGCGGCTGCGCATGAAGTACTTGCGCCGCAGCTGAGGCTGCACCGGAGCCACAATCTCGTCGGTATAGACGCCCTGTTCGGCTTTTTTCAGGACGGTGGTCGAGATGTCGCTGGCCAGAATCCGAAAGCGGAAACCGGGATGCGCCAGCGCGTACTCGCTGAGCACAATGGCCATCGTGTACGGCTCTTCGCCGCTCGAACAGCCCGCGCTCCAGATCAGAAACCGCCGTCCGCGGGTTGCGTCCGGTCAGCTCCGGCAAGGCCCTGCCGGCCAGAAAATTGAAGTGCGCCGGCTCGCGAAAAAAGTCGGTCTTGTTGGTCGTCACCACGTCGATCAGATGCGTGATTTCATTCTTCAGCCCGTTATGCGCGAATAGATTTTCGCAGTATTTGCCGTAGGATTCCACGTTGAGGGCCTTCAAGCGGCGCTTGATGCGCACCTCGAGCATGGTCTTCTTTTCCGTGCCCAGATGAATGCCGGCCTCGGAGTAAATCAGCTTGCAGAGCCGGGCATAATCTCTAGCGGAAATCGATTCTTCGCGAGCAGTCATGGTGTGAACGAGGCGGATTTACCCGCCCCGTTCTCCTCCTTATGCAGCGGTTTCCACCAGTTGCTGTTTTTCCGCAGGCTGCCGGGCGGTTTCCTGTCCGCGGACCACGGCCAGCTCCTCGGCAGAGAAGACGCGGTCGATGTCCAGAATCATGATGAACTGCGTGTCGCGCTTGCCCATCCCCTTGATGAAATCGGTGCGGATCTGGGTGCCGATGCGCGGCGCCGGCTGAATCTGGTCCGGCTCGAGATCGATCACCTCTTCGACCGAATCGGCCAGCGCGCCGATGATCGTCGATTCGTTGTCCAGCAGCACCTCGACGACCACGATGCAGGTGTTGCGCGTGCTCTCGGTCTTCGACATTTCAAAGCACAGCCTGCAGATCGACCACCGGAACCACGCTGCCGCGCAGGTTGATGACCCCGGCCATGAACTCCGGCGTGCGCGGGATCTGCGTGATGGTGGTCAGGTCGAGCACCTCTCTCACCTTGGCCACATCGGTGGCGAAGATCTCGTTGCCGAGCTTGAAGGTGAGATACTGCCGTGTCTCCGTGATTTCAGTAACGCTCATACTCGAACTCCTCTCTCATCCTGAAGACGGGCGTTGTCCGGTGCCGGCAAGCGTGGGCGGAGATTCGTCCGCGCTCGCCCGCGCCGTGAAACGCCGGCTGGCAGCTAGTAGCGCTCGAACTCTCCATCCAGATCGTCGTGCTTGTCCTTGAGCCGGAGGTTGACTCCGCCCGCTCCCGCCTTGGCGCCGAATGAAGTAGCGCGGCCGGATGGTTTTGCCGCCCGCGCCGGCGCGGCCTGCATGGGTCTGGCTTTTACACCCGCTCCCTTGCGTGCCGGACCTCCGCCTTCGTCTCCGGTGTGGAAGAATCCCAGCGCGCTGACCAGCTGATCGGACTGGCCGGTCAGCTCCTCGGTGGTCGAAGCCATCTCTTCCGATGCCGAGGCATTCTGCTGAATCACCTGCTCCAGTTGCTGCAGAGCCTTGTTGATCTGCTCGGCGCCGGTGTCCTGCTCCTTGCTGGCGGCGGTAATCTCCTGCACCAGTTCGGCCGTGCGCTGAATGTCGGGCACCAGCTTGTCCAGCATCTCGCCGGATTTCTCCGAGACCTTCAGCGTGGTTGCCGAGAGCTGGTTGATCTCCGCCGGCCGCCTTCTGCGAGCGCTCGGCCAGCTTGCGCACCTCGGCCGCCACCACCGCAAATCCCTTGCCATGCTCGCCGGCGCGCGCCGCTTCGATCGCCGCGTTCAGCGCCAGCAGGTTGGTCTGCCGGGCAATCTCCTCGATGATCGAGATCTTGTTGGCGATCTCCTTCATCGCGGCCACCGCTTCGAGAACGCTCTTGCCGCTCTCCTGCGCGTCCTTGGCGCTCTTGTTGGCGATCTTGTCGGTCTGTCTGCGCGTTGTCGGCGTTCTGCTTGATGTTCGAGACCATCTCCTCCATCGACGATGAAGCCTCTTCGGCCGCCGCCGCCTGCGCGCTGGCGCCCTTCGAGACCTGGATCGAGGCCGTCGAGATGGACTGCGCTGGCCGCCGCCACCTCGCCGGCGATGCCGCGAATGTCGGAGACCGTCCGCGTCAGCCCGGCGACCATCGCCGCGAGCGCCTGCATCAGCTTGTCCTGCGGCGAGCGCTCGCGGATCGCCACCGTCAGGTTGCCGTTGGCGATCTCCTCGGCCGCCGCGGTGATGTCGTTCATCGCCACGACCAGCGTGTTCAGGTTGTTCTTGATGGTGTTGAAGTCGCCGTTGTAGGTGTCGGTGATCTGCGGAGGAACGTCGCCCTTGCGAGATCATGTCCACGTACCGCGCGGCCACGTTCAACGGCCCGATCACCGCGTCCAGCGTGTCGTTCACGCCCTGCACCATCTTGCGATAGTCGCCCTGGTGCTTGCTGGCGTCGGCGCGCGTGGCCAGCTTGCCCTCCACCGCCGCCTTGACCAGCATTCCGGCGTCCGTCACAAGAGCGTCGATCGAACTCATCGTCCGGATCAGAGAGGGAATCAGCGTATCGTTCTCCGAGCGCTTGCCGACCCTTTGCAGGCTGACCATCTCTTCCCGGTATTCTCCGGCTCCAAGCATGTCAACCACGGCGATCGCGTGCCTGAAGCGATCCAGAGCGCCGTTGGTCGCCTTGGCCACTTCGGCGAAGATGCCCTGATACGTGCCTTCCACGCGCGCCGAACAATCGTTGTTGGCCAGCCGCTGCAGAATCTTGTTGGCTTCGATCAGCCCGCTCAGTCCGTCGAGACACGCGTTCAGGTTGTTCTTGAGGTTGTTGAAGTCGCCATTGTAGTTATCGGTGATCTTGGAGGGAATATCGCCCTTGCTGATGCGGTCAACATAGTTTGCGGCCACATTCAGCGGGCCGATGACCGCATCGAGTGTCTCGTTGACGCCTTCGACAATCTTGCGGTATTCGCCCTGGTGCCGGGAGGCATCGGCGCGCGTGGTCAGCCTGCCGTCTACCGCCGCCTTGGACAGAAGGCCCGCGTCGGCCACCAGCGCATTGACCGCGTCGATGCAGGCATTCAGATTATTCTTCAGAACATTGAACTCGCCGTTGTAGATGTCGGTGATCCGGGCGGGAATGTCTCCCTTGCTGATGCGATCCACGTAGTTTGCCGCCACATTCAACGGTGCGGTGACGGCATCCATGATCCCGTTGACGCCCTGGATCATCTCCCGATGGAGGCCGTTGAACAAGGTCGCCTTGCCGCGCTCGGAGAGACGCCCCTCTTTCGAGGCGTCCAGCAGGCGCATGATCTCCTCTAAGACCAGCATCGAGTCGTCCTCTTCGCCATGTTGCGCTTTGGGGCTCAAGCGTGCGCGGACCTCATGCCCGTTTTCCACGCGACCGTTCTTGCCGTTTCCGTTGCCGGCGACCTTGCGTTTCCGGCCTTTATTTACCAATGCAGTTGCCATGAAATTCGCCCCTCCTTCGCGGGAACTCGCGCTTTCCGCAATCCGTGCTCCAGTGTTGGAACTCTTCGTTCGAACCTGTGCCAGAGAGCGGAACAATGCCAAGTCCGCTGGTTGAATCGTGATCGAACTGGCGCTGGCGCTCACGTTCCGCGCCGGCATTAGCCTAACAAGCTCTTCCCGGCGCGGCGCCTCTTCCCGGCCCGCCCCGTTTCGCCGCCGCCCCGGCCGGACGACCGCGCGCTGTTTGTTTGATGGAGCGCACCGCATCCTGCGCCAGCCGCTCCGGATCGAGAATCAGCGCCACCGTTCCATTGCCCAGAATGGTAGCGCCCGATACCACCTGCACATGCCGGTAGAAGCGGCCCAGGTTCTTGATGACCGTCTGGCAATTGCCCAGCACCTGGTCCACCACAAAGCCGTAGCGGCCCTGCCTCGGTTTCGACCACCATGATCTGTTCGATCTGCCGGACGCTGGGTGCGGATGTTGAAGTGCTCGCGCAGGCGAATGTAAGGAATCAGCTCCCCGCGCACGTTGGCCAGGTGCTTGCCGTTGGCGCGCTCGATGTCCGCGCTGCGTCAGTTCGATGCACTCCAGGGTGTTGGCCAGCGGGCAGCACAAAGTAGGCCTCTCCGATGCTCACCAGCAGGCCGTCGATGATGGCCAGGGTCAGCGGCAGGCGCAGCGTCACGCTGGTTCCCTGGCCGGGCTTGCTGACCACGTCGATCGAGCCGCGCAGGCTGTCGACCCGCTGCCGGACCACGTCCATGCCCACGCCGCGGCCGGAACATCGGTAACCTGCTTGGCGGTTGAAAATCCCGGCTGAAAGATCAGCGCGAAGATCTCGCTCTCGGTGAGCTGCGCGCCCGCGTCGACCAGGCCCCGCTCGATGGCCCGGTTGCGCACCGCCTCGGCGTCGATGCCGCCGCCGTCGTCCGAGACGGCGATCAGCACGCTGGCCCCGGAGTGCCGGGCGGAAAGATGAATGGCCGCCGTCGGGCGCTTGCCGCGCTCCGCGCGCACGGCTGGCGGCTCGATGCCATGGTCCATGCTGTTGCGGATCAGGTGCATCAGCGGATCGCTCAGCTGATCGATGACCGTCTTGTCCAGCTCCGTCTCCGCTCCCTCGATGGTCAGCTCGACGCTCTTGCCCAGATCCCGCGCCAGATCGTGCACCAGACGGCGGAATTTCTCGAACGTGCTGCGGATGGGCATCATGCGGATGTTCATCGAGTTCTCGCGCAGGGACGAAGTCAGCCGCTCGATCTCTTCAGAGACTTCGGCGACCGCCGGATCGTCGCAGCGGGCGGCGATCTCGCTCAGCCGCGCCTGGACGGTGACCAGTTCGCCCACCAGATCGACGAATTGATCGAGCTTCGCGGCCGGCACGCGCAGACTCGAGGCGTGGTCGGGCGCGTCGTAGGTGCGGCGGCCGCCCGACGAGGCGCGCTTGTCCTCGAGCGCCCGGGCCGTCTGGTCCGCTTCGCTGGCTGCGGTTGAAGACGCCGGATCGGAGCCGGGCGCGGATGGGACGGAGCTCGACACCGGCTCGATGCTCAGCTCGCAGGTATCCTCGACGAAGATGAACACATCGCGAATCGCATCGCGCCCGGCCGCGGTGGCCAGCACCATCTCCCAACGGATGTAGCAGCGCTCCGGGTCCAGCTCTGCGAGCGGCGGAACCGAGTCCATGCTGGCCCGGATGGCCAGCCCGCCAAGCTGTCTCAGTTCCTGGACGAGCGACAGGGGATTGGAGCCGTTCAGCATGAATTCGACTCCGGGAGCGAAGCGGATGGACCACTCGCGCACCGGACCCGCGCCGGTCTCCGAACCGCTGCTCGATTCGGATTGCGAACTGGACTGCGAGGCGGATTGCGCCGCGGCGATCGAATCGCCCTTGAGCGGCGCGCTCTTTGCTTGAACGGGCACGCTCTCCGGCTTTCCGGTCAGATGCCGCACCTTGGCCAGAATCTGGGCGCAGGCCTCCGGGTCGGCCACGGTCGCTCCTGCCTCGCTTTCTTCGAGCATCGCCCGAATCTGGTCGAGCGCCGAGAGTGTCAGGTCGACCAGCTCCGCACTGATCTCGAGCCGTCCATTGCGCACCTCGTCGAAGGCCGTCTCCAGATTATGCGTAAAAGCAGCCATATCCTCAAAGCCGAACATGGACCCCGAGCCCTTGATGGTGTGCAAGGCGCGAAAGACCCGCTTCACCAGCTCCATGTCGCGGTGGTTGTCGTTCAGCTCCAGAAGCGCCGACTCCAGATCCACAAGAATCTCGCGCGCCTCCTCCCGGAAGCTCTGTTTGAAGATGTCGGCGTTGCCTACGGTTGACAAGGAATCACCCCGCTGTCCTGACTGGCCTCTTGGCTGACTTCCTGGCCGGCCTCTGCAAAGTCAAGAAACGGCTTCAGGCCTGTCTCATCCAAGGTGGCGGAAATCTCGCCGGAAACGCTCCCCGCGACAGAAAACCCCAGCCCCAGCCGCTTCGCCTCGCGTTCGGCGGCCCACAGCAGCTCGACGGCCGTCACGTCCAGAGCGGTGGCGCCGTCGAGCGAAATGCGTACCTGTGTACCGCAGCCCAAAGCCTGGACGAGCAAATCCTTTAACTCCGCCGCGGAGGCAATGTCGATTGCTCCTTCCAGGCAAAGTTCGCTCAACGACTCCGTTCGGTTCAAATTGATGGGCACTTCCGCCTCCTGTACTTGCCAGACGCGACCCGTCCGTCACCCCGCAGGTGGTGCCGTGCGCGGCTGAGGCTGGGAATACCAGCGACAGCCGTATCCTGGTCGAATCGATGATTGTGAAGTCAAGTCGTGCTTGCGATGGCGTCTAGCTCGGCTGCCAGTCGTTCGGCAGCTCCATGCCTGCTATTCCCGGCCTCAGTACTTACTACATCGGCCGTTGTGGAGCAATTGCCCAGTGGATTTTCGCGCGGCATTCTAAGAAAACTTTCAGACTTCATTCGGCTCCTTCTTCCGCCTCCAGCCAACGCCGCGCCGGAAACATTTAGAATAGGCAGAAGCGAAATCAATCTTGCGCCGGCCCGCCGGCAGGAAAGCGCACCCTCATCCGCATGCATCGCTGGTCGACACTCTTCATTCCCACTCTTCGCGAGGCCCCGGCAGACGCCGAAGTGGCCAGCCACAGGTTTCTCTTGCGCTCCGGCTACATCCGCCAGCTCGGCGCGGGCATCTACAGCTACCTTTTCCTCGGCCAGCGGTCAATCAACAAGATCATCGCCATTGTGCGCGAAGAGATGGACCGCATCGGCCAGGAATTTTACCTGCCGGCCATTCATCCCCGCGAAGTGTGGGAGCAAAGCGGCCGCTGGACCGCGATGGGCGACAATATGTTCCGCCTCAAGGACCGCAAAGGCGCCGAGTTGTGCCTGGGCATGACCCACGAAGAGATCATGACCTCGATTGCCCGCAATGAGCTGCGCAGCTATAAACAACTTCCCCAGATCTGGTACCAGATTCAGACGAAATTCCGCGATGAGCCGCGGCCCAAATCGGGCCTGCTGCGGGTACGCCAGTTCACGATGAAGGACAGCTACTCGTTTGATATTGATAAGGCCGGCCTGGACCAGAGCTTCGATCTTCACGACGAGGTTTATCGCAGGATCTTCACCCGCTGCGGGCTGAAGTTTGTCGCCGTCGAGGCGGATTCGGGCTCTATGGGCGGCTCGCAGTCGCAGGAGTTCATGTGTTACACCGACGCCGGCGAGGACCTGATCGCCAGTTGCCCGGTCTGCGGCTATGCGGCCAACACCGAGAAGGCCGTTTCACGGCTGGAGCCGGTCGTCGAGCTCGAGCCAACCGGCGACGGAAAGCCCGAGCTGATTCATACGCCCGGCATGGGAGCCATCGCCGACATCTCCGCGTTTTTGAAGATGAGCCCGGCCAACGACATCAAGTGCGTGGCGTATATGGCGCTGAAGCGGGCTTCGAGTGGCAAAGCGGACGCGAAACCCGATTCCTGGCACGGCGTGGCGGCGTTTCTGCGCGGTGATCATCAGGTCAATGAGACGAAACTCATGGCAGCGGTGGGAGCATCCGAGCTGCGCACCATGCAGGCCGAGGAACTGGAGCAATACCTCCACGCCCCGGCTGGCTTTCTGGGGCCGGTGGGACTGAAGCCGGACGCAAAACCGCTCGGCGATGGCCTGACGGTGGTGGTGGACAAATCCCTCGAAGGCCGCAGGAATCTGGTCTGCGGCGCCAACAAGCTGGACTACCACCTGCGCAACGTCGAGCCGGGCCGCGATTTCTACCTCGACGCTCAGCGCCGACATTCGCAGCGTGAACGAAGGCGAATCCTGCCCGAAAGATGGCTGCAACGGCAAGCTGGTGGTCGGCAAGGCGGTCGAAGTCGGCCATATCTTCAAGCTGGGCTACAAGTACTCCGAGTCGATGGGCGCGCGCGTGCTCGACGAGAACGGCAAGGAAGTGACGCCCATCATGGGCAGCTACGGCATCGGCATCGAGCGCATTCTGACCGCGGCTATCGAGCAGTCCAACGACAAGAACGGCTTCTGGCTGCCGGCCTCCATCGCGCCCTTCAACGTGGTGGTGACGGTGACCAATATGACCGACGCCTTGCTGCGCGAAACCGGCGAAAAGCTCGCCGCGCGAACTCGAAGCCGCCGGCCTGGACGTGCTGCTGGATGACCGGGATGAGCGCGCCGGCGTCAAATTCAAAGACGCTGACCTGGTGGGCATTCCTTACCGCATCAACGTGGGCAAAAAGGCGGCCGAAGGCAAGGTGGAACTGGTGACGCGATCGAGCGCGACCAGCGTGGATGTGGCGATCGAGGATGTGGTGGACCAGGTAAAAGTAGCGTCCAGCCTCTAGCTTCTAGCTTTTCTTGCGGGCGCGCACGGCTCGGTTTCCAACATTCACTTTCCCCGGCAGGAGAGAGTTAGAAGCTAGCAGCTAGAAGCTAGCAGCCGCATTCAAAGGAGCAGCGATGGCGTTGAAGGTCAGGATTCCAGGTTCGACGGGAGGCCATCCTTGGTCGTCACTGCTGCTGCGTGTGGTTCTGCTCGGCATGGTGGCGGCGGGGATCGCGTTTTTCGCTCTCTTCGGGTATTACTACATCAAATACCAGCACATTGTGGACGACCGGCTGAAGGAGCCGCTGTTTGCCGATACGGCCAAAATTTATGCCGCGCCGCGCGAGGTGCGCCCCGGCCAGAAGCTCTCCGTCAGGCTCATTTCGAGCGAACTGCGCGAGGCCGGCTACTCGACCGAGGGCGCCGAGCAGACCTCCGAGTTGGGAACCTTCTCTGAAGGCGCGCAGAGCATCACCGTGCAGCCCGGTCCTCAGTCCTATCATGCGCAGGACCCGGCCACCATCCGGGTCGGCGGCGGAGTGGTGCGAGTCGATCACCGACGCGCATGGGGAGGCGCTGGCCAGCTATGAGCTGGAGCCGCTGCTGATCACCGGGCTGAGCGAGGGCGCCAACCGCACCAAGCGCCGCCTGCTCACCTATAACGAGATTCCGGCGAATCTGGTTCAGGCGGTGCTGGGCATCGAGGACCGCCGCTTCTTCGAGCACGACGGCGTCAACTTCCCGCGCCTGGCCTCGGCCGCTATCCAGGATCTCTTTGCCGGCCACAAGGAGCAGGGCGGATCCACGCTCACTATGCAGCTTGCGCGCGGCTTCTTCCTCACTCCGGAAAAGCACTTCAAGCGCAAGCTGATCGAGATCGTGATCACCTTCAGCTCGAGCACCGCTTCTCCAAGCAGAAGATCTTCGAGATGTACGCCAATGAGATTAATCTTGGCCAGCGCGGCAGCTTCTCCATCGACGGCTTTGGCGAGGCTTCCCAGGCCTACTTCGGCAAGGATGTGCGCCAGCTCGACCTCACCCTCGTAGTACTCGTCCAGGATTCGGTACCTCGCCATCCTGCAATGAAAAACATGACACATGTTAGCAAATGAATAAACAACAACATTATTAGGCAATAAGCAAACCATTGTGCCATTTACTCTATGTCGATGTGAGTTGCCAATTTCACACAAAAACTGAACCAACAAAATGTGAAAATTAACCTAAACTTAAATATGACTGAAATTAGCTTTCTTTCACTCACATTCATTGCCTGTTAATCCAAATCTAACCACCTTCAACATCCACTCTATCACATCTAAAACAACTACTACACATACACTTGGAAAAATTAGGGTTGCTCAGGAAGAAATCAATCGTACCAAATTGCAGGTGAGGGCCTCGCGAGTCCGATTCCGGCGAGATCCGACTGCAGTCGACGATGCGCGGGGGCGCTTGCCACGGGCCGGTGTGGGCGCAGGGGAGGCGGGCGGGGCGGCGTGGGCGCAGGGGAGGCGGCGCGGGGCGGCGTGGGCGCAGGGGAGGCGGGGGGCGGCGTGGGCGCACGGGACAAAGGCGGGGTGGCGGCAATGGCAGGGCGGTGCTGCCGACGGCGGGGCGGCAGCGTGGCGGTGGGAGCGACAGCCGTCGAAAGATGAGGCCTCTATAACACGGCGCCAAGTTATATGGCGCTCCTCCGGTTTATCCGAAATGGTTCCTAACAGGAGCCGTTTCAGATAGTATCGGAAACGGTTCCGTTATGGAGCCGTTTAGGATATGGGGGTTTATCTGAAACGGTTTCTAATAGGAGCCGTTTCCGAAATTATCGGAAACGGTTCATTTATGGAGCCGTTTCGGATAATT
>CAWBHO010000111.1:0-15608 GCA_963788415.1 uncultured Acidobacteriaceae bacterium | reverse complement strand
TTCACCGGCAAACGCGTTGAGCTGGTCGACCATGGTGTTGATGGTGTCTTTGAGCTCCAGAATTTCGCCCTTTACATCGACCGTGATTTTGCGTGACAAGTCGCCGCGTGCCACGGCGGTGGTCACTTCGGCTATGTTTCTCACCTGCGCGGTAAGGTTTCCGGCCATCGCGTTGACAGAATCGGTAAGGTCTTTCCAGGTGCCTGCCACGCCTGGCACTACGGCTTGTCCGCCGAGCTTGCCATCGGTGCCTACCTCGCGCGCCACGCGCGTTACTTCCGATGCGAAGGAACGCAGCTGATCAACCATGGTGTTGATCGCCTCTTTAAGCTGCAGAATTTCGCCTCGCACGTCGACAGTGATCTTGCGGGAAAGATCACCGCTGGCCACGGCCGTCGCGACCTCGGCGATATTGCGAACCTGACCGGTGAGGTTTGAAGCCATCGAGTTGACGGAGTCGGTCAAATCCTTCCACGTGCCGGCAACGCCCGGCACAAGAGCCTGGCCGCCGAGTTTGCCATCGGTACCCACCTCGCGCGCCACGCGCGTTACCTCCGCCGTAAAAACGCCCAGCTGCTGAATCATCGTGTTCACGATGTTCGCGGAACGGAGGAACTCGCCCTCCAGGGGGCGGCCATCCACGTCAAGCCTGACGGTCCGCGTCAGGTTGCCCTGCGCAACGGCGGCGATCGCGTGCGTGACCTCGTTTGTGGGGCGAAGCAGATCTTCAACCAGGGTGTTTACGGAAACTTCCATGTCGTTCCACGCCCCGCGGCGTTGCGCGACACGAATCCGTTCGCGAGTCTTGCCTTCCTTCCCAACCGCCTTTCCAACCCGCTTCAACTCCAACGCCATCTGCTCGTTGGCCGTGACGATCTCATTAAAGCTGTCGGCGATCTTGCCTGGCAGTCCTGTCCAGGTGACAGGCAAGCGCACACTGAAATCTCCGTCTTTCACGGTTTGGAGATTCTGCAGAATGACGGCAAGGAACTCGGCAGGGGCAGGCTCAAGGGCACCATTGCTCTTGGAAAAAACCTCCTGCCCGCTTTCCCCAAGAATCGGTCGCGGTACGGCTACTTCCATAGTTTTGGCTCCTGCTGGAGGGCTGGGAAAGTCAATGCGGAGGCGAAGAGAAGCTGCACTTGGGCACACCTCAATTTCCATTCCGCAGTGAAGCTAGAGGAGTGATGCGGACCGCTCCGAAGAGGTTGTTTCGGGCCAAAAGGTAATTTTCGGGGCTTCGGATTGACTTTCGTAATGTCAATCTCGAACGGTTCGGCTGAGTCTGCCGCCCGCAGACGAAGGATTGAGGACAAGAAGCCCCCCGATTTCTCAAGGAGATGGATCGATGGATTTAACGGAGACGTAACAGTGAGATTGGCGCTTCTCGTCCTGTGGCGCGGTCGGATTCTGAGCTCGGGTGGGAGGTTTTCTGCGATTCGAATTCGGCTAACGATTGAAGAATATGACTCTTTAGGTGCACGACAGCCGGATCATCCTGGAGGAAATCCGCGTCCTGCTCCAGGTGACGGAGAGTACTGCGAAGAATCTGAATAATATTGCGCGAATAGGGATAATTAATCAAACAATGGGGTCCATGGCATGCGTTTTGAGTGCCTCTTCATTCAGCAAGACCAACCGTCGAAGGCGTGCAGCAGGGTGATGGTGCCGCCGGAGCCCATCGATACGCCGAAGCTTGTTCCGGTCGCCGTCGCCTTGATCGTCCCGTCGTTGGTCAGGCTGTTGGCGACGACCTTGTTCCCCCGTCGATCTCGACGCCGACGCTCGTGGCGGTGATCGTGGCCGTCGCATTGTTGGTCACCGAGCCGCCGCCGCCGACGACCACGCCCTTGCCGGCGGTCGCGGTGATCGTCTTGGAATTGGTGACCTTGCCTTCGCCGCTGATCTCCACGCCCGAGGCGCCGGTGATGATGTCGGTGTTGGTGACGGTCGCCTTGTTGGTCGACGCGGGGTCGTTGATGTTGACGCCGACGCCGGCCGTGCCGGTGATCGTGCCGGCGTTGGTCAGCGTAAAAGTGCCGGAGCCCGACGACACGCCGTCTTCGCCGCCGGTGATCGTGGCGCCGGCGTTGTTGGTGATGGTGCCGCCGGAGCCCATCGATACGCCGAAGCTTGTTCCGGTCGCCGTCGCCTTGATCGTCCCGTCGTTGGTCAGGCTGTTGGCGACGGCGCCGGTTCCCCCGTTGATCTCGACGAGGTCGTGGCGGTGATCGTGGCCGTCGCATTGTTGGTCACCGAGCCGCCGCCGCCGATGACCACGCCCTTGCGGGCGGTCGTTCAAGGTCGGAGGGGTCGTAGGCTTTGGGCAGGTCGTGGGGCATAATTTTCTTTGGCGAGCCCCGGCAAATTGCGAAAAACTCTACTGCGGAGAGGGTTTCGAGGAGGGGATCACCCCTAACTTTAACAGATGCGGGGCAGGAGCAGTGGGCGGGAACGTGCGGCATCGGACGATCCAGCAAACTGAAAAAGCCGCCCATGCTGCGGGTGGCCTTTTTCAGTTGGAAGGATTCTCTGCTTTAGAACGGATTCAGCTTGCCCAGGCCCTTCTTCTTTTTCTTCTTGCTTGAAGATTCGTCGCTCAGATCGGCCTTGGGCTTCTTGTGCTTGCCGTTAGCCGCGGATTGGGCAGGGGTTTCGCCGGGCTTGACGTCGTTCACCTGATCGGGAGCCTCGGCGGGCTTTTCGGCGGGGGGCGCAACGGTATTGCTCGGGCCCACCGGTTGGAGAACGGCGTTGGGATCGGAGGCGGGCGCGCTCACAACCTGAACGCCCACTCCGGTTCCGCCCTCGGGCTTGGCCATCTCCAAAGGAGCCTGGGAGGGCCGGTCGCTGCGCGGGGGCTCGTTGACCGTGGTGGGAGAGAGCGCCTCGACGTGCGAAGCGGCAGGTTTGCCTGCATTGATGGCGGCGTCGAACAACGCGATATTCTCTTTCGTCACCTCAGGCGCTATCACCCGCTTGGGATCATCGAGGCTGGGCTCGCCAACGTGCACGGCTTCGACCACACTGGGCCCGTGTTTGAAGATGTCGAAGGTCTTGCCGGTAAAGTGCAAGGGTTGGCGGCTGCGCTCTTCGGCGTCGTTCTCGGCAATCGCGGCCTCGGTAGGCTCGGGTACCGGGCGGTTCATGGCCACCAGCCGGTCGCGGGCATCCTCCACGTGCGGAGCCATCGGGTAGCGGGTGATCACTTGGTCATAGGCCGCCGCGGCCCGGTCCAGATACACCGCGCGCAGCCGCTCCTTGACCGCGCCGGGAAGGTGGGACGCGATCTGGATGGCGTGGGCCTCGCCGGCATAGGAATCGCCGATGCCCAGCAGCGCCAGGTCGCTCTTCGAATAGAGAGGGTAGGTGTCAACCACGGTCTGAAGTCGGGCAATGGCGGCCGCGTAGTTGTCCTGGCCCTCATAGTAAAGGCCAATCTGGGTTTCGCGCTCGGCCAGAACCTCCTGCACATCCCGCAGTTTCTGTTTGGCGCGGGGCACCAGCGGCGAGTCGGGGAACATGTTGATCATGGTCCGGTACTCTTCCTCGGCGCGCAGGGCGTTGGTGTAATCGCGATCGGGCTTCTCCATCTGCTGGAAGTAGATGTCGCCCACCTTCATCTGCGCCTCGGCGGCCTCCGGGGCATTGGGGAAGAAGGTGATAAAGTCCTTGTACTCCGCCTCGGCCTGGGTGAGAGCCGCGGCCCCGCCCTCCTTGAACCAGGTGTCGCCCACCGCCAGCTTGGCGCGCATCCGGTATTCCGAATCGGGATAGGTGTTCAACAGCGTCTGCAGGTCAAGCCGGGCCACGTCGTAGCGGCCCTTTTTCATGGCGTGCATGGCCTTGTTGTAGAGTTCCATGTCGGGCTGCTTGGAGTTTACGTTGGCCAGCGGATTGGCGCTCAGATCCTACGTTCTTCTTGTGTTTCTGTTTCTTTTCCCTGGCTTGGGATGACACCCCGCCCAGCACCAGAAACGCCAGAACGACCGCTGCAATGATCTTGAAAAACCGGTTCATACTACCCCTTTGCGGTTGGCGTCCCGCGACAGGCCGCAAACCTATTCCGATACTCTCAAATCTTACGCGTACGCGTAACCCGCGGCGAGCGGATCTTCCGAATTCGTGTGAACGCCGTAAAAGCCTCAGAAGCGCGGCGCAGCAGCCAGTTATGCCTCTCCGACCAAGACCTGCCGCCCAGCATCCTCAAAAAGGAAACCGCTCCGTTGCCGCGGCTCGCTCGACGCCGATTCGCTGAATGCCCTATTCGCCCGCTGCCGTGCGGGCCGCGGCCAGCAAAGCACGCGCATCCTCTTCGGGCCGCCCCGCGCCAAATACGGCATTGCCTGCCACCAGCAGCTCCGCTCCTGATTCGACGACCCTGGCCACCGTATCGTGAGCCACGCCGCCGTCCACCTCGATTCTAAACGCCAGCCCCAATTCCTGGCGCAAACCGGCCAGCCGCCGGATCTTTTCAAGCGAAAACTCAATGAATTTCTGCCCCCCAAAGCCCGGATTGACGCTCATCACCAGCACGTGGTGGACCATGGGCAGAATATCCACAATCAGATCCACGCGGGTGGCCGGATTCAGCACCACTCCGGGCTTCATGCCGTGCTGGGCAATCAGTTCGAGCGAACGGTGCAGATGGCGGCAGGCCTCGTAGTGGACGCTCACCCAGTTGGCCCCGGCCTCTGCAAAAGCGGGGATGAACTCGTCTGGGTTCTCGATCATCAGATGACAGTCCAGCGGAAGTTTCGTCGCCCGGCGCAGCGATTTCACCACCGGCGGCCCCAGGGTGATATTAGGCACAAAGTGGCCATCCATCACGTCCACGTGGATGACCGTGCCGCCGCCCCGCTCGGCCGCGACCACCTGGTCCGCCAGATGGGCAAAATCCGCTGAAAGAATCGATGGAAGCAGCTCTACCATAGGGTTTTCTGGAAGCCTCCCCTTGCCTCGTCAGTGTATCAGCGCGAGGCGCCAAAGTCTGTCTACGGCTCAAGTCCGTAGCGAATCCGTCGATGAACGATGCAAAGACGATGGATTTCGATCCGGGGAGACGCCATGCAGATCGCAAGCATTTCATCCACCACCTCGACCATGACCGTTTTGAATCCGGTGATTGCTTCCCGGACTTCTTCCGCCTCGACAGCGGGAGCGTCCGCAACCGGGGCCACATCGAGTTCGGCCTCGTCCAGTTCGACCTCGACAAGCCCGACGGCCTCAAGCAAAAGCTCGCAATCCCACTCCGGGGGCGGAGGAAGTTCGGCCAGCAGCAGCGCGTCCACGACGGAAACGCTGGTCTCCAGCTACTCCACGACCGTCGCGGGCACACATTACTCGGGCAGCGTCGAAGAGTCGAACGGGGAATACACTGCCTCGGTTGCCACCCTGTCTGGAGCCACAGCCACCGGATCGAGCGCCGAGGCGGCGGAGAACAATCTCACTGTGCGAATCGATGAACTGGCCTGAACGATGCTCGCCGCCGGTTTGCGCATGATGGATTTGCAGCGCAGCGAACCAGATCAAGACGGACAAGATCAAGAGGAGAATGGACAGTCGAAGCTCCCGGACAGAGTGCTGCCGACGCTCTCGATCACCGATGGCCAATCGCCGATCTTCGGCTGACGGAAGAGCCGCAGCGAGGGGTACCAGGGAGTGTCCGAGCGCGCCTCCAGCCAGCGCCAGTCGGCGGCGAAGGGCACGAGAAGCCAGACCGGAACTCCCAGAGCGCCAGCCAGATGCGCCGTCGAGTTGTCGATGGTGATGACCTGATCCATAGCCGCAACCTGCGCCGCAAACCGGTCCATGTCGGCAAACTGATCGACGGAGCGGTCGATGAGCAAGGGCGCGCCCGCCGTAGCAGCCTGCTCTTCCAGCTCGTCGAAGTCCCCGTATTGCATGCTGATCCAGCGAATTCCGTGAAAAGCGAAGAGCGGAGCTAGATTTTCAAGGCTGATCGAACGTTTGCGCCCGGTTTTTTGGCTTTTTGTGTGCCAGGCCAGCCCGATCAGCCGCCGGCCGTCGCTGTACCGGGCGCGCAATCTCTCCCGCTCCGCCGCATCGGCTCGCAGGTAGGGCGATCTGGTCGCAGCAAAAGCTGCCTCGGTCGTCCGGTAAAGCCCCGGCAGAGAGCCCGTGGGCAGTTGGGCGGCGATCCCTGCTTCTTCGGCCTCGGCCGGGCCGCAGCCTGAAACCACCTCGATCTCCGGAAAAGAGCGCGCAAAGAGCGGCTTGAGCCGTGCGTCGCAGTCCAAGGTGATGCGGTTGCCGGTCAGGATCGCATCTGGAATCAGCCCCGCGAACTGGATCTCGTCGCCCACGCCCTGCTCGCCCCAGAGCAGCAGCCGGCCATCGCGAGCCTCTGACGCCGGCTTTTCGCCGGTCGAGCTTTCACCGTTCCAGTTTTCGCCGTTCCAGCGTGGTTGCGCGTAGGCCCGCCACGGCGTGTCGTGATCCGGAGACTGCCAGCGCGTCTCATAGCCGCGCCAGCCGCCGGTGAAGTCGCCGCTTCGCAGTTGAGCCAGCGCCCGGCCAAAGCGGGCCTGGGGATAATCCGGCTTGATCTGAGCGCCCTGGCCATTGCCGCAAGCGCTTCCTCCAGCCGGCCGAAATCCTCGAGAACGCAGCCCAGATTGTAGTGCGCCTCGGCGTACGTCGGCCTGAAAGCCAACGCCCGCCGGAAGCTGGCCGCTGCCTCCTCCAGCCGATCCAGCGCATGAAGCGTATTGCCCAGGTTATAGTGCGCCTCGGGCAGTTGCGGCTTGAGCTCGATGGCGCGCTGGTAGCAGGCTACGGCCTCGTGGAGTTTACCCAGTTTTCCCGGCTTGCTCAGACCGTCCTGGGCCTGGCGCAGATTGCCCAGGTTATACCAGCCTTCGGCATAATCCGGCTTGAGGGCCAGGGCGCGCGCATAAGCAGCCTCGGCCTCGTCCAGTTTTTTCTGGGCCAGCAGCGCATTCCCAAGGTTGGCGTGGATCTCGGGCATGGCCGGCTTCAGCTCCAGCGCCCGCTTGTAGCCGGCGACGGCCTCCTCCAGCTTGCCCTGCGATTGAAGCGCGTTGCCCAGGTTGCCGTGGACCTCGGGCATGGACGGCTTCAAAGCCAGCGCGCGGTGATAGCGCTCCACCGCCTCTTCCAGCTTGCCCTGCGACTGTAGAACATTGCCCAGGTTGACGTGCGCCTCGGCCAGTTCCGGCTTGAGCTCTAGCGCCCGCCGGAAGCGCTCTTCGGCCAGCTCTTGCTTGCCCTGGGCCTCGAAGACCGCGCCCAGATTCATCTGCGCCTCGGCCAGCTCCGGATTGCGGGCCAGCGCCTGCTCGTAACTGGCTGCGGCCTCTTCCAGCCTGCCCAGCGCTTGAAGAGCCGTACCCAGATTGGAGTGATATGCCGCCGGCCGCTTGTCCGCCGCAATTGCCTTGGCGATCAGCTCCACCGCCACGTCATCGCGGCCCACCTGATGGGCCAGCACTCCCAGCAGATGCAAACTGTCGGCATGATGAGGATCGAGATCGAGAATCTGCCGGTAGAGGCGCTCCGCTTCAGGCAATTCTCCGCGCTGGTGGAACTGAATGGCGTTGGCGCACATGCTGTGCAAGTCCACGCGGGGCCCCTGGCTTGGGCGTCGCGGAACGAGGTGCAGGGAGCGGTTCATGGGCTCAGTGTAAGTGTGAGAGAGTCCTCATCCGGCGGCGATCATGGAATCCTGGCGGTTTGGCGCTGCCGTTTTTTCCCGCTCTGGGGATTCCCGTTTTGGATATTTTCGTCGAGTGCCGCGAAAGGTTCCTGCAAAACAAAATGTGTGGGGAAACCCAGCTTTGGATTTTCAGTCCTGACAGCCCTTGGTGAAACTCAGGCCTCGAAAGGGCGCGAATTCAGTCGTGCCGCAACTTCCGCAGAATCGACAGGATTTTAGGCCCTGAGGGATGGTTTTCGGCATATTCGACTCTCACCACAGGCTGCTGAGAGAGCGCAACTCCCAAAGTCTGCGTTCATTCACCCGCCGGGGCTTTGAAGCCACTCGCCGCCACGCGCCCCACGCCGCGCAGCAACGCCTTCACCGGCCAGCGGCCTTCCTCGCCGGGAAAGAAGATTTCCCCACTGCGGCGGGCCTCGGGGCGGTAATACCAGCGTTTGACGAGCGCCAGATGGCCCTGGCGCACGGTCGCCCACGGAGCTTCGGATTGCGCGGTCAACGCTACCAGCACCGTCTCCATGCGCGCTTCCAAGGCGCCACGGACGGCTTTCGCCGGCAATGCAGCCCTCGCTTCGTCCGCTGCTTCAGGCGCGGTCGATTCCGAGATGCCCTCCGCTGCCGCGGCCTCGCCTTCGCTGATCCCTGTTCCCTGGTCCCTGGTCCCTGTGTCTCCGTTCCCTGCGTCTTCCGGAATCGCCTCGAGGGCCATCGGCTGGGCAAACAGCGAAGTCGAGCCGGACTGCTCGTTCTGGATTCTCATGCCCAGCGTCGAAAAGCCGGCCGGACCGCTGAGACGCCCGTTTTCATAAAGGAAAATTGCCACTTCGCCGGGTGTGGCCGAGACTTGCAGGATCACCGCGCGCAGTTCGCTGAGCGGGCGCACCAGTTCCGGGGCCAGGGCGCGCACCGTTTCAACGCGAGCAACCTGCGCGTGCAGAGCCGCCGCACTCTCGAACTCCAGGTTGGCCGAGGCCTCGTCACGCTGGGCGCGCAACACCACCAGCCGGCTTTCGCCGCGCGTAGCCAGAAACCGCTCGACTGCGGTTGCCTCGTCGGCATAGCGCTCGTCCGTGCAGCCCTGGTAGCACGGCGCCAGGCACATCTTCATCTCCGAGTAGACGCAGCCAGGATAGCTCGGGTCGGGCGAGAGATCGAAGGTGCAGCGGCGCAGCAGGAAGAGCTTCAGCGCTTCGTCGGAAAAGCGCTCCGCCGCGGCACGCGAGGGAAAAGGCCCGTAAGCCCAGCCGGCCTCGCGCTGGCTGGGGCGATGAGTGACCGTGATGCGGGGGTACGGATTGCCGCCCAGGAAGCGCACAAAGGCCGGCTGCCTGAGGTGCATCCGCTCGAGCGCCTTTGGCCCGTAGAGCTTTTCCAGAAGAGTGAACTGCGCGAGCAGCCCTTCAAACTCCGAGCCGGTCAACCGCCAGCGAATCTCGCGCACCCGCCCAGCCAACTGCAACCGCCGCGGATGCCGCGCCGAAGGCTGAAGCAGCCGTTCGAGGCGCGCGCGCAAGTTGGGTGTGCGACCGATGTACGGCTCTGCCTGCGTCTCCGCACCGTGGAGAGCAAAGACCGCCGGACTCGCGGGCAGTTGCGCCAGTGCAGCCTTCGCATCGGCCGGGTCGAAGGGCAGGGATTCGGAAAGGAACTCAGCCGCCATAGCCCCTCGCTCAGGCTCCCGCGATGGTCATGCCGTCGATGCGCAGCGTGGGCGAGGCCACCGCGCCGCGGAACTCCAGATCGCAGCCGATGGCGCTCACATTCTTGAGCATCCCGGCCAGGTTTCCGGCGATGGTCACCTCTTCGACCGCATGGGTCAGCACGCCGTTTTCGATCCACAAACCCGTCGCGCCGCGCGAGTAGTCGCCGGTGACCGTGTTGACGCCGAAGCCCATCAAGCCGGTGACATAAAGCCCGGCCGGAACCTCGGCGATGATCTGCTCCGGCGTCTGCTTGCCGGGTTCGAGATAAAGGTTGCCGCAGCCGATGCCCGGCGTGCCGGCCAGACCCCGCGAGGCGTTGTGGGTGGATTTCATGCCCAGTTTGCGCGCCGTGTACGTGTTCAGCAGGTAGTTGCGCAGCGTGCCATTCTCCACCACCACCGTGCGCCGCGAGGGCAGCCCCTCGCCGTCGAAGGGCGAAGTCCCGAAGCCGCCCATGCCCGAGGGCAGCAGCAGAATGTTATCGTCGATGATGGTCACCGAGGGCGCGGCAATCGGCTCCCCCAGTTTTCCCGCCAAAAACGACGCGCTGCGCCAGATCGAGTCGCCCGAAGCAGCCTCGAAGACCGACCCGATCAGCGAGCGCGCCGCCTCCGGCGAAAAAACGATGGGAACGCGCTGCGTGGCTACGCGCCTCGCGCCCAGCCGCCGCAGAGCCCGCCGCGCCGCCTCTTTGCCGATGGCCTCAGGCGATTCCAGGTCCGCCAGCCGCCGCGCGCTCGACCACCAGCCGTCGCGCTGCATCTTGCCGTTCGTGTCCACGGCCAGCGGCGCCGCCGAGACTCCCGCGTAGCTGCTCCGGTAGCCGCCCTGAAAGCCGCGCGAGTTGGCCAGCACTTTGCGCCCCGTAGCCGCGTCAAAGCTGCCCCCGTCGGAGTTGGTGATGCGCGGGTCGGCCTCCAGAGCCGCGGCCTCGGCCCGCCGCGCCCACTCGATGCGCTCAGCGCCCGCGAGCGAGTACACGTCCTCGTCGTAGAGGCGCAGATCGCCCGTCGCCGCAATGCACGAACCGAATTCCGCCGTCTCCGGCAACCCCGCGAACACGTCCTCCTGGGTCACTTTCGCAAGCGCCAACGCGCCCTCGACCAGTTGCCGGATTCCCTCCGGCGTCAGGTCGCTGGTTGAGGTCGAAGCCGACCGCCTGCCCAGAAAAACGCGCAGCCCCAGGCCCCGCGAGCCGGATTCCTTCAGCGTTTCCACCTGGCCCATGCGCACGTTGACGGAAAATTCGTCGCCTTCGCGCGCCACAGCCTCGGCGTCCGTGGCACCGGCTTTCATGGCCTGTGCCACAACGTCGGCAGTCAGGGATTCGAGGTCAACAGCACTCTGGGCGGGTTGGGCAGAAGTTCCAGGCATGGCTCAACAGTAACAAAATCCCCGCTTCCCGGCAGCCCGCGCGTATCGATGATCCGCGCGCAGCGGCTGCCCGAAAGAGGAGTGGCGCGGGCTCCCATCCGGCTCAGGCCCCGCAAACGCCTTATTTTCCCTCGGGAAAATCGGCGCCGCTGGTGACGCTCTCCCAGGCCGCCATCTCCTTTTCCCGCTGCGCGAGCCGGTCGCGGAAGCGCACCAGAGCGGATTTACCGAGCAGCAGGTGGACCGGCGGCTCGGGCGAGTCGGCCGCGGCGATGATGGCTTCCACAGCTTTCTGCGGATCGCCGGGCTGCTTGCCGGCCTGTGTCTTCAGATACTCCCTGGCCTTGCCCGCCGTCTGCACGTATTCGGGCAACTCCTTGCGAGCCAGCTTGCCGGAACGGCCCAGAAAATCCGTCCGGAACGGCCCCGGCTCAACAATCGTGACGTGCACGCCCAGAGGTTTCATCTCTCCGGCAAGCGCTTCGCTGAAGCCTTCGACGGCAAACTTGGTGGTGTTGTAAAATCCCCAGCCCGGCATGCCGATCAGGCCGCCGATGGAGGAAAGATTGAAGATGTGGCCGCTGCGCTGCTTGCGCAGATGGGGCAGAAAAGCCCGCGTGGTGCGGATGAGGCCATAGAGATTGGTCTGGAGCATGGGCTCGAACTCCTCTTCCGCAACCTCTTCGACGGCCCCATTGACGCCGTATCCGGCGTTATTGACCACCACGTCCACATGCCCGAAGGCGGCGATAGCCTCCTGCGCGACCGATTCAATCTGCGCCGGCTTGGTTACGTCGAGCGTGAAGGCGCGGGCCCGATCCGGGTATTGGCCCGTCAGCTCCTCCAGTTGAGCAATATTGCGCGCCGTGGCGATCACTCGCTCGCCGCGATGCAGCAGTTCTTTGGCGAGCAGGTAGCCAAAACCAGTGGAACTCCCAGTGATAAACCAGACGCGCGAAGCTGAGGAATCCGCCATTGAATTTTCTCTCCTTGAATTTACCGTCCGGATGAACTCCGGCGGCACCTTAGTAGATGCCGCAACTGCGTCAACCGTCGCAGCATCGATTCCGTTTTGCTTCCACAGGTCTGTTGCGGGGGCCAATTGCGCGCCTTCGGTTCGGAGCGCCGCTGATTGTCGCCTCAGCGCCCGGGCGCAATTCTCGGCAAAAACCGCGCGGTTGCATTGCGCAATTCGAGCGGACATTTTCCTTTACGCAAAGACACGGCAGGACGCGGCAGGCAGCAGAACCGGTGCGGTTCCCCCGCTGCTCTATTCCCTTACGCTGATGCCCAGCGCCTTCATCTTGCGATACAGGTGGCTGCGCTCCAGGCCGAGCAGTTCGGCTGCGCGGCTGACGTTGTTGCGGGCCTCCTCGACCTTTTTCAGAATGAACTCCCGCTCATAGGCGTCGCGCGCCTGCTGCAGCGTGGAAAACTCTTCCGTCGAGCGGGTGCCGGCCTTGTGCGTGAGCGGCGGCAGGTGCTTGCGTTCGATGCGCAGCGTGCGGGGATTGAGAATGAGCACCCGCTCGATCACATTCTTCAGCTCGCGCACGTTGCCGGGCCAGTGATAGTGGGCCAGCGCCTCGAGAGCCTCCGTGGCGATCTCCATGCGCGGGCGGCCGTACTGGCGGCCAAACTCGGCGAGAAACTCGTGCGCCAGAAGCGGAATGTCCTGTTTGCGCTCCCGAAGCGGAGGCACGAAGAACGGCACCACATTGAGCCGGTAGAAGAGGTCTTCGCGGAAGTTGCCCTTGGCGATCTCCTCTTCCAGATCCTTGTTGGTGGAGGCGATCAGGCGCACGTCCACGAGGATCGGCTGCGTGCCGCCCACCGGCGTGAATTGCTGGTCGTCGAGCGCGGAGAGCACCTTCGACTGCGTCTTCAGGCTCATGTCGCCCACTTCGTCCAGAAACAGCGTTCCGCCGTCGGCTCGCTCCAGGGTTCCGCGCTGCTCGGTGAGGCCGCCCGGTTGAGCGCCGTGCCGGTAGCCGAACAACTCGGCCTCGATGTGCGATTCGGGGATGGCGGCGCAATTCAGCTCGACAAAAATCTGGTCCCGCCGCAGGCTCTCGGCATGAATGGCGCGGGCGATGAGCTCCTTGCCGGTGCCCGACTCGCCGTAGATCAGCACCCGGCCGTTGGTGGGCGCCATCAGGCGAATCTGCTGGCGCAGCGCCTTGACCGGAACGCTCTCGCCGGTGAGCACGGAGCCCACGTTGAATTGGCGCTTGAATTCCAGGTTTTCCGTGCGCATCCGCCGCGCTTCGACCGCGTTTTTGAGCACGATCAGGGTACGCTCCAGCGAAAGCGGCTTTTCCAGGAAGTCGTAGGCTCCCAGCTTGGTGGCCTTCACGGCGGTTTCGATGCTGCCGTGGCCGCTGATGATCACCACCTCGGGGCGCGTTTCGGCTCCCAGCCGATGCACATCCCCGAGCACTTCGAGGCCGTCGCGGTCGGGCAGCCAGATGTCCAGCAGAACCACATCGTAGGGTGCGTCTTCGAGCATCCTCTGCGCCTCGGCCGCGGTGGCTGCCGTGGCCACCGCGTACCCTTCTTCGCGCAGAATTTCTTCAAGGGAAGAGCGAATCTCGGCCTCGTCGTCTACCACCAGAATGTGATTCATGAGTACGATCCTCTTGTTGACGCGGCAGAGTCCGGTTCAAGCTCTGGGGGCGGCGTCCGCGCGTCCTGCGCGGTGAACGGCTCGGCGAGTGGCGCAGAGATCGCGTCCTGTTTCGGCTCGTGCGCCGCTTCCAGCCTTGGCTCAGGCAAAGGCTCCAGAAGTGGCAGGCGCAGCAGAAAGCGCGCGCCCTTGGGGTTGTTGGACTCGGCGCGCAGCGAGCCGCCATGTTCCTGGACGATCTTGGCGGCGATGGACAGGCCCAGCCCGGTGCCCCGCTGTTTGGTCGAATAGAAGGGCAGAAAGAGCCGTTCGCGAATTTCGTCGGTCAGCCCGTGGCCGGTGTCGGAGACTTCGATTTCGACCGCCGCGCCGTCCTCGCTGAGCGAACTCTTCAGGCCAAGGATGCGCAACAGGCTGCCCTGCATGGCCTCGGCGGCGTTGTCGATGAGGTTGGCCAGGGCGCGGCGGATGGCCACGGGATCGGCCAGGACCAGCGGCAGACCGGGCTCGATCGATCGCTCGACAGTGATGCCGTCCAGCCGCCCGGAGAACAGCGCCAGCGCTTCTTCGGCCACTTGATTGATGTTGCAGGCGCGCGGCTGCGAGGCGGGAAACTCGGCCAGCGCGGAAAACTGGTCCACCAGCGAACGCAGCGTGGCCACGCAGCTCAGGATCACCTCGCTGCACTTGCGAATGACGGCGGGCGAATCCGGCTGGCCGCGGTCCAGATGGCGGCCGATGCGCTCGGCTGAGAGAGCGATCGGGGTCAGCGGATTCTTGATCTCGTGGGCCACGCGCTGCGCCACTTCCTTCCAGGCCAACTGCCGCTGCGCGCGCAGCAAATCCGTGGTGTCCTCGACCACCAGCACCGTTCCCGGCTGGCCATGAGCCAGCTCAAAGCGCGCGCTGGTGATGGCCAGATGCAGAATACGGCCCGCGGCATGAAACTCCATCTCCGTGAAGGCGGATCCCATGCGGCGGCCGCGGCGAATGACGCCGGCCAGATCCGCGGCAGCAGTCGGCGGGAAACAGCGATTCGATTTTCGTCGCCGGCCAGATCATCGTCCTGCGACCGGCCCAGCAGCGCGGCAAAGGCGCGATTCGACTGCAGCACCGTGCCCCTGCCGTCGAGCGTCACTACGCCCGACGGAATGGTTTCGATGATGGTCTCCAGCTCGCGGCGGCGCTCTTCGATGGCCAGATTGGCGGCAGTCACCTGCGCCGAAGAGGTTTCGGCCAGCTGCCGGCTGGCGTCCAGATCGGCCGCCATGCGGTTGAAGGCGCGCACCAGCTCTCCCATCTCCCCGGTGGCGGGCAGCGCCACCCGATGGTCGTACTTGCCGGTTGCGATCTCGGACATCGCCACGGCCAAAGCCTCCACCGGACGAGTGATCTGGTTGGAGAGAAACCGCGCCATCCACACGCTGAAGAATAACGCCAGCACGGTAATCACCAGCAGAATCAGGATCAGTGTGGTGCGAATGCGGTTGCGCTTGTGAAACAGCGCCCAGTATGTGGCTGAGCCGGAGCGGATGCGCATGGCGGGCTGACTCAGCCCCTCCGGCATAGGGAGCGCCACCACCACCACTTTTCCCGAAGCCGTAGTGGCCATGCCCAGCGCATACTCGCGGCCGGCGATCTGAATCACCGGCTCATCGCTGTGCTCCCAGGCGGCAAGCAGGCTGGCCGCAAGCGGTTCAGGGAGTGAAACCGCCCCTTGCTGCCCGGCGTCCTCGGGCCAGGGGGTCAAGCTGGCCGGGCTGGATTCCGGCGGGGCCTGAAAACTCGCCAGAATCCGTTGATTCCGGTCATAAACCATCACGAAACCGCCGGTCAGCGTGATGCGGTGCAAATTCAGCTCATGCTGAAGAGCCGGAAGCGGGCGGCCCGGTGCGCCCGAAACCGCAATCGACTCCGCCTCCACGCGCGCGTTGTCGGCCACATAATGCGCCAGTTCCAGAACCACCTGTGCCGAGTCGTCGCGCAGCTCGGAGATGTTCGGCGAAAACCAGCGATCCAGCGACCGGTTCATCAAGCCAAAGCTGAAAAGAAACATGAGGGCCGCCGGCGCCAGGGCGATCAGCGCCGCGCCCAGCACCATGCGCGAGCGCAGCCGCGCGCCCAGCCCGCTGCTTCCCTGCCCGGCATAGACCTTGAGGATGTCCCGCAGCAATAGGACCAGCAGCAAGAGCAGCAGCAGGAAGAC
>CAWBHO010000110.1:0-8915 GCA_963788415.1 uncultured Acidobacteriaceae bacterium | reverse complement strand
GCCTGGACAGACTGGGTAAGCGCGGTCTCGTGGGTGTGGTTCGCCATGAGCAAGATTCTCCCTACGGGCCACCGATCTCGGAAGCGTGCGGATTCCAAGCGGAAGCTTCTCAGTAAGGTGCGATAGCAATACGCAACCTAACGAAGTAGAGGAAAAAAAAAAAATGTCGGTCCTGCTTGGAATCGCGCCCCTCTTGACTGGGTGTGGCGATTTTTGGAAGGCATCCACCACAATAACGACCACCACGCTGACCTCGACAAGCTACTCGACGACGGCGGGCACCAGCTTCACGCTGACCGGCACGGTTTCAACCACCGCAGCCACGGGCACGATCGAGTTCTACGACACCACCACCTCGACCGACCTGGGTTCCAGCAGCGTCACTGACGGCGTCACCACGCTGGCCACCAGCCTGAGCGCAGTCGAAACCCACGCCATCGAGGCCATCTACAGCGGCGACACGACTTACGCCACCAGCACCTCCAGCACCATCAACATCGTCATCAGTTCCTCGTCCAGTTCCTCCACAACCATCTCGCTGTCGGTCTCTCCAGCCACGGTCACTTATGGCAGCGGCGTTGGCCTGGCCGCCATCGTCACGCCTGTTTCTTCCACAGGAACGGTGACCTTCTACGACGGCTCGACGGAGATTGGCACTGCCGCGTTGTCGGATACAGCCGTGGCCTCACTGACCACCACTAGCTTGGCGCTGGGTTCACACACCATCACCGCCAAATACTCGACACTCACTTCGAGTTCCTCCACGGTGCAGGTGAATTCAGCTACAGCGGGCAGTTTCACTTCGGATACGTCCTGCGGCTATACCACCGACGGCGCCACCGGCGCTAACGTGCTTAAATCAGGAACGCTCATCCTCGGCACCGAGGAATCGACCTCCTCGGCTGCAACCTTTACCACCTCCACGGCCAATCAGAATGCTGTTTGCGTTGAAGGCTCAAGCTCCTACGCGAGCACGTACCTGACGCTGCTTGATCCCACGATCACCAGTTCTGCCACCACCGTTGACGGCGATTCAAGCTGGTATGGCCTAGACGCGGCGGTGCTGCTCTATGACGGCGGCTACCTGACCATCGATGGCGGAACGATCGAGACCTCCGGCTCCGGCGGGAACATGGTCTATTCCTACACGAGCAGCTCCTCGACCCCCAGCACCATCACGATCAGCAACGCCACCCTCTCCTCGACAACCACCAGCACCAGCAACAACCACGGCCTCTACGCGGCAGGTTCGAGTTCGGCGGTCATCGTGGCCAATAACGTAACTGCTTCTAGCTCGAGTGCTTCGAGTTCGATTGTCGCGACCGACAACGGCGGCGGCACAATCACCGTCAACGGCGGACACTACACGGCCAACGGCGGAAAATCGGCCGGCATCTACTCCACCGGCTCGATTACCGCCTACAACGCCGAATTCACTTCGACCATCGCCGAAGCCGTGGTGATTGGGGGCGCCAACCAGGTGAAGCTGTACAACACTACGCTGAACGCGGGTAAGGACGGAGTTGCGGATAGCGGTACGCATCGCGGCATCTTCCTCTACCAAAGTATGTCGGGCGATGCGACCAATACCAGTTGCTCGGCCGGCGACTGCTTCTACATAACCAACGGCACCTTCAACTTCTATGACACCACCAACGGTAATACCGATCCGGCCTCGAATTGCACGGCCTTCGAGGTCTACAACCAGTCCTCCGTCATCACACTGACCGACGTATCTATCAACAACAGTTGCGGCACGCTGCTGCTTTCCGGCTACAACGATCAGTGGTCAAACTCCAGCGCCTACGGCTATGCAACACTCAAAGTCTACGGCACCACCCTGCCCGGCAATATCATTGTCGGCGACACATGCCTGTCATCGGCATGTTCCTCCCGCGATACCACTAGCACGGCGGCTATCTATCTCTACGAGGACAGCGCCGGAAAAGGCTCCACACTAACCGGCGCAATCAAGAACGCGGATACCGGAAAAAGCGTCACCCTGATCATGGACGCGGCAAGCAAATGGGTGGTCACCGGAACGTCCTACCTGACCACGCTCACCGATGCCGACACAACCTACAGCAACATCACCTGCCAAACCTCTGGCTGCAAGGTCTACGTCAACGGCACAGCCATCTCCGTTAACTAACCGTCGATCAAGTTAGGTCGCGCAACAGGGGCCTGTTCGCTCAAAGAGCCGGCCCCAAAGTAACTTGATTGCCCCTGCTGAAACTAGCCATCTTGGTTTTTTCCACTGATTGAGGCCCAGAGCAGTCGCTCCCGCAGAAAATTGCCAGAACCTCCCTGATCTTCCCAGGCATCAATGCACTTGAATGCTTGTTCAAACATGATGGGTATGCAAGTCATCATTTCCAAGGTGGAAGGGTCTGCCAGTTGATCGGAAATTACATGGCTCGCAGATTTACAGCCAGATGAGCGTCGAAAAGAGCCTTGAGCCGCCCGCCCCAACGGGAATCAGGTGAAATGTAGGCGAGCAGTGTTTGGATGATCAGCGCGATCACGTAAAAGCGGTCGTTGCTAATGCCGTTTGCTTTCCACGCCACTGGCAACTCCGCCTTGACGACAAGCTCCCGATTCCACAACCGATTGTGATGCGCGCATACGTTGCGGATCGCGGTCAAAATGTGAAGCCTGCTCACAAAAACGGGTTGCAGCCGATTGAATTCGCAGGCGATTCTCTTCCGCTGGCTGGTCCTCAAGTGCTCATACATCCTCGACAGCGCGCCGAAGCTGACCAATTCCGTTGCCATCCACACGGGTAGTTCCGTTTCAGAGGTGTACTTGGTCCGGTAATGGCCGATGAAAACCTCCGTCGAACCCCCTCTTCGCGCCGGAGAATTCTCATGAAGTCGGCATGATTGAATGCCCGTCGCAAAATTGGCGCGGTCCGAATAGCCGAAAACACCCAGGTCTTTTCCTATTTCGTAGGTAGTGACAGCGCGGACGCTGATCTCAATCCTATCCAGAGCTTCGCGTACGAGCAGCCGCAGGTCGGCATCGAATCGATAGAGATCAATGATTTGCTCAAAGGTCGTCCCAGGACGAAAATTGCCGGTGGCCGCATCTTTGAATGGGAAGAAGTATGCACTCAGGCGGTAACAGCCGATTCGCTTCAGCCAAAACAGCGTGCTCGCCCTGTCTGCGCAAGCGTGACCGCGGAGGATCAATAAATAGACTTGATCTTCGTATGGAAGATGAGACTTGCCGTATTTCATCGGAAAATGAAAAACACGCCGATTTGAGCTTCACCTGTTTGCAGGGAGAGGCTTGGCGGGTGTGTCGTCACTGTAGTGATGGCATTCCCGCCAGTTGTCAAGTGTTTTGTCCTTGCGGTGAGACGGAGGGGAAAGCGCTTGAGTGCTTGCAACGCCATTCATTTCCTTCCAGATAGGCGCCCGTCATCGTTACTACGCGGTTCTACCGCCCCTGCCCGGCGTTGGGCTTAGCGTCGTGCTGGAAATGATGCGGTTTCTCTGAATTACCGCCTGAACTGCCGCTTTGGTTTGGAAAAGCAGCGCCATGCCATGTTCTAGGAGCGCACCGCATTTGGTCCGCCTTGGATTCCGATTTCTTCTTGGGTCGAAGACTTACTCTTTGAGCTGCTTCGCTGGCCAGGTTCAAACACACATTGAGTTGCGGCTACACGGGTAATCTCGTCCAGCCTCTGCACTGGCGGGCGATTTTACGACAGGTCGGGTTTGATGATTCATTTCAGCCCCCTGGAGACGAAACGTATTCTATGGACAAAAAGCGAAAAGCAAGCTCTCAAATCGCGCCCTGGGGCGGTTTGAACATTGGTCAGCGATCCGTACATCCTTATAAATTCCCATGAGTCCTACCTGGGGGCATGTGCTCCTTCCATCTGCAGGTCAATCACGTCGCCCGATCCCGTCCCAATGGACCGCCCACCAAGTGGATCGTCTTCTGGCGCGCGCACGATGTGCGGCACGAGCATGAAAATGACCTCGTTGTCCACCTTTTCGTGATCCTGCGTGCTGAACAAATATTTTGCCGCCGGTATCTCGCCAAGTCCGGGCCATCCGCTTATTGCCCCAGTCACCTCCTTATCGACAAGTCCTGCCAGAATGCTCACTTCGCCCTCCCGCAGCCGGATCACCTGATCGACCTTCTGCTGGGCGATCTCCGGCTCTTCCACACTATCGATCGTGACCGTGCCGCTCTGCGATGAAACCTCCAAGCTGAGTTTGAGGGTTACATCGCGATTTTCATGAATCGTGGGTGTCAGTTCCACATTCACGCCCACGTCAATGTACTGAAATGAGGTCGTGCTTGATGCCGTCGTTCCTGATGTGTATGTTCCGGTGGCGGTGGGAATGCGCGTGCCGATCTTGAGCACGGCCTTCTGCCCATCCAGCGCACGAATCCGCGGGTTCTGCAACATGCGTGTCGTTGAGTCAGACAACAAAAGATCAGCCGCCGCATTTCCCATAGAATACGAGTAGGACGAGGTGCTGCCGATGTTGTTCAGAGTGCTGCTGGAACTGGAACTGACTGTGAGCGATGTCGGCGGAGAAATCCCCAGCTTGCGTTCCAGGTCGCGCTTCACTTGGAGCACATAGACATCGACCAGCACCTCGGGGCGAGTCCTGTCCAGCGCATGAATCATGGTCTTGGCTAATAAAATTTCGTCCGCAGTGCCTTTCACTACAATCGCGTTCTGACTGGGCACCGCATATATTTTGGCCCCGGTCAGAATGTTGCGTAATGCTGTCTGCACATCGTTCAAATCCGACTGTTGCGCCACATTTGACAAATAGAAGATCTGCATTGCCTCCACCTGCAGGCTCTTTCGTTTCGCGAGCGTGTTTGAAGCCACAAAAATCGTATTTCGGGTAACTGGTTTCCAGAAACTGTTTGAGAGTTCGCCAAGCATATCGAGCGATTCAAGCACGGTGACGCCCTTCACGTCCAGAGTAACGCGCACCGGGTGGTAGTCCGGATCGATCAACACATTGATGCCGGCCATCCCGCCTAGCGCCTGGTACAGAACCGTGCTTTGCTCCACCATCTGCATCGTCAATAGTCCATGGGATTTCAACTCAAGCCGTGGTGGTGGGGCGGGGCTTTCGCTCCCTTCTGTTACAGTCAGGGGCTTCTTCGTTTCGGTATCCTTGTTTTTGACCAGGTCTTGCGCCTTCTGCAAATCCTGTCGGGCAACGGCGCTGCCAGGATCTATGTCCAGCGCACGAAGAAACTCACGCAGCGCATCGGTTGTATTGCCGGTCTCCAACTGATGCTCACCAGCATGCACATGCGCCTCGGCGGCGATGAAGCGCAGCCTTTCCATCGCCAGTCGGTATTGAATTTCGTTTGGCTGTGCACGCGACGCTGCGGCATATGCTGTGAAAGCACCATCCAGATCTCCGCTTGCCTCTGCCTTCTCGCCTTGCTGATACATACGCTTGGGCGACATCGCAAACAGGGAAGCCGTTCCCGCGACAAGCAGCACAAGCGCGAGTCCCGTCAATTGCCGCAACCGAAAATGCATGATTCAATCCTTTGCCTAAAAGCCGCACGCGCAGATTTGTTCATTGTGTCTATGCTCACGACGCAATTAATCAGACAGACGCAACCTGATGAGCAAATGCTCTCGTCTTCCTCGTTCGTAATAAATCTTAATAAAATTGCCCCGTGTAGAATGCGCGTGAACGAGGAGTGCAACATGTACGTCTATTCAATATGGACATATTGTGTGCATCTCGCCGTGCGACGGTTGCTGTTATGACCATGCTAGTGGCATGCGACGTAACGCTGCATGCACAACAGGCAAATGCCGCGTTGCAGGCGCATGACGCGCCCTCTGTTGCAACACGGATCAGTCTCCACCTGCGCGGTGAAACCGCGTACGTGATGCGTGCGAGCATGGAGCCATGGCAACTCCACCTGAACTTTGTCGATTCCCCTGTTCCACCGTCGATCCGCATTGACATCGACGATGCGGATCTAGCCGAGGTACAGCAGGCGCTTAGTTGGATGACGCACATGTTCTTTATCCCTGCGGGCGCCGGACAGATACTGGTTGCAGCCGACAACTTAGCGAATCGAGCAAAATATCGTTCTACTGCTTACTACTCTCTGGCCGGCTTGAATACGGAGGATCGCGCAACTCTGCACGAACTGCTCAGCCGGATTGTTGAGTTGAAAGAGGTGACGGAGAATGCCCGCGGCATAACGCTCCACGCAGATCTAGACGCCCTTCACCAGGCGGGCCAATTGATCGATCTTTTAAAAAAGCCTGTGCCTGATCTTCTGTTTAAGATATGTGTCTATACGATTGATCAATCGCACGAATCGAATTTGGGCGCGCAACCGCCATCCACGACCCAGAGCTTTAGTCTGTTGAGCGAAGCGCAGACGTTAATCAGCAAGAACCAGTCAATCGTCAATGAGTTAATCTCCGCCGGAACCGTTTCTTCCTCCGACACTCTTGAGATCGCCCTTTTGCTGCTTGCTGCCGGGTACACCACCAGCGATCTCAGCAACGGCTTTGTCTACTTCGGCGGCGGTGAGACATATATGGGCATGTCGTTCGACTCGCCTAGTGTCAACGTAAGTCTCACAGATTCGCACCTTCATGAGATTGCGGAAAGCACGCTACGTGTTGCCGATCGTCAGAGCGCCACTCTGCGCATCGGCCAGCGTTATCCCGTCAAGGTTGGCAGCAGTATCTATTACAGTTACTCCAGCACATCTTCCAGCTGGGAGGCTTCCACTACTCCTAGCGTTCAATATGAAGATCTTGGATTGACTCTGCAGTTGGAACCACACCTTATGGGCAATGGCAACCTCTACTTGAGTCTCGATTGGAAGAACCAGTCGCTGGCGGGTAACACTGTGAATGAGGTGCCTGCTCTCGACCGGCGCGAATTCTCCGATGCCATGATAGTGCCCTTGCATGCGACTGCTTTGCTTACCGGGCACGTTGGTCGGGAGGCCGTGGGCGACACCAGCGGACTTTCCTCCAATCGCGATGCAAACCGCACCAGTTCCGAACTTCTGATCACCATCACGCCGGAGCTCGCACAATCGTTGCCGGGGACCGCTGTCGCGACTCCTCGCGATGCTCGCGACTTATCCATCCTTTTGAAATAGGTATCTTTTAGATCGTGAGCCAGCAAGAAATTCGGACTAGGGGAAGGGATACAATAATCTTCGGCGATTTCAGTTTGAAGGTCGCCCGCAGCGAGACTCTTAAGGGTATTTCTCAGCCCTCACGTGGAGCACCGCTGTTTCGTAATTTGGTTGAACACTCTCCGCCCGAATGTACTAATAGACGATTCGGGCGGGGAGACTGTGGCTCGGATGTGTCCGTTAAGAGAAAAGCGCGGAGGCCGCGCGCTTGAAGCCGTGCGATGGAAGGGTTGAGGAAGCGGCTGTGCCCGGCGTGTGGCTGGCGATCCCATCGCCCTTGCCGGGTCCCACTTTGAACGAGCCCACCAGGCCGGCAAGCTCGTTGGATAGTACCGCCAGTTGCTGGCAGGCTTCCACGGATTGCTGCGAGCCGGCTGCAATGTGCTCGATGATGGTAGCGATCTCCTTCACATTCTCGGTCACCGACTTCGTGGAATAGGATTGCTCGGTCGCGGCCGCGGCAATCTGTGTCACCATCTTCTGCACAGACTCAGAGCCGTGAATGATGCTGGCCAGCGCCTCGCCCGCCGAGTGCGCGGAGTCCACACCGCTTTGCACTTTGGACATACTGGAGCGCATTGCCTCGACTGCATCGGCAGTTCCCTGCTGGATGGCCCGCACCGTCTGGTCCACTTCCTTGGTTGCGGCGCTGGTCCGCTCGGCCAATCGCCGTACCTCGCCTGCAACCACCGCAAAGCCGCGCCCCTGCTCTCCGGCACGGGCCGCTTCAATCGCCGCATTCAGAGCCAGCAGATTTGTCTGCCCGGCAATGTCGTTAATCACGCCAATGATCTTCCCAATCGCGTCGCTGGACCGTCCCAGCTCTTCAATACGCGTCGAAGTTTCTTGGTTCGACTGTAACAGGCTGCCGATGGTCTCAACCGTCGCGCGAACGGTTTCGCCACCCGACTTGGCACTCTCCTCGGCCTTTTGAGCATCGCCGGCAGCGTTCTGCGTTGTCCGGCTAATCTCCTGCACAGCGCCCGACATCTCATTCATCGTCGCGGTAATCCGCTCCGCCTGCTCTTGCTGCTTGGCGGACTGGTGCGCGGCCTCCATTGAGGTTGCGGCCAACTCCGTTGTGGCTTGACCCAGAGTGACGGCGTGCTCGGCCACTTGCCGCACAATGGCCTCGATGCGGCCAATGAACACGTTGAACCAGACGCCGACTTCGTCGATCTCGTTTTGACCGTTCACTTCGATGCGGCGCGTCAGATCGCCTTCCCCTTCCGCGATATCCTGCAGGCGCACAGCCAGGGAACGTAGCGGCAGCACCACCTTGGACTGAATCACCCACCAGGCGACCACGCAAACGATCACCACAAAACACAGCATCACAAGCCCGGCAATCCGGCTGCGCAAGGACCACGCATCGACGACGTCGAGTTGCTGCAGAAAGTTGGCGGAGATGGCCTTGTTAAACTGGCTCATCGTCTCGCCGAATGCCGTATTATCCTTGCCCAAAACGCCTACCTTGGCCATCAAATCGTCGCTGGGAGTGCCGGCGGAGGACAGGATCGCGGCGTAGGTATCGTGATCGCGGGACCGGATCGAGGCAAATTGCGCGAGCAATTCATTGGCCTGCTTGCCCAACTCCGGCGATGAAGCCAAAGAAGCCTTCACGTCGCCCAGCGCGGCGGCGGTTGCTTCGGCATCCGATTCCGCGCCTTTCAGCGAACTCGCGTCTTGCTACACCACCGCATCCCCGTAACGCTTCTTCATCCGCTCAAAGGCACTCT
>CAWBHO010000109.1:0-6477 GCA_963788415.1 uncultured Acidobacteriaceae bacterium | reverse complement strand
GGGGGAAGATTCAAGAACAACTCGACCACATGCGGCGGCAGCACCACGTAGACCGGCACGCCGGTCTTGGCTTGGTAGAGGAAGAGCTTGCCGCCTTCGAGGCGTGTCTTTTCGAGCGTCACCGCATCGCGTATGCGAAGGCCGCTCCAGCGCATCAGCTCCGTGAGCGCGAGAATGCGCTCACCACGCTTCTCGATGTCATAGGCTCGCTTGATCCCGTCGTCGAGCCGCCCGCAGGCAGAGAGAATGATTGCGTACTCGGCCTTTGGGAAGTAGTCAGTCGGGGTGTGCTTGGCGATGATCTTGCCCATCGCCTGGGTGGGGTTCTGCGGAATCCAGCCCTGCCGCACACAGAACCAGAAGAAGCCGACCACCCGCTCGTGCTTCTTCTTGCGGGCAAGCTGGCCGTCCTTCCAGTTCTTCCGCCACGCCGTCAGGTCTTTGGTCTTGAGATCGCGCAGGAAGCGAATCTCTTCCTGCTCACAGAAGGAGAGAAGCTGCTTCTCGAAGATCGTCGTGAGCTTGCGAACCGTGTCCTCTACCAGTCCGCGGGCAAGCGCGTCGGCGAGATATGCGTCCATCGCACCTTGACCGTGGGCAGGGACATCGCGGCTTCCATATCTTTTCCGCCAGCCGCGGCGGCCTCGTATTGGCGAGCGATGCCTTCGGCCTGTTCCCATGAGGTCGTCTTCGCCGAGGTGCGGAAGCGGCCCTTGCGACCGGGCAGAGTGCCGACCAGCCACTTCGTGCAAGAGCAGTGCCGAGAGGTGGGCTCGTCCTTGTATTTGCAGGTGGTTTTGTGGCGAACGTAGACGGACAACATAGTGGCTACATTCTAAGACGAAAACGGCGGCGGTACAAATTTGCCACAGGTTCCCGATTTTCGTGTTTTTCAGCAACTTAAAGTGTTTATTTTGTTATACTTGTTTATGGTGGAGGCGGCGGGAGTCGAACCCGCGTCCGAAATCGCTGTCAGCCAGGAGTGTTCATGCTTTGTCCGGTTCCATTGGGTTTCGCCGCTGGCGCTTGAGAGCGGACAAGATGCGCCAGAAACTAGTCCGATTGATCTCGCATCTGCCGCCCGGACCGAGCCGCTTTTGCCAGCCTACTGAATGACGTCCGCTCACGGCCCATAGGCAAAGCCGTGGAAGACGGCAGCTTATTTAATTAAGCTGCAAGTGGCAGACTGTAGTCGGCAACTTTGGTTTTGCAGGCGATTACGGGTGCCCACACCCCGGCATGACTCCTTTGCCGCATTCAATCCCGTCGAAACCGTGACGCCCCCATCTCTATTGCCCCAGCGAACAAACGACCTTCGCCGGGAACCCCGAATGCATCCCACGGCCAAAAACTTGCCGCCGGAAACCCGGTGGGTGCGAGCCGGGCCAACTGGCTCGTGCTGCTGAGTTCAAGTTTACGCCAATTCGAGTTTTTTCGCCTGCCGCCCATCCGCCCGCGGTCTCCTGCGTTCAAACAGTTGCCCTGGTTGTTTCGCCGCCGGGTGAGCGCGAACTTCGGTCCCTGATGTATGCTTTTCTGCGGGTTAGGTCCAAATTCCACCGGGCGCCGCAATCTTCCATTTTTCGCTCGCTGACGACCGACAACTGACCGCTGACAACTGCTTTTCCCGAGGTTTTTCATGTCCTATCCGACGTATCACAACCTGATTGGCGGCCAATGGCTGCCGGCCCTGAGCGGCAAGACCATCCTCAACCTGAATCCCGCCGACCACACCGACGTCGTGGGCGCGTTTCCCTCCTCGCACAGCGAAGACGTGGCCCTGGCCGTGGCCGCCGCGCGAAAGGCCTTTGCCACATGGCGGCTGGTTCCGGCGCCCAAGCGGGCGGAGATCCTGCTGCGCTCCGGACTGCTCCTCCAGCAGCGCAAGGAGCAGTACGCGCGCGCCATGACCCGCGAAATGGGCAAGGTGCTGGCCGAGACCCGCGGCGACGTGCAGGAGGCCATCGACGAAGCCTTCTACGTGGCCGGCGAGGGTCGCCGTCTCTTCGGCCAGACCACCCCCTCGGAGTTGCAGAACAAATTCGCCATGAGCGTCCGCATGCCGGTGGGCGTGGTCGGCCTCATTACCCCCTGGAACTTCCCCATGGCCATCCCCAGTTGGAAACTTTTCCCAGCGCTGGTCTCCGGCAACACCTGCGTCATCAAGCCGGCCACCGACACCCCGCTTTCCACCTACAACCTGGTCCAGGCGCTGGTGGATGCCGGGCTGCCGCCGGGCGTGGTCAACATCGTCAGCGGCTCCGGCTCCGCGGTGGGAATGCCGCTGGTCGAGCACCCCGGCGTGCGCGCCATCAGCTTTACCGGGTCCAGCGAGGTCGGCTCGTTGGTCGCCCAGCGCGCCGCGGCCACTTTCAAGCCGGTTTCGCTCGAAATGGGCGGCAAGAACGCGCAGATCGTCCTCGACGACGCCAATCTCGAACTGGCCCTGGACGGCGCGCTCTGGGGCGCGTTCGGCACCACCGGCCAGCGCTGCACGGCCACCAGCCGCATCCTGCTGCAGAAGGGAATTGCCGCCAAATTCACCGCCGAATTCGTCGCCCGCGCCAAAAAGCTGAAGGTCGGCAACGGCCTGGACGAGTCCGTCGAAGTCGGTCCGCAGGTGAACGCAAGCCAGATCGAAACTTCCAAAAAATACGCGGCCATTGCGCTGGCTGAAGGAGCCGAACTGCTCACCGGCGGCCACGCGCTCACCGAGGGCGCCTACGCCCACGGCACCTTCTTCGAGCCGACTGTCGTGGGCGGGGTTCTGCCCTCCATGCGCATCGCCCGCGAAGAGGTCTTCGGCCCGGTCGTCAGCCTCATCGAGTTCGAGACCTTCGAACAGGCCATCGAAATCGCCAATTCCATCGAGTACGGCCTCTCGACCTCGCTCTACACCAAGGACGTGAACCGCGCCTTCACCGCCATGCGCGACCTGGAGTCGGGGATCACCTACATCAACGCGCCCACCATCGGCGCGGAGGTTCACCTGCCCTTCGGCGGAGTCAAGCAAACCGGCAATGGCCACCGCGAAGGCAATGGGGCCATCGATTTCTACACCACATGGAAGGCGGTCTACGTCGATTACTCCGACAAACTGCAAAAAGCCCAGATCGACAACGCCGAGTGAGGCGATGGCTCCAGAGTATTCGCGTGGGCAGAAGAGCAAGCGGCCGGGGGTGAGTACCTGACCAGATGATTCCGATTTTCACATCAGGGAAACCACAGTTTCGTCCCGCAACTTGATGCGCTGAATTCCGTTTCCCCGGCGCGCAATCGAAGCAGTCGGCGAAGCGGCGGGGGAACGGATCTCTGCTCACTCCCTTTACTCCTGGGGGTATGATTTTTTCCATGACTCCGCAGATTATTTCTTCTGCGGGATTTGTGGGCCGGAAGATGGCTCCGTCGCGGCTCAGGTCGGGTAAGCTGAATCTACGGCCATGTTCGATTCTTCTTCCAATGCGGAGCTTGCCGGGGCGCTGTCTGGAACCGACGCCGGAGAGCTGGGTTGTTCTGCCGCGGCCGCATCCCAATCGCCGGATCCCATCATCTCTTTCAGCCATGTCGGCATCTCCTTCGACGGCCGCGCCGTTCTGGAGGACGTGAGCTTTTTCGTGAATCGCGGCCAGACGCTCTGCATTCTGGGCCGCAGCGGCGTCGGAAAATCGGTGGCCCTGCGCATTCTGATGGGCTTTCTCAAGCCGGATGAGGGTTCTGTTCACGTCGAAGGGCAGGAGATCACCAGCCTTGGCGAAGAGGGCATGAGGGCCATCCGCAAGCGCGTCACCATGGTCTTCCAGAACGGCGCGCTGTTTGATTCGCTCAGTGTGCGCGAGAACGTGGCTTTTCCGCTGCGCGAGCGTGGCGGCCTGACCGAGGAGCGGGTGCAGGAACTGGTCGACCGGCTCATCAACGTGGTCGGAGCTGAAGATGTGGCCGACGCCCTGCCAGCCAGCCTCTCCACCGGCCGCAAACGCGCCGTGGCCATCGCCCGCGCCCTGGCCGCCGAACCCGAGGTGGTGCTCTACGACGAGCCGACCACCATGGTCGATCCCATCATCGCCCGCCGGCTCGGAGACCTCATCGAGATTCTCAAGCGCCAGATGGGCAAGACCAGCATCGTAGTCACTCATGACATGCGCTTTGCCGAGCGCCTGGCCGACGCGGTGCTCTTTCTTCATCAGGGCAGGGCACAGTTTTTCGGCCCGGTCAGCGACTTTGTCGCCTCGCCCGATCCTCATATTCAGCAGTTCCTGGCTCTAGACGCCTACGTGCTGCCTTCGGAATGAGGCGCCCTTTGGATTACCATCAAAAGTCTATGAAATTTTGCTTGCGGTCGAATGCCAATTTGAGCGATGCTGATTTCAGTAAGCCGCCGGGAAGGAATGGCCGGCAGCTTTTCCGCGGGCAGGTCTCCTGAGAGAGTTAGCTTTGAAAGTGAGCGGCGGCGGCAAGTCAATGTTGTATAATCTTGTTTTCAGCAGGTAACTTCCCATATCGCAGTGAGCGGATCTCGGTGAGGTTGGTTCCGGCGAGTCAAAAGCGAGGTCGATCCGCAGTTGATCAGTCAGTCCGATTGAACGATCGAGCAAAATTGCAGGGTAAGTCCGTCGGCGAATGCCGCGGTCGGTCCAGCCCAGTGACCTGAGCAAAGATTCAATTTGCCATGGCTGGTTTCTGGCGGCAGGAATACTGATTGTTTCATTGCACTCCCTGACCGAAGACGAATTGAGTTCCGGCAGGGAATGATTCTGTTGTTGCGCCTGGTTGCATATTCATTGTGTTCTTTTGAGCGGGGAAATCTCCGCTTGTTCCCGGTCGCAGTTCGTTTCAAGGACCACGACGCATATGGCAACTTCGGAATTCTGGCAAAAAATATCCACCTCCGAGTCCAGCTTCCAGGACTGGACGGAAGGTTCTGTTGGCGGCGCTGTGCGCGGCCCGCGCGGCAAGACCTACGTCTGGATGGCCCTGGATGCGATGACCATTCTCGCAGCCGCTGTGTGTGCCACCCTTGAACGAGAGCACAGGGGCCCCTTGGCAAGCGCCAGGGGATTTTGGCACGGTACGCTGATTCACGGCCGTTCCATGGGAATCCTGCTCGCCCTTTTGTGCGGATACGCCATGGCGCTGATGATTACCAGCCGGAGGCTGAATCTTTATTCGCCCAAGCGGCTCAACAGCATCCTCCATGAGCAGCGCCTGAGCGTGCAGGCCTGCGTCACCTCCGGCCTGCTGCTTACAGGCACGCTTTACCTGGTTCATGCCGAGGACATTCCGCGCAGCATCGTTCTGCTCACCGTGGGGCTGGTCACCGTCGCACTCAGCCTGCGCCGTCTGGTCTATCGTCTCCTGCTCTATCGCGGCTTCGAGCGGGGAGTGGGCACGCGCAACGTGCTCATCGTGGGCACCGGGCCGGAAGCGCAAGCCCTGCGTCATCACCTGGACAGCATCCGCCACCTGGGCTACTCCTTCAAGGGGTTCATTGAATTGCCCGGCTCCGGCCCGGTCGCGGCATCTGGCGAGGTGGTGGGCACCATCGATACGCTCTTTCAGCACGCCCGCAAGCACTTTGTGGACGAGATATTCTTTACCACGCCCTGCGAGCGCACCGTTGTCCAGAATGCGCTCGCTCAGGCTCGGGTTCAGGGAGTGGACCTTCGTGTCGTTCCCGATATGTACGATGGCCACACCTGGAATAACTCCATCGAATATGTGGGCCAGTTTCCTACGATCCCGCTGCATCGCGGCCAGGTGCATGAGGTCAAGCTGCTGCTCAAGCGCGTGGTGGACGTGGTTTTTTCCGGCGTCGCTCTGATCCTTCTTTCACCACTGCTCACGGCCGTCGCCATCGCCATCAAGCTCGATTCTCCCGGCCCGGTCTTCTATCTCTCCGAGCGCATTGGCAAGAAGGGACTTGTCTTCCGCTGCATCAAGTTCCGCACCATGGTTCAAGACGCGGAGCGGCGGCGCGCGAGCGTCATGCACCTCAACGAGCGCCGGGGGGTGCTGTTCAAGATCACTGACGATCCCCGCATTACCAGGCTCGGAAGATTTCTGCGCAAGTATTCGCTCGATGAGTTGCCCCAATTCTTCAATGTGCTGCGCGGCGACATGAGCGTGGTCGGTCCCCGGCCGCCCATCGGCAGCGAGGTCAACCAGTACAAGCTCAGCCACCTGCGCCGCCTCGACGTCACTCCCGGGATCACCGGGCTGTGGCAGGTGCAGGCCCGCCAGGATCCATCCTTTGACAGTTACATCTCGCTGGACGTGACTTATATCGAAAACTGGAGCATCTGGCTGGACCTGCAGATTATCCTGCGCACCATTGGCGTAGTCTTTGCCGGAACCGGAACGTAAAAGACAGCTTCTAGCTCCTAGCTTCCAGCTTCTAGAGCGGTTTCGATTCAAGTGTTGCCATTTGAAGATCATGCGAGGGGCATTTTCTCGGGGAAAATGCCCTCTGAGTCTCACTCT
>CAWBHO010000108.1:0-73337 GCA_963788415.1 uncultured Acidobacteriaceae bacterium | reverse complement strand
CCCTACCAGACAAACAGAGAGAGAGAGAGGAGGCCAGCCTGGCCAGCCTGGTGGAATGCACACAAACGAAGGAAAACCACCATCAACTCAAATTCAACAAAGAGATCAGAACAGGAAAATCACTAGAGCTACGCCAACAAGATCAAGTCGCTGGGCTTCAATTACGCCACGAAATCCGGCCTGTCGGTGGGCTTGGACGACATGGTGATTCCAGACAGTAAGTACACGGTCGTGGACGATGCCGACAAGAAGGTGATCGAGGTCCAGAAGCAGTACATGGACGGCGCCATCACCAACGGCGAGCGCGCGAACAAGGTGATCCAGATGTGGTCGGCGGTCACCGACAAGGTGGCCGACGAGATGTTCGGCAATATGAAGCGGGCTGACGAAGAGGGAGCCATGAATCCGGTCTACATTATGGCCGACTCCGGCGCCCGTGGATCCAAGCAGCAGATTCGCCAGCTTTCGGGCATGCGCGGTCTGATGGCCAAGCCGTCTGGCGAAGTCATCGAGACACCCATCACGGCTAACTTCCGCGAAGGCTTGACGGTGCTCGAATACTTCATCTCCACCCACGGGGCACGTAAAGGATTGGCCGACACCGCACTGAAGACGGCCGATTCCGGCTACCTGACCCGCCGTCTGGTGGACGTGGCCCAGGACGTGATCGTGACCGAGTACGACTGCGGCACGGTCGAAGGCATTTACGTCGGGTCGATCGTCGAGTCGGGCGAGATCATCGAGGAACTGCGCGACCGCATCATCGGCCGCGTGTCGCTCGAACGCATCAAGGACTACGACGGCAACGTCGTGGTCGATATAAACCAGGGCATCGACGAGGACATTGCCTCCGCCGTTCAGGGCGCGGGCGTGGAGCGGGTGAAGATCCGCTCGGTGCTGACTTGCGAGTCGCGGCGCGGCGTCTGCGCGCTGTGCTACGGGCGCAACCTGGGTTCAGGGCGCATGGTGGAACTGGGCGAGACCTGTGGCGTCATCGCCGCGCAGTCGATCGGCGAGCCGGGCACGCAGTTGACCATGCGTACCTTCCACGTGGGCGGAACTGCCAGCCGCGTGCAGGACAAATCGCGGGTGGACGCAAAGAACAACGGCACGGTGCACTTCATCAACCTGAACTACGTGGAAAGCAAAGACGGAGCGCTGGTGGCCATGAACCGTTCCGGCTCGCTGGTCATTCAAGACGATCGCGGGCGCGAGAAGGAGCGCTACCAGGTGGTCTACGGCGCGCGCCTCCGCGTGAAGGACGGCGACCGGGTGAAGCTCGGCCAGCTGATGGCCGAATGGGATCCGTATACCTATTCGATCCTGACCGAAATCGGCGGCACGGCGCAGTTCAAGGACTTGCAGGAAGGCATCACGCTCAACGAAGAGGTGGACGAAGTCACCGGCCTCTCGCGCTGGGTGGTGGCCGATGCTCCCGATGAGAAGCGGCAGCCGGCTTTCATGGTCAAGAATGCGAAGGCTCACAAGCGCTACCTGTTGCCTCACGGCGCTCACCTGATGGTGCAGGACGGCGACGAGGTGGGTCCGGGCGATGTGCTGGCCAAGATTCCCAAGGAGTCGACGCGCACCAAGGACATCACCGGCGGTTTGCCTAGGGTGGTCGAGCTGTTCGAAGCGCGCAAGCCGCGCGAGACGGCCATCATCAGCGAAATCGACGGCGTGGTCCGCTTTGGCGAAGTTGCCAAAGGCCAGCGCAAGATCTATATCACCGCCGACAACGGTGACGAGAAGGAATACTCGGTGCCGCGCGGCATTCACGTGAACGTGCAGGAAGGCGAGCGGTTGAGCGCCGGCGATCCCCTGATGGACGGCCCTTTGAACCCGCACGACATTCTGAATGTGCTGGGCGAAAAGGCGCTGCAGGCTTACCTGGTGAACGAAATCCAGGAAGTCTACCGCCTGCAGGGCGTGGCCATCAGCGATAAGCACATCGAGGTGATTGTCCGGCAGATGCTGCGCTGGGTGAGGATCGACGATGTAGGCGACACCAACTTCCTGCTCGAGCAGCAGGTGGACCGCTTCCGCTTCCGTGAAGAGAACGAGCGGGTGCTGGCCACCGGAGGCCGTCCGGCGATCGGGCGACCGCTTCTGCTGGGCGTCACCAAGGCGTCGCTCTCCACCGACAGCTTCATCTCTGCGGCCAGCTTCCAGGAGACGACGCGCGTGCTCACCGAGGCCAGCATCAATGGGGCTATCGACAACCTGCGCGGACTGAAGGAGAACGTGATCGTCGGGCGGCTGATTCCGGCGGGCACGGGCCTCGAGTACTACCGCAATGTTCAGCTCAGCCCTGAGCTCGAGGAAGCCGCGGCTCGCGTGCAGCAAGAGGTTACGGCCGAGATCGAAGCAGCCGAGCGCGAACTGGAACTGATGCGCCAGGAGGGCGAAGCCGAGGAGATGGCGGCTGAGTAGAGAACTGGACGTCCAGGAAGCGCTTTACCGCAACCGCAACCAACGATCAGCGGGCCCGGAGCAATCCGGGCCCGCTGATCGTTGCGCAACAGAAGGCAGATTTCCCCCGGAAAACCCATTGGAGTTCAGTGGCTCCTGCTTGCCGCAGGTCTGAGGTTGCAGAGCGTCGCAACGATCAATTCCTTCGTTTTTCCCCATCTTGCAGTTGCAGGATGGCCCCTGCAATCATCAGGAAAACGAAGCCTGTCGAGCAGACGCCGCTCCACCGGTATTCTTCCCACGCCCACGTTCCAGCCAGCGAGCCGAGCGTCCCTCCGCCGAAATAACACATCATATAAATCGTATTGATGCGGTTCCTTGAGGCGGGCAACAGGCTCAGGGCCTGGGATTGATTGGCGACCTGCGCCGCCTGCGTTCCGGCATCCAGCAGAATGACGCCCAGGATCAGCCCCCAAAGATGCCAGCCCCATAGGCGGAACACAAGGTAGGCCGCGAGGCAGATTCCGACCGCCCAGCAAAGGACGAAACGCGGGCTGCGCCGGTCGGAGGCTTTTCCCGCCCATGGCGCGATCAGGGCGCCCACGGCCCCGACCAGACCGAACATTCCCGCCGCCTGGCTCCCATAGTGATAGGGAGGCGTTCCGAGAAAGAAAACCAGTGTGGTCCAGAACGCGATGAAAGCCCCGAAGAACATGCCTGCCCTCAAGCCCACGCCCAGCAGGGCGGGCGCTTCCCGCGGCAGCTGCAGAAGGGAGCGCATGAAAGCTCCATAGCGAACCATGGGGCGCGCGGGAGTCGAGGGCAGCATCGCGGCAAGAATCAGGCTCAGCGCCAGAGAAAGGCCTGAGCCGATCCAGAACATGGTTCGCCATCCCATTTGTTTGGCCACGACACCGCTCACCGTTCTTGCCAGCAGGATTCCAAGCAGCAGACCGCTCAGCAGTCTTCCGATCACGTGACCTTGCCGTTCGGGCCCGGACATCTCCGTGGCAAAAGGAATCAAGATCTGCGCAATCACCGACGTCGCGCCGATCAGCAGGCTGGCAACCAGCTCAAGGCTCAGCGATGGGGCCAGTGCAGCCATCATGGAGGCCAGCGCCGCGCCGGCAAACATCCACGCGAGCAGCTTGCGCCGCTCGACAAAATCCGCGAGAGGAATGAAGACCGGCATACCGACGGCGTATCCGGCCTGCGTAGCCGTGGCGACAAGACCAATTTGATGGACCGTAACATGCAGGCTGCTCGCCATCTGCGCCAGCATGGGCTGGTTGTAATAAATATTGGCGACGGCGGCTCCGCAGGCAACGGTCATCGTCCAAAGCAGGCGGTCGCTGAGTTGATCCTGTTCATTGACTCCGGATGTCGATCCCTGGCTCAGCTTCAACGCTCAGTCTTCCCTTCCTTTACTCTGCGATGTTTCGGCTGTGAATGGCGCACCTGCGCAAGCCCGCACTCGGATATTTGGGGTCGCGGTCAAAGGCATGAAAAGAGGATGTCCATCAGGAGCTGCTGGATTCACTATACTGTTCATGCGTTGCTTGAGCCCGGCACGACCGCTGCTCTCGAATGCGGCCGGGGATCTGGGCAATCGATGATTTTCTGCGCCAGGAGCGAAAGCATGCCGAGCAGCAAAGAACTTTCGAGTGATTCCACAAATTTATCGCTTCGTGGCGCGCAGACTCTTCCCACCCGCCGCATCCGGGTGATCGGCGTTCCTCTTGACCTGGGCGCCAGCCGCCGGGGAGTGGACATGGGCCCGTCGGCGGTGCGTGTTGCCGGATTGGAAGCGCGGCTGGAAACGCTGGGACACCAGGTGACCGACGGGGGCAACATTCGTGTGGAGATTGCCGAAACCCAGGCTTCGGGCAACGAAAACGCGCATTATCTGAAACAAATTGCCGAAACCTGCACCCGCACCGCCGAGGCCGTGGTGAAGACCCTTGAAGAGGGGATGACGCCGCTGGTGCTGGGCGGCGACCACTCGCTGGCCGCCGGGTCGATCGCCGGCGTGGCCGAATTCTACCGCCGCCGGGAAGAGAAGATCGGTGTGATCTGGCTCGACGCCCACGCCGACATCAACACGCCCGAGACCTCGCCCTCGGGCAATGTGCATGGAATGCCGCTGGCGGCGCTGCTGGGCATGGGAGCCGAGCGGCTGACGAAGATCTTCGGCTACGCGCCCAAGATCGCGGCCGAGAACACGGTGTTGGTGGGCGTGCGGGACATCGACGCCGCCGAGCGGGAGAATATTCGCCGCGCTGGCGTGGCCGCGGTTTACACCATGCGGGACATCGACGAGCGCGGCCTGAGAACGGTCATGGAAGAGGCGCTGCGCCTGGCCGGACGCGGCACCGCCGGCTACCATGTCTCGCTGGACATGGACTGGATCGACCCCGAGGATGCGCCCGGCGTGGGCACCCCGGTCCGCGGCGGCGCCACCTACCGCGAGGCTCATCTGGCCATGGAGATCATCGCCGACCACGGCCGCCTGCTCAGCTTCGAGATCGTCGAGGTCAACCCGGTGATCGACGAACACAACCGCACGGCCGACCTGGCCGTGGAACTGGCCTGCTCGATCTTCGGGAAGAAGATTCTGTGAGGCGATAAATCCAGAACGCGTGTCCGGCCGGGAAGAGGGCGACCGGATGCGTTCCTCAGAAAAAAAACGCCGGAGGCTTGGGGCCCCCCGGCGTTTTTGTGATTGAAGCTGTGCTTACCGCTCTTTGGCCACTTCTTCCACAGTGATCGGGTCGAGGAACGGCATGGCGGCGCGGAGCTTCTTGCCGACGATCTCGACCGGATGCTTGGCTTCGGCTTCGCGGAAGGCCATGAATTCCTTGCGTCCGGAGTTCTGGTCGGCCAGGAAACGCTTGGCGAAGCTGCCATCCTGGATTTCGGTGAGGATCTGCTTCATGGCCTTGCGGCTTTCGTCGTTGATGACGCGCGGGCCGCTCACGTAGTCGCCCCACTCGGCGGTGTCGGAGATCGAGTAGCGCATATAAGCCAGGCCGCCGCGATACATCAGATCGACGATCAGCTTGAGCTCGTGCAGGCATTCGAAGTAGGCGTTTTCCGGGTTGTAGCCAGCCTCGACCAGGGTCTCGAAGCCCGCCTTGACGAGTGCGCTGACACCGCCGCAGAGTACCGCCTGCTCGCCGAAGAGATCGGTTTCGGTCTCTTCGCGGAAGGTGGTTTCGAGCACTCCGGCGCGCGTGCCGCCGATGCCCTTCAAGTAGCTCAAAGCGAGCGCTTGAGCCTTTCCGGTCGCGTCCTGTTCGACGGCGATCAGGCAGGGCGTGCCGCCGCCTTCGACGAAGATCTCGCGCACGCGATGGCCGGGAGCCTTGGGGGCGGCCATGCTGACGTCCACGTCCTTGGGAGGAACGATGGTCTTGAAGTGAATGTTGAAGCCGTGGGCGAACATCAGCATCTTGCCCGCGGTCAAATTCGGTCCGATCTCTTCGGCATACAGCTTGGCCGCGGTCTGATCGGGAACCAGAACCATCACCACGTCGGCCCACTTGGTCACTTCGGCCACGGTGCCGACTTCCAGGCCGGCCTTCTGCGCCTTGGCAATGGACTTGGAGTTGGGCGCCAGGCCCACCTTCACGTGGACGCCGGAGTCCTTGAGGTTGAGGGCGTGGGCGTGGCCTTGGGAGCCGTAGCCGATAATCGCCACCTTCTTGGCCTGGATGAGAGAGAGGTCGGCATCGTGATCGTAGTAGGTTTTCGCCATGATTTTTCTTGTTTTCCTTTGTTTGCGGGTTGAATGTTGGTTGGATTGGGCCGGATGCTGCCGTGCCCGCAATGCGCATCAATCGGTGTCAGGGGATGGCCGAAGCCGCGCCCCTTGAAAACCGCGGGTCAACCGCTATTCCGGCTCACCAGCCGTACTTTCTTCAAGGGATTTCTCGTACGGCTCGACAGGCTCATCCGGGTCCGCGCCCATGGCCTTCAGTACCCGGCTGGTGTGATGGCCGCGGCGCATGGTGAGCTTGCCGCTGCGGCAGATTTCCAGAATGCCCGCGTCGCTCTCGTTGAGAACCTGCACGAGCCCTTCAATCTTGCTTTCGACGCCGGTCATCTCAATCATAAGCGACTCTGGCGCCAGGTCCACGATGCGGGCGCGAAAGACCTCGACCAGCTCGAAGATCTGCGACCGGGTGTGGGGCGTGGCGGCCACCTTGATGAGCGCCAGTTCGCGGGTCACTGCCGGAGCCTGTGCAATGTCGTCCACATCGACCACATTCTCCAGCTTGAACAGGCTGGCTCGGACGCGGTGGCCGGCTTCGGCCGAGGCCTCGCAGACCAGCGTGAGGCGCGACAGGCCCGCGCGCTCGCTGCGGCCCACGGTGAGCGAGTGATGTTGATGTTCAGGCGGCGGAAGAGCGAGGCCACGCGCGTCAGCACGCCCGGCAGGTCTTCTACGTAAGCGACGAATGTGTGCAGCATAAAGAGCCTTTCAGAGATCAGAGATCAGAGATCAGAGATCAGGGATCAGAGATCAGTGTGACCTGCAGTTGAGACCCTAGCTCTTGATCGATTCCAAAGTTGCGTAAAGCATCTTTCCAACCTCGTGAGACAAACCTTCAGCTTCATCGAGCAGTTTGGAGTTTCCGAACTGAAGTGCACGAGCGATTTCCAATTGCGTTTGCAACTCGAAGTTCGAGCCGCGTGCGATGCCGAGAAATTGCCGGAACTCGCCCGTGTTCAACCTTCCATGCCCTTCCGCGATGTTGCTTGGCACAGAGACCGCCGAACGTCTAATTTGGCTGGTCAGTCCGTACAGTTCTTCGCGCGGGAAGCTCTGCGTGATTCGATAGACTGCAACCGTGAGCTGCATCGATCTCTGCCAAACCACCAAATCCCGAAACGAGTGCGCCATGAAAAATCACCTCTTACTAACCCGCGGAGAAACTGATCTCTGATCTCTGACCCCTGATCTCTGATCTCTGATTACTTGTCTTCCGGCGATTCCACCAGCGGATCTTTTCCGGGGCGGCGGATCATCTCGTGCAGCGCGTTGCCGGCGGGAATCATGGGATAGACCGCCTCCTCTTTCTCGACCATGAAGTTGAGCAGGAACGTGCCCGGCGCGGAGCGAGCCTCGTCGACAGCGGAGGCCACATCGGCGCGGGTTCGAACCGCCCGGCCCTGAAGGCCGTGAGCCTCGGCCAGCTTGACGAAGTCGGGCGAGACCAGCGGCGTGGCCTCGTAGTTGCGCTCGTAGAAGAATTCCTGCCACTGGCGCACCATGCCCAGATAGCCGTTGTTGATGATGGCGATGTTGATCTTGATGCCTTCCTGGGCGATGGTGGAAAGCTCGGAGGCGGTCATCTGGAAGCCGCCGTCGCCGGCGATGACCCAGACTTCCTTGTCCGGGCAGGCGAACTTGGCCCCGATGGCGGCGGGCAGGCCAAAACCCATCGTTCCCAGGCCGCCGGAGGTGATCAGAGTGCGCGGGCGCTCGTGGTGAAAGTACTGCGCCTCCCACATCTGATGCTGGCCCACGTCGGTGACCACGATGGCGTCGCCGCCGGTGATGCGCCACAGGTCGTGCATCACGTGGGCCGCGTAGAGGTGGCCGGAGTCGGGCAGGTTCTTGATGTCGCGCACCGCCACGGCGCCCTTGCTCGCTTCGATGGTCCTGATCCAGGCCGAGCCGTCGCGGCTGGGAATGCGGGGCAGTAAATCTTCAAGCACAGCGCGCAGATCACCGATCAGAGCAACGTCCACCCGGATGTTCTTGTTCACCTCGGCGGGGTCCACCTCGATATGAATCTTTTTGGCCTTGGTGGCATAGGTCGCGATGGTGCCGGTGACGCGATCGTCGAACCTCATGCCGCAGGCAATCAGCAGGTCGGCCTCCTGGATGGCGTGATTGACCCAGGATTCGCCGTGCATGCCCATCATGCCCAGATTGAGCGGGTGCGAGGCGGGGAAGTTGCCCAGGCCCAGCAGCGTGAGCGCCACGGGAATCCCGGCGCGCTCGGCCAGGGTGCGCAGTTGCTCCATCGCGCCGGACTCGGAGACGCCGTGGCCGGCCAGAATCACAGGCCGCTTGGCGTGCTGGATCAGTTCGGCTGCCTGCTCCAGACCGGACTCTTCCACGCGGAGCATTGGATGGGGCCGATGCGCTCGCGGCTTGGCGGCTTCGAAGTCGAAGATGGCCGTCGCCTGCTGCGCGTCTTTGGTGATGTCCACCAACACCGGGCCGGGGCGGCCGGATTGGGCAATCTGAAAGGCGTAGCGGATCGCCGGGGCAATGTCTTCGGCGCGGATGATGAGGAAGTTGTGCTTGGTCACCGGCAGCGTGATGCCGGTGATGTCCACTTCCTGAAAGGCGTCCGTGCCCAGCACCTTGCTGGAGACGTTGCCGGTGATGCAGACCACGGGAATCGAGTCCAGCATGGCGGTGGCAATGCCGGTGACCAGATTTGTGGCGCCGGGGCCGCTGGTGGCGATGCAGACGCCCACCTTGCCCGATGCCCGCGCATAGCCGTCGGCCATGTGCGATGCGCCCTGCTCATGGCGAACGAGCGTGTGGTGGATGGGAAACTTGCGCAGCGCGTCATAGACCGGCAGGATGGCGCCGCCGGGGTAGCCGAAGACCTGCGTAACGCCCTCGCCCACCAGCGTGGCCCAGACGATCTCAGCGCCGGTCAGGCGGGTGGGGGTGGCGAGCAAGGCGTTGGATGCATCCGTGTTGGCGTTGGTTCCCATGTGTGACTCCTTTTCGAGCTGTCAGCTATCAGCTGTCAGCTGTCAGCTTGTTGCCCGGTGATGCCAACCGCTGTTTCTGCTCCTTCGCTAATGGCTCTTAGCTGAAGGCAGATAGCTGATAGCTAAGAGCTGTGTTTACGTCGTCGCGCCTTCGGAGGCCGAGCTTACGCGGTCCACATATTTGCGGAAGACGCCCCTGGGCCAGCGCAGGGCCGGAGGCTTGAAGCCCTTGAGACGCGCGGCGATTTCTTCCTCGCTGACTTCGAGCGTCAGCTTGCGGTTGGGAATGTCGAAATGGATGATGTCGCCCTCGCGCACGGCGGCGATGGGCCCGCCCACGAACGCTTCCGGAGCCACGTGGCCGGCGGTGAATCCGCGGGTTGCGCCGGAAAAGCGGCCGTCGGTGAGCAGCGCTACATGCGCGCTGAGTTCGGCATTCGAGCTGATGGCCGCCGTCACCTGCAGCATCTCGCGCATGCCCGGCCCGCCCTTGGGGCCTTCGTAACGGATGACGACGACGTCATTGGGCTTGATGCCGCCCGCCTGCACCACCGCGAAGCAGGCTTCCTCGTTGTCGAAGACGCGCGCCGGGCCGCGATGCTCGTATTTGTTGGCCGCGGCGATCTTCATCACGCAGCCCTCGGGCGCGAGATTTCCTTTGAGAATCACCAGGCCGCCGTTGGGCTTGATGGGCTTCTCGAAGGTGCCGATGACCTGCTGCGCGGGCGTCTCTTCGGCCAGCGCGGCCTCTTCGGCCAGCGTCTTGCCGCTGATGGTGAGAGCCGAACCGTCAGCGTGGCCGGCCTTGATGAGCCGCTGGGCGAGCAGGCGCGAACCGCCGGCTGCCTGATAGTCCGAGGCGACAAACTTGCCCGCCGGAGTGAGCGAACAGATGTAGGGCGTGCGCTTGCTGATGACGTCGAAGTCCTCGATGTTCAGCGGAATGTTCATCTCCCGCGCAATGGCCAGAAGATGCAGGACCGCATTCGTCGAACCGCCGCTGGCGGCCACGCTGGCGATCGCATTTTCAAGGGATTTGCGGGTGATGATCTGGGAGGGGCGACGGTTGGCGCGCACGGCGTCCATCAAAATGCGGCCGGCCTCGCGGGTGGCGGCTGGCTTGTCCGGCGATGTGGCTGGAACGCCGGAGAGCTTGATGGGCGCGATGCCCAGAATCTCTGCCGACATGGCCATGGTGTTGGCTGTGAACTGGCCGCCGCAAGCGCCCGCGCCAGGGCAGGCGTTGGCTTCCAGAGCCTCCAGGCCGGCTTCGTCGATGCGCCCGGCGGCGAACGAGCCGATGCCCTCGAAGACGTCCTGAATGGTAATGTCGGCACCGTTCGAGCTTGCCCGGCGCAATCGACCCGCCGTAGAGCATCATGCCAGGAATGTCCAGCCGGCAGAGGGCCAGGATGATGCCGGGCATATTCTTGTCGCAGCCGCCGATGCCCACCATGCCGTCGAAGAGGTTGCCGCGCGCCACTAACTCAATCGAGTCGGCGATCACTTCGCGCGAGACCAGTGAGGCCTTCATGCCCTCGGTGCCCATCGTAAGGCCGTCGTGAATGGTGATGGTGTTGAACTCCATCGGCGTGCCGCCGGCCTCGCGAATACCTTTCTTCAGCTCCTCCGCGATCCCGCGCAGGTGCATGTTACAGGTGCCGATCTCCGTCCAGGTGTTGGCGATGCCAATGATGGGCTTGTGCAGATCTTCTTTTGAGAATCCGGAACCGCGCAGATAGGAGCGTGCCGCGGCCCGGCTCGGTCCTTCGGTCAATGGAATGCTATTGCGCTTGCCTTCAGTCGTCATAGTGTCCTTTGTAACCTTGTCTTGTCGAGCTTCTAGCTCCTAGCCTCTAGCTGCTAGCTGGTTGGTGGTGCGGTGAACATTTGCGCCCTACACAGGCGCATTCCATCCCGTTACTGATCTTTCCTGCCAATGCCGCTCGATTCTGCATGAATAGCTGGCGGCTAGGAGCTAGAAGCTGCCTTTTGCTTTCAGCCAGCCTGCTTCGTCGTGCTTTGCTTCAAAGCTGTCGAGCGCCGCCGCGTGGCGCAGCGTGAGGCCGATGTCGTCGAGACCTTCCAGCAGGCAGAACTTGCGGAACGGGTCCACCTCGAAGCTGGCCTTGAATCCCTGGCTGTCGGTGACCGTCTGAGCTTCGAGCGAGACGGTCAGTTGATAGCCGGGAATCGTCCTTGCGTTCGCCAGCAGTTGGGCGACCTGCTCTTCGCCCAGCCGGACCAGAACAATCCCGTTCTTGCCCGCATTCGAGAAGAAAATGTCGGCAAAGGTAGGCGCGATCACCACCCGGAAGCCGAAGTCGGACAGCGCCCACGCGGCGTGCTCGCGGCTCGATCCGCAGGCGAAGTTCTTGCCCGCGACGAGAATTTGCGCGCTCTTGTAACGCGGGTCGTTGAGCACAAACTCCGGGTCGGGATCGCCCGAGGGCGTGCGCCGCCAGTCGAAAAAGAGAAAGTCGCCGTAGCCGGTGCGCTCGATGCGCTTCAAAAACTGCTTGGGAATGATCTGGTCCGTATCCACATTTGCCCGGTCCAGAGGCGCGGCCACTGCGGTCAGCGTGCGAAAGGGTTCCATCAGCCTTTTACCTCCTTCAGTACGGGCCAGTTGCGAATATCCACGAAATGGCCGGCAATGGCGGCTGCCGCGGCCATCTCCGGCGAGACCAGATGCGTGCGTCCGCCGCGGCCCTGGCGTCCCTCGAAGTTGCGGTTGCTGGTCGAGGCGCAGCGCTCGCCGGGCGAAAGAATGTCCGGGTTCATGCCCAGGCACATGGAGCAGCCGGGCTCGCGCCAGTCAAAGCCCGCTTCGATGAAGATGCGGTCCAGACCCTCTTTTTCGGCCTGCGCCTTCACGGCCTGCGAGCCGGGAACCACCATCGCGCCCACCTTCGCTGAAACCTTGTGGCCGGCGGCAATCCCCGCCGCGGCGCGCATGTCCTCAATGCGTCCGTTGGTGCAGGAGCCGATGAAAACGCGATCTACCATCACCTCTTCGAGCGGCGTTCCCGCCTTCAGGCCCATGTATTCGAGAGCCCGCTCGAAGCCCTTGCGCTCCTGCTCGTTCGAGGCCGCGGCCGGGTCGGGAACGACGGCCGTAACCGGCGCCACCATGCCCGGACTGGTGCCCCAACTGACGTACGGCGCTAGCTGGGAGGCGTCGATCACCAGTTCGCGGTCGAACTTTGCGCCGGGATCGGTGGGCAGCTTGCTCCACTCGCGAACGGCCTGCTCCCACGCCACGCCGGCGGGGCTCGAACGGCGGCCCTTGAGATAGGCGAAGGTGGTCTCGTCCGGGGCGATCATGCCCGCGCGCGCCCCGGCCTCGATGCTCATGTTGCAGATGGTCATGCGGCCTTCCATCGACAAATGACGGATGGCCGAGCCGGCGTACTCGACGACGCAACCGGTCGCGCCATCGGTTCCAATCTGGCCAATAATCGCAAGAATGATGTCCTTGGCCGTGACGCCGCGCGGCAGCTCGCCTTCGACCCCACCGTCGACATTGATGCGAAAGGTCTGCGGCTTGGACTGCGGCAAGGTCTGCGTAGCCAGCACGTGCTCCACTTCGCTGGTGCCGATGCCAAACGCAAGCGCTCCGAACGCGCCGTGGGTCGAGGTGTGCGAGTCGCCGCAGACGATGGTCATGCCCGGCTTGGTGATGCCCAGCTCCGGGCCGATCACGTGCACGATGCCCTGGTCGCGCGAATCCACGTCATACAGCTCGATGCCGAACTCGGCGCAATTGGCGCGCAACGTGGCAATCTGTTTGGCCGCGATCTGATCCACGATATTGAGCCGGCCTTCTTTCGTCGTCGGCACATTGTGGTCCACCGTCGCGATCGAGCGGTCGGGCCTGCGCACCTTGCGGCCGGCCAGCCGCAGCCCCTCGAATGCCTGCGGCGAGGTTACCTCGTGCAGCAGTTGCAGGTCGATGTAGAGCACCGTGGGCTCGCCTTCGGGCGCGACCACCACGTGCTGCTGCCAGACCTTTTCAAATAATGTTTTTGCTTCAGTGCTCATGAAACTCCTGTTCAGCTACCAGCCTCTAGCTTCTAGCTACTAGCTTGTACTGCCGTGCAAAAATGCTCTTCCCGATCTTCCGTTCCATTTCTATTTGCCGAATCATCTTCCACCGGCGACCAAAAGGCTGGAAGCTAGAAGCTAGAAGCTAGAAGCTGCTTGACCGTCTCGCGCACCTTCGCGCCCATCTCCGTGGTCGAAAGCACCGTGAGCCCCTGTGCATTGCCACGCGCCAGATCCGGCGTGCGGAAGCCCTGTTCGAGCACCTTGCGCACCGCCTTCTCGATGGCCGCGGCTTCTTCCTCCAGCCCGCCCGTGTGGCGCAGAATCAGCGCTCCGGTCAGAATCGCGCCCAGCGGATTGGCCAGCCCCTTGCCGGCAATGTCCGGCGCCGACCCATGTACCGGCTCGTACAAATTCACCTTGCCGCCGACGGTGGCCGAAGGCAGCATGCCCAGCGAGCCAGTGATGACGCCGGATTCGTCGGTCAGGATGTCGCCAAAAAGATTCTCCGTGACCACCACGTCGAAATCGCGCGGGCGGTTCATCAGGTGCATGGCCATGGCGTCCACGTATTGGTGTTCGACGGCCACGTCCGGAAACTCCGCGGCCACTTCCACGACCGTCGCGCGCCACAGTTGCGAGACTTCGAGCACGTTGGCTTTGTCCACGCTGCAAAGCTTCTTGCGCCGCTTCTGGGCCAGTTGAAAGGCGATGCGGGCCACGCGGGCCACTTCATCGCGCGTGTAAATCATCGTGTTGTAGCCGACGCCCGTCTCCTTGTTCCACTCGCGAGGCTTGCCGAAGTAAGCGCCGCCCAGCAGCTCGCGCACAAACAGAATATCCACGCCGTCGATGATCTCCGGCCGCAGCGGGCTATTGACGGCCAGCTCCTTGAAGGCGAACGCCGGGCGTAGGTTGGCGAATCCGCCGAGTGCGGCGCGCAGCCCCAGCAGGCCGGCCTCGGGACGCTTGTCGGGGGTGAGGGAATTGAACTCGTTGCCGCCCACCGCGCCCAGGAAAACAGCGTCGGAGTCGAGCGCGGCGGCCACTGTGGCGGCGGGCAGCGGCGTGCCGTCGCGGACGATGGCCACGCCGCCAATGCGCTCTTCGCCGATCTCCAGTTTGTGGCCGCCCAGGGACGCAACTTCCTGTAACACAGCGACTGCTTCGCAAGTAACTTCGGGACCGATGCCGTCGCCGGCGGTGACCAGAATCTTCAGCTTCATGGGTGCTCTCTTCGCTTTCGATTGGATAGAATTTTCCTCTTTGCCTGCCCGCTCGATCCGGCTGGCGGCTGCTTAGCCAAGTTCAGAGACCGGCTCCAGGCGGCGCTCGCGAAGCTGATCGGGCACCAGGCTGACTAAATCATAGTCGTAGATGTTCTTCTTGCGGTCAGCCAGCGCCACAAAGCGGTAGTAGGCGTGCTGCAACTCATCGCGGGTGAGGGTAAAGCCCAGCTGTTCAAGCCGGTGCCTGAGCGCCGCGCGGCCGGAGTGCTTGCCCAGCACCAGATGCGTCTTGGCCACGCCCACCAGAGCCGGGGTCATGATCTCGTAGCAGAGCGGGTTGGCCAACATGCCGTGCTGGTGAATGCCAGACTCGTGGGCAAATGCATTGTCGCCCACCACCGCCTTGTTGGGCGAGGGGCGGAAAGTGATGATCTGGCCCAGGATCTGGCTGGTGGGGTAGATCTGGCTCAGATTGATGCTGGAAGTAAGGTTGTAGCGGTCTGCGCGCACATAAAGCACCGCGGCAAGCTCTTCCAGAGCCGCATTGCCGGCCCTCTCGCCGATGCCGTTGATGGTGCATTCCACCTGCCGGGCGCCGTTCTGGATGGCGGCCAGCGAGTTGGCCACGGCCAGCCCCAGGTCGTCATGGCAATGCGCGGAAAGAATCACGCCCTGCTCGTCGATGGCCGGGATACGCTCACGCACCTCGGCGAACATGCGGCCGTACTCTTCCGGCGTCGAGTAGCCCACGGTGTCGGGCATATTGATCGTCGTCGCGCCGGCTTCGACAGCCACGCGTACCATCTCTACCAGAAAATTGCGCTCCGAGCGGGTGGCGTCCTCGGGCGAAAACTCGACATCGTCCACCAGCGAGCGAGCCAGGCGCACCGATTCAGCGGTCTGGTCCAGGGCCTGCTGGCGGCTCATCTTCAGCTTGTACTCCAGATGCAGGTCGCTCGCGGCCAAAAAGACGTGGATGCGGGCGCGATCGGCGAAATGCAGCGCGCGCGCCGCCATCTCGATATCCTCGGCCTTGGCGCGGGCCAGCGAGGTGATGCGCGGCTTGCGAATCGCCTGGGTGATGGTGGCGATGGCCGCAAAGTCGCCCTCCGAGGCCATCGCAAAGCCGGCCTCGATGATGTCCACGCCCAACTCCTCCAGAGCGTGAGCCATGGTGAGCTTTTCCTGGGTTGTCATGCTGCATCCGGGGGATTGCTCGCCGTCGCGCAGAGTGGTGTCGAAGAAGACAATGCTGTTCGGAATCATGTGGGTCCACCTCGCAGGGAAGATTCTGCCAACGCTTACAGTGTTTCGCACTTCATCGCATAAGGCAAAGTTATTATTATTGGAGTGGCGATTAGAATTGCTTATGATGGAAAACAGCTTCTAGCTCCTAGCCTCTATCTGCTAGCCGCACAGGGCTCGCGCGATTCGCTTTCTGAAGCGCCTCGCGCGACAAACCGGCGTCAGCCTGTCAACGGCCCGCGGCGCGCAGGCCAAGCTAGCGGCTAGCAGCTAGAGGCTTCTTTTCGGGGGTTCTTATGGAACTGAACCAACTGGAAACGTTTCTCGCGGTGGCCGAGGAACACAGTTTTTCGCGCGCGGCCGTGCGGCTTCATCGCACCCAGCCGGCCATCAGCCAGGTCATCCGCAAACTGGAGGCGTCCGTGGGCGAGACGCTCTTCGACCGTGCGGCGCGGGACGGCTCGTTGACCGCGGCCGGGGTGCTCTTGCGCGACTATGCGCTCCGACTGCTGGCGTTGCGCCGCGAGGCGGCCAGTGCGCTGGGCGAGCTGAAAAGCCTGGAGCGCGGGCGTCTGCAACTGGCGGCCAACGAGTACACCTGCATGTACCTGTTGCAGGCCATCGACCGTTTCCGGCGCGAGTTTCCCGGTATCAGCGTTGCGGTCCATCGAATGCTCGCCTCGCATATTCCCGAGGAGCTGAATCTGCGCACCTTCGAGATGGGGGTGGTCTCCTTCCGTCCCGACCCGGCGCAGTTTCGCTCGATCGCCGTTTACGCTGACAGCCTGGCCTTCATCCTCAACCCCGGCCACCGGCTCGCCGGGGCCAAGCGGCTCTCGATCAACGACTTGGGAAAAGAGGTCTTCATTGCCCACAACGTGGCTTCGCCCTTGCGGCGGCGGGTGATCGAGGCCTTTCAAAAGTACAGAACCCCTCTGAACATGGGCATCGAGCTGCCCACCATCGAGGCCATCAAGCGGTTTGTGGCCATGGGCAATGGAGTGGCGCTGGTGCCGCACCTGACCGTGGCCAGGGAACTGGAGACCGGGGATCTGGTGCGCGTGCCGGTGGACGAGTTGGAAGTCAAACGCGTGCTGCGCCTGGTTTATCGCCGGCAGGCCACGCTCTCCTATGCGGCCCGGGCATTTCTGGGCACCGTCCGGCTTCTGGCCCAGGAACAGGGCTCGCCGTTCCACTACCACGCGGAGCGATCCGGCTGAAGAATTCCAAAATGCGGGGCGTTCGGAGCCAGGCGGGCGCTCTGAATCTCGTTTTGAGTGCGAAAAACTTCACTCTTTCCCCGGCTCCTCCTTCAGTTCGGCGCTTTTCATCCCGGAGCCGGACACACTCCCGGAGATTCCGCCCACCCGTGGCACAGGTCATTTTCCCCTGCGACCATCGCCTCAGATGGTTCCAGGCGAGCGAATGCTGCCACAGACCGCCCCGGCCAGTTACAATGCTGAGAGTGGGGCCCGGCTCGAACCGGCGCACCGGAATCGACAAGCTCGTTGCCAGCCGGACGGTTGAGCAGTCGTGAGGTTCAGGACAGAATGAAGAAGATCGCCATCATTGCATTTCTGCTGACCGTATGCGCGGTCGCAGGCCGCGCCCAGGAAAGCCGCCAGGACGTCAGCCTCAGCGGCACGGCGCTGATCGAGCCGTTTATCGCCTCGTCAACGGACGTCTACGTTCACTCGACCACCGCCTATGGCGCGTTGGTGAGCTACCGGTTCATGCTCACTCCGTCGAGCGCCATCGAGGCCAACTACGGAATCACCTACCAGAACAAGATCCACTACTCGGTGAATCCCGACAACGTCAACGTGCTGGCCCGCACCCAGGAGATCTCGGCGGCTTACGTCCGCAGCTTCAACTACCGCAAGTTCAATCCTTTTGTCGAGGCCGGTCCGGGCGCATTCATCTTCGTGCCCATCCGCAACTCCGGCACGCAGAGCCTGGATGTCAAGCAGCAGACCGACATTGGCTTCATCTATGGCGCCGGCGTTGCCTACGAGATCAGTCCCAGCTTCGACATTCGCGCCGAGTACCGCGGCATGATCACCAAGGTGCCAACCTTCAACTACTCGCCTTACAACACCAACAAGTGGTACAACATCTACGTGCCGGCCATCGGCGTAGCGTATCACTTCTAAAAACTTGTCGAAGAACTTGGTTTTCGAAGCATTTGTCCTGAAGGTATAAAGTCTGGGTGCCCCACCCTCGCCACGTTCCTGTTTTTGTGACCAGGGTGGGATGCAAGAAGTCCACTCTTCTGTAGCGAGAAGAGAAAATGCTCTAAAGGGGATGGGCTTGAGCCCATCCCCTTTTGCTTGGCGTCCGTGGCCGCTGGATTTGCGGATTAAAGACGCGCTCCGCTCAAAAAAGAGTGCAGAGCTTGGCGAAGGAATCAAGTTCGAGCAACTGCTGGCCTTCGGGCGCCGGGTCGAGCGTGGCGTGCTCCAGCACCCATGTGTCCTTGTGGAAGAGAAAAACAGCGTTGAGGCCGGCCGCGAGAGCCGGGTTGATGTCGCTCTTCGGACTGTTGCCGATCATCCAACTGGCGGAAGCGGCCAATGCATGGCGATCCAGGACTTCGCGGTAGGCCGCGGGGTCTTTTTCCGGGACAATCTCAACGGCGGAAAAATAGCTGGCCAGGCCGGAGATCTCCAGCTTTCCGGCTTGTTCGACGGGGTCGCCCTTGGTCATCAGGATGAGCCGGTGGCGCGTGGCCAGCTCGGCCAGGGTGTCGGAGACGCCGGGCAGCAGCTCGATCTCCTCGTCGGCGATGGAGGCCGCAAAACCCCGGATGCGCCGCCGCTTTTCTTCCGTGACGGGTGCGGGGCTGAGCCTCTCAAAGCAGGTGACCAGTGAGCGGGTAAAGCTGGTGAGGCCGTAGCCATGCGCCAGGATGGTCTCGCGTTCGACGGCGTTCAGCTCAGCGCGTACCTCGGCGGGCGAGTACTGGTGGTGGTTCAGGTAGCTGATGAACGCGGCGATGGCGCGCTCGAAGTAGACGTTATTTTCCCAGAGCGTATCGTCGGCGTCGATCAGCAGGGTCTGGCCCGAAGGAAATTGCGGCATCAGTCTTATGGTAGCGAATCAGGGCTGGAAAGCTGAAAATTGCGGCTTGTTGATTCTGTTTTCCTGCGAAAAACGCCGGGAGTGATGGTGCGCCGGCTTGGTGCGGCATTCCAGATCTCGGAATCGAAATCTGAAATGCCCGGTTTTCGTGCGGAATCTAGAACATTTCTCCTCTTTCCATCGAGTGGGCATTTTGTATCCCACCCTAGCCGCAAAAACAAGAACGCGGCGAGGGTGGGGCACCCAGACTTTATACTTTCAGGAGAAATGCGCTACAGCCCAGGCTGCGCAGCCAGCCACTGCTTCAGCTTCGGCTCCTGCAACTTGCGCAGTTCGATGCAGCCGTTGATGCGCTCGATGGCGTGCTCGAGGGATTTGTCCGAAGAAGCGACCTTGTGCGTGGCGAAGAATTTCTCCACGCTGTCGCGTTCGTCGGCCGAGCAGAAGCTGCCCGTGGAACCGACCAGCACTGCACCCATCTCGGTGGTCAACTGCGCCTGCACCTTGTCCCAGTTGTCCTGAATGTACTTCCAGGCCTGGTCGCGGGTTTCGGCGAATCTGCAGGGCGATGGCGAACTGGATGGCCGCGTCCTGGTTGCGGACCTTGCCGGAGACGGCGTAGTCCAGCGCGCGCTCAACCAGGGCGGGGTCTTCAAACTGCGCCAGCAGGCGCAGCGCGCCCTCCTGGAACTCGGGGTTGGTCGAGGTTTCGTAGACCTTCTGCAACTGGTCAAAGAGTGCGGCGTCGCCGTTTTCGTGCGGCGATGGCGAGGGCGGTCTGGCCCAGGGTGGGATCGACGGAGGCGGGATCGGCCAGATACTTCTCCGCAATCTGGCGGGCCTGGGCCAGCACGGCGGGATCCTTGCCGTAGTAGCCGAGCACGCTGAAGAGCTGGGCGCGCAATTCGCGGGTGTTGGCCGAGTCGCTGCTGGACGGCGCGCCGAGCCTTGGCGTACTCCGGCGCAAAGGTCGAGCGAATCCAGGCCGCGAGCGCGGCCTTCTCCTCCGGCGGTGGCCGCAATCTGCGTCGTAGATGGCAGTTGACGCCGCCATAGGCTGCGTTCGACCACCTCCGCGTTGGGGTCGGCTTTGACGGCGGCCACCAGGTCCAGATAGTCGCCGACGGGAGCCTTGTTGGCGCGCACCTGCGCCCACTCGTCGCCGATCAGGCTGATGCGCTCGGTCGGGCGTCAGTCCGGTTTCCACGCTGCGCCACCAGCGCTGCATAAACGCTGGGCGGATAGGCGCTGCGATAGTAGCCCTTGCCGCCGGCGTTGGCGAAGAAGAGTCCGCCGGCGGGAACGTTCAGCGTGGCTTCGGCGGGAGTAGCAGCTGGCACTCCTGGCCCGTCGGCCGGTCTTGAAGCAAACCGGCAGCGTCCACTTCTGCGCGGGGTCGGGCTGGATGCTGGGGCTGAGGAAGAAGCGCTTCTGGCTCGACTGCAACCTTGCCGTCGCGCCGGCTCGCCGAAGGTCAGCAGCGGCTCGCCCGGCTGGGCGACCAGGCTCTCCATGATCTTGTCCACCGGCTTGTGGCTGGTGGCGGTCTGCGCGCCCCAGAAGTCCTCCGCGGTGGCGTTCGCGTATAGGTGCGCGGCCAGATAGTTGTGCACGCCCTGGCGGAAGGTCTCCTCGCCGAGATAGTTCTCCACGTCAGCAGCACGGCGCCGGCCTTGCCGTAGGAGATGCCGTCGAACATCTGGTTGATCTCTTCGCGGGTGTCGGCCTTGGCGCGGATGGCGCGGGTGGTGGGCTGCGCGTCCAGGTCCAGCGTCCGTCTTCAGTCGGAGGCCACCATCTGGTCGATATTCCACTCCGGATGCATGGCCGCCACGGCCTTGTTCTCCATCCAGGTGGCAAAGCCCTCGTTGAGCCAGATGTTGTCCCACCACTGCATGGTCACCAGGTCGCCGAACCACTGGTGGGCCATCTCGTGCGCGACGACCAGGGCCACCTCCTTCTTGGCGCCGACCGAGGCCGTCTTGGGGTCGAGCAGCAGGTCGGTCTCGCGATAGGTGATGGCGCCGAAGTTCTCCATCGCGCCGGCCTCGAAGTCGGGCAGGGCGATCAGGTCGAGCTTCTTGAGCGGATAGGGAATGCCGAAGTAGTTGTTGTAGTAGTGCAGCACCTACTCGGCGACTTCGAGCGCGTAGGGAGTGAGCGCGACCTTGTCCGGCGTGGCGCAGGCGCGGATGGTCACGCCGTCCGACTCGCCCGCGGTGCATTGGAAGTCGCCGACCAGGAAGGCGACGCAGATAGGTGGACATCTTGGGCGTGGTGAGGAATCTGGAGCGTGTGCTTGCCCGCGCCGGGGCCCGGGCGTGTCGCTGACGATGGGGCCGTTGGAGATGGCCGTGTCGCCGCCGTCGATGACCAGCGTAACGTCGTAAGTGGCCTTGAAGGCCGGCTCGTCGAAGCAGGGAAAGGCGCGGCGCGCGTCGGTGGATTCAAACTGCGTGACGGCGTAGTTGCGCTGGGCGGTCTTTGGAGAGATAGAAGCCGCGCAGCTCGTTGTTCAGAATGCCGGTGTAGTGAATGGCCAGCGTGGCCTTGCCCGCGGGCAGCTGCTCCGGGAAGGTGAAGGTGGCCTGCTCCTTCTCTTTGTCGAGCGTGACGGTGGCCGTTTGCTGTCTTGCCGCCGGCGGTCACGGTGACGCTCTGGAAGTCGATTTCGATGGCGTTCAGCGTGATGCGTTCGCCGGCTCGGCCAGCGTCACGTCAATCGATCTCGACGCCGGAGAAGGTGGCGGCCTTCAGATCGGGCGTGAGCGTGAGCGTGTAGTGCGTGGGGCGAACGGTCTGCGGCAGCCGCTGGGCCGTTGCCGGGCTGGCCCAGGCCAGGCAAAGCGACAGAAACGCCGCCGATGCTGCAATTCCGGCACGGGTCGACCGGCAAATGCGGGGAGAGAAACCGAAAATCTTCATGAGAAACTCCTGAAAAATTGGAGTTCTTATTGTGTTGGGCCTGTCTTGGACAGCAGGGAATCGAGCAGCAGCAGGCAGGCGCCGGTGACGATGGACGAGTCGGCCAGGTTGAAGTCGGGCCAGTGGTAGCTGAAGATGTGGACCTCGATGAAGTCCACCACCGAGCCGTACGCGATGCGGTCGTGGACGTTGCCCAACGCACCGGCCAGAATCAGCGCCAGCGCGAAGGTGGTGAGCGTGAAGCGGTTGCCCAGGCGGATCATGAGCACCAGCACGATCAGCGCCGCCAGAAGCGAAAAACCGATCAGCGCCCAGCGCACCGCATCCGGCGAGGCGGAGTTGGCGAAGAGCGAGAAGGCCGCGCCATCGTTGGTCCAGTGCGTGATGCGCAGAACGTGGGGCACCACGGGAATGGCGCCGCCCATGGGAATATGCTCTGCCACCCAGGTTTTGGTCAGGCGATCCAGAAAGATGACCACGGCGGAGATGAGCAGCAGCCACGGCAGGCGGCGGGGCGGAGCGAATTTCATGAGCTTCCTTGTGGGCCGGTCGATTGAGGTTCGTGGTATCCCAGGTCTCAAAATCGAGATCAGGGGCACACAGATCATTGCGATATCCGGCAAAAACGCTTTGTAACAGGGCACGACTTCAGTCGTGCCGAAAAAGTCAGAAAAGCAATGGGCTTTAGCCCCTGCGGCGTTCCATTCAAATCCTGTCAAACTACGATTCCGGCAGGCTCTCCATGTTTTCCTCTGGCGGTGCGATCTTCATCTCCTTGAGCGCCTCCTGGCAGCGGGTGCAGACGTTTTCCCAGATGCCGTAGTTGCTGACTTCAGGCATAAAGTTCCAGCAGCGGGCGCATTTGTGGCCGGTGGCGGGGATAACAAAGGCTCTCAATCCTGCAATATTTGTTAGAAACTCCGTGCCTTGTGGCGGATTGGCTAACTGTTCTAGATTGTTCAGAAGCGAGCCGTGTGCCATGTGTATAAAAACTTTCGACACATTAAAAGACTCCTTCAAAAACTCCGCTAGATTCCAGCCATTCTTGCGGAAAAGATCATACATTACATCGTCAGCATAGAAATGCAGGTCAACATCCAGACTTTTTCCTACGCTCTTATTTTGCCGAGATTCCTCTATAGCGCGGAGTACAGCGTTACGCAAGGCAAAAAGAATCTTCCATTCGTTAATTAAGTAAACGGGATTTTCGCTGAAAATCTCTTCCGGCTTGGGAAACAGCGCCAGATGCACGCTCTTTTCGCGGCTTTCGACGGCGGGCAAATGCTCCCAAACCTCGTCGGCGGTGAAGCTCAGGATGGGCGCGACCAGGCGGACTAAAGTCTCCGCAATCCGCCACAGAACTGTCTGTGCCGAGCGGCGTTCGTGGCTGGTCGGCGCAAAGGTGTACATGCGGTCTTTGAGCACGTCGAGATAAAAGTTGCTCAAGTCGATCACGGCGAAGTCGTTCACCGCGTGGTAAACGCGATGGAACTCGAAGCGCTCATACCAGTCGAGAATATTCTCCGTCAGCTCGCGCGTGCGGGCCAGCATATAACGGTCGAGCGGAAGTAACTTCGATTCCGCCACAGCATGAGCTGGATCAAAGCCGTTCAAATTGCCCAGCAGAAAGCGGAAGGTGTTGCGCAGCTTGCGATAGATTTCCGCGCAGCGCTGCATCAGGTTTTCGCTGGCCGCCATGTCCTCCCTGAAATCAATGGAGGCCACCCACAGGCGGACGATTTCGCCGCCCAGGCGGTTGGCGATGTCCACCGGATCGACGCCGTTGCCCAGCGATTTACTCATCGCCCGGCCCTGCTCGTCCAGCGTCCAGCCGGCCGTCGAGACGTGCGAATACGGCGCGCGTCCGCGCAGCGCCACCGAGGTCAGCAAAGACGAGTGAAACCAGCCGCGATGCTGGTCGCCGCCTTCCAAATAAAGGCACTTCGTGCCGTTTTCGTTTTGGAAGCCTTTGTAGATCTCGCTTAAATCCTCGTCCGACTCGCAAACGGCGAACCAGCTTGTGCCGGAGTCGAACCACACGTCCAGAATGTCGGTCTCTTTGCGGAAATCCTTGCCGCCGCAATGGGCGCAGTGCGCGTTCGCCGGCAGCAGCGCGGAGATTTCCGTCGTGTGCCATGCCTCGGCACCGTGCTCCTCGAACAACTTCACAATCCTGCGGTTGAGTTCCGCGTCCAGAATCGGCTTCTGGCAGGCTTCGCACAGGAAAACGGCGATGGGCACGCCCCAGATGCGCTGGCGGCTGATGCACCAGTCGGGCCGGGTGGCGATCATGTTGGTGATGCGTTCCTTGCCCCAGGCCGGATCCCACACCACCTTGTCGATCTCTTCGATAGCCTGTTGGCGGAAGGTGGTTTCCGAGCCGTCGGCTCGCTGAACCGGCGTCTCCATGCCGATAAACCACTGCTCGGTGGCGCGGTAGATGACCGGATGATGACAGCGCCAGCAGTGGGGATAGGAGTGTTCCAGATCGCGCAGGCCCAACAGGGCGCCTGACTCTTCGAGCATGGCGACGATGACCGGATTGGCGGCCCACACCTTCAGGCCTTCAAAGGGCGGCGGCGCGGCCAGCGGCCAGGCTTCGGGGTCCACGTGCACGCGCCCGGAGCCGTCGACGCGGCAGATGGGGTCGATCCCGTAGCGAACGCCGGTGTAAAAATCGTCGGCGCCGTGAGCGGGCGCGGTGTGGACAGCGCCGGTGCCGGTGTCGGCGGTGACGTAGGTGGCCAGCACGCCCAGAATGCTGCGCTCCAGGAACGGATGCTGGAAGGTGACGCGCTCCAGTTGGCTGCCTTTGAAGCGCGCCAGCTCTTGGAGTTCCTTCAATTCGCATTCGGCGGCAACGCTCGGAGCCAGCTCTGCCGCGACGATGTAAATCTCTGTCTTTGGGCAGCAGGGATCGCCGGAGGTAGCCTTCAACGCCACATACTCGAAGTCGGGATGGAAGGCCACGGCCATCGACGCCGGCAGCGTCCAGGGGGTGGTGGTCCAGATGATGGTGGAAACCTGCTTGCCGGCCAGGGCCGGGTCGATCGCCGCCGGGTCGGAGGTGAGCCGGTAGCGCACATAGATGGAGGGGCTGGCGTGCTGTGCGTACTCGACCTCGGCTTCGGCCAGGGCAGTGCGGTCGTGGATGCACCAGTAAACCGGCTTCAGCCCGCGATAGACGAAGCCCTTTTCGAGGAAGCCGTAAAAGGCTTCGAGCGTGTGCGCCTCGTAGTCGCGGGACATCGTCTTATAGGGCTTGTCCCACCGGCCGATGCACCCAATGCGCTCAAACTGCGAGGTTTGCAGGTCCACGTACTTCTGCGCGTAGGCGCGGCAGGCGGCCAAAACCTCCGGCACCGGCATCTCCAGCTTTTTGCGGCCCAGATGCTCGTCCACCTTGATCTCGATCGGCAGCCCATGACAGTCGTATCCGGGCACATAGGGGGCGTCGAAGCCGGCCATGGTCTTCGATTTGACTACAAAATCCTTCAGCCCCTTGTTGAGCGCGTGGCCCAGATGGATGGGGCCGTTGGCGTAGGGCGGACCGTCATGCAGAAGGTACGAGGGGCGGCCCACGCCAGCCTTGCGCAGCTCGGCATACAGTCCAAGCTCGGCCCAGCGGGCCAGGCGAAGCGGTTCATTCTGCGGCAGATTCGCTTTCATCGGAAAGGTGGTCTGCGGCAAGGTAAGGGTCGCCTTCAACTCCGGTGCTGGGGACATCGTTTCTCCCTGGGATGCTTCGATATGGTTCATTCCTTAGTGTAAATGGCGAGGAAAGAAAAAATGAACGGGAGGTCATTCATTGGGCGGGCGCGCGAAGAGAAAAATGCGCCGCTTTCTGACTTTGGTCTTTATCTCGAGGTGACGGTCAGGCAGATTCTCCGTCTATCGTTTATGGAAAGCCCAGACAGAGAAAAATATGAGAGTCTGGATTTTTTGCGCCTTCCAGACGAGACACAATCGGGCGAAGTCAAGCATAATGGAAGAACGGGCCTGGAGAAGGGCAATCCCCCGCCCGGACGGGAAACCAGGCATACAGGAGCCACAGAACCAGCCGCACACATGGCAAACGATCTGCTTATCCAACCAGAGATGGAACTCGAAGCCGCCGGGGCCGGTACGGGCGACGGCCATGAAGACCGCGAGTTGGAGGTCGACTTCGCCTTCCCCGTCGAGGACAGGCCCATCTGGACCGGGCTTTACGAGAGCATCCGCGATGCATTTTTCCCCGCGAAGCTGCCCCCGCTTGAGCTGACCTCGAAGCCGATTCCGGTGCTGGACCGGATGGCGGTCAAGCGCAATCCCTGGGCCGTTGGCATCTCCACCGCCGTCAATCTCACGATTCTGTTCTTTTTCCTCTTCCTGGGTGTCAGAAAGATCATCAACACCGTGAAGCCTCCGATGATCTCGACCAACATCGATGTTGGGGACTACAAAGCGCCCAAGGCGGTTCTATCGGCCGGGGGCGGCGGAGGCGGCGGCGACCACAGCGCGGTCGATGCCAGCAAGGGCAAGCTGCCCAAGATCGAGAAGGCTCCGGTGGTCGCGCCCCAGGTGCAGACCGTGGACAAGCCCAAGCTGGCCATGGAAGCGGCCATCAATGTGCAGAAGGACATCCCCCTGCCGGACAATCCGATGCTGCCGAATCTGGGCATGAAGGATTCGGTCAACGTCAAGCTGGCCTCGAACGGCCAGGGCGGCGGCAGCGGCATCGGAACAGGCTATGGTGGCGGGCTGGGCTCGGGCAACGGAAACGGGTACGGGGCGGGATCGGGCGGCAACTACGGCGGCGGATTGTACAGAATTGGCGGACCCGTCTCAGCCCCGGTGCTTTTGCATAGCGTCGATCCGGAGTTTTCCGACGAGGCCCGCCGGGCAAAATACCAAGGTGTCTGCGTAGTCCAAATCATTATCGATGCGCATGGAATGCCGCACAATCCGCGGGTCGTGCGTGCGCTGGGCATGGGGCTGGACGAGAACGCCATCAAGGCCATCATGCAGTACAGGTTCAGGCCGGCCATGAAAGATGGCAAGACGCCAGTGCCCGTCATGGAGAATGTGGAGATCAATTTTCGCATGTTTTGAGGGCTGAAGTTGGCTCAAGCGGGGAAGAGCGAAGCGCAGATGCGCTTCGCTCTTCTCATTTTGACCGCAAAATTCTCTCGAAATAGCCGTTGCCAGGCCGAAGCGGGACGGGGATCAAGTGGAATGAGGTCGAAGCGGCCGGAACGCTGGAACTGAAACCGCAGGCGAGCTGGCCGCGTGGGCTGCGCCGCGCCTGACAGGGCGATCCGATGAACAATGACCTGTGCGGAACGGCGAAACCGGGCAAAAATCTCTTTTAGCTATGATCGGGGCTGAATTCATCGGGAGTGGGAGCCGTAGGGGGAGGGGATGCGGCTCTTGTTGTTTGTACGCGGTCTATGCCGCTGTCGGTGCGTGCGAGGCAAAACAACAGAATGAGGAAAGAATGGTGCGCCCGGAGAGATTCGAACTCCCGACCTACTGATTCGTAGTCAGTCGCTCTATCCAGCTGAGCTACGGGCGCACACAGGTGGTCTCTAGCGAAACCATCAACAGAATAACAGGGATTATCCGGCGGCGCAATGCGCGCATTTCAGGCCGCCGGCGCCTGCTCCGGGGCCGATGGCGGCGGAATCGCGGCCGCACTTTGATCGGCTTCCGAATCGATCTCCAGACCCGCCTGGCGAACCAGTTTGGCGACGGCTGAGGCGTTCAGCCGGGTGGCGTCATACTCCACGCGCAGGGTGCGTGCGGCGGGGTCGAAGTCGAGCCGGCGTATGCCGTACACCTCGCGGGTATCGGCCAGAGCGCGGGTCACAGCATCCGTGGGCGGCGTGGCATAGCGAAAGACAATCTCCACCGTGGTCATGGGGAAAATGATAGCAGGAGTCTAGAAACTTTTCAGATACGCGCGAATCTCCGGGCTGGTCCAGTCCTGCGGGCCGACGTATTTGCCACGGATGATGCCCTTGCGGTCGATGAGATAGGTCTCCGGCCACATGTCGGTGTGGTAGAGGCTGGCAGCTTTCTGGGCGGGGTCGCGCACGGTAATCAGGTCCACGCGATGAAGCGCGATGAAGCGGCTGTAGGCCTCTGGGTCCTGGTCAATGCTGACGGCCAGGATGACCAGGCTGGGCATCTCGTGGTGCAGTTCGAGCAGCGAAGGCATCTCTTCGACACACGGCCCGCACCATGTGGCCCAGAAATTGAGCAGCACCACACGGCCCCGGTAGCCGGCCAGATGGATGGTGGAACTGCCGTCCGAGACGGTGAAGTCCGGAGCCCGGTTGCCGGTCTGCGCCGGGTGTGCACCGCGATCGCAGCCGGCGGTGAAGACCAGGAGCGCGAGGAATATGAGCGAGAAAAACCGAGGCAGCCGCACCTCTCTATAATACGGAGCGAAAGGGCCGGAGCAAAGGGCGGGGATCGATGGAGAACGAAAAGGAGCCGGAAAACACGGTTGAAGAAGGCGGATTGAGTCCGGTGCTCGGGCTTCCCGAACTCCCGGCTGGGGGGCGCGAAGGCGGTGGAGCGGGGCCTGGACCGATCTCAGGAGCGGTTTTCGCCCAGCCCGAGCCGGAGCCGGGTGAGTTGCTGGAGCTGACTGTCATCGTCCCGGCGCGCAACGAGGAAGATTGCCTTGCCGCCTGCCTGCAATCGCTCGTGAGCCAGTCCGATGAGGTCTTCAAGCTGGGCCGCGACTGGGAATTGATCGTGGTGGATGACCACTCGACGGACCGGACGGCCGAGATTGCCAGCGGCTTTCGCGGGGTCACGGTGCTCGCGGCCCCCGAGCTGAAAAAAGGCTGGACCGGAAAGAATCATGCGCTCTGGACGGCGGCCCGGCGGGCGCGGGGACGATGGCTGCTGTTCACCGACGCCGACACCGTGCACGAGCCGGGAGATCTGGGCCGCGCGCTGCACGAGGCCGCCCGTCACAAGGTGGGCGTGCTGAGCTATTCGCCGCGCCAGATCGTGAGCGGGATTTGGCAGCGGTCGCTCATGCCGCTGGTTTTCTGCGAACTGTCGCTGGCTTATCCGCCGGCCAAGGTTTCCGATCCCAGCCAGCGCATCGCCGCGGCCAACGGGCAGTTTCTGCTCGTCGAGCGCGAGGCCTACCGGAAGATAGGCGGCCACGCGGCGGTCAGCGACAAAGTTCTCGAAGACGTGGAACTGGCCTTCATGGCCAAGCGGCGCAAGCTGGGCCTGCGTTTCCGCTACGCCGACGACGCGCTCTCCACGCGCATGTACCGCTCGACGGCGGCCATGATCGAGGGCTGGACCAAGAACCTGGCGCTGCTGTTTGACAACTGCCTGGCGCTGGCGGTGTGGCGGGCGATCGACATTTTCCTGCTGGCCGGCTTGCCGGTGCTGGCCGTCTGGCTGTGGAACGCCCGCTTTGCGGTGCATTCGCTCGAATGGCTGGGCGCGGGCTGGGTGCTCGCTCTGCTGTGGGTGCGCACGCTCGTCCGCTTCTATGCGCGCGTGGCCAAGAGCAACTTTCCCTTCGCCGATTGCCTTCTGGCGCCGCTGGGCCTGCCTTTGTTCGTCGCGCTGCTTTACCGCAGCTGGTTCCAGCACCGCATTCTGAAGCGCGTAATCTGGAAGGGCAGGGAGTACGCAGGATGATGTTGGGGTTTTCAGCTAAGATGGTTTCACTTTGCCGCTGTTTGCCGATGGACTCAGGAAAATTCGCCGGAATCTCCTCTTGGCGCAATCTGGCCAGAGACCTAAGGCTGTGAAGATAGGCTTCTTCACAGCAAAGCAACTCGCGTTAATCAACGAAGCCCGCGCCTCAAGCGACTTTCAAGCGCTGCTTCCTGAGATTGTTTTTCATGGAGCGCATCTGTACAGGAGCAGATGCGTCAGGAACGGTTATACGATCGACCAGGTCCTTGAGCAGATCGAAAGTGCTTTTTCGGAAGCCTCCGTGGTCAATTTTTCAGCTTCTTCGTCTGTCCTGCGCAATCCCACCAAGAGAATGGATCACAACGGAAACTTGGTCAACGACGAAGCGGTTTTTGAATGCACGAGCGGTTCCCGTATGCGGATCTATTTTCAGTCATTCCGAGAGGCGATGGCAGGCCGGGGCTCCAGAAAGCGAAAGGGCCACTCGAAGAGTGACCCTTTCAATGTATCCGGGAAGGATATATTTGCCTGGGTAGCGTATTCTTTCCAGACCTCAACCCTTCCGAGAAAATTCTATAGAAGAGCGCTCCCAGTGTCAAGCAGAAAATGCATCACTTTATTTTGAGTGATTTACGTCCTGTTCGCTCAATCGACGCCACCGTCCGGGTAGTGTTGAGCGATATAGATAACAATCTGCGCGAATATTGGATTCCTCGGCGGGGTCTATGGCATCTATCCCTCAGGGAGGCGGAATGATCTATCTGACGCGGCGGGCCACCTTTTCCGCCTCGCACTACTACTGGAACCCGGCGTGGGACGAAGAGCGGAACCGGCAGACTTTCGGCCGTTGCGCCAATCGCAATGGCCACGGACATAACTACACGCTCGAGGTCACGGTCGAGGGCGAAGTGGATACGGTGACTGGCTTTGTCGTCGATTTGAAATGGCTGAAGGCCATCATCGAGCGCCAGGTGATCGACGCCTGGGACCACCGCCATCTGAACCTGGAAGCGCCTGAGTTCGCCGCGACAGAGCTTGAGGCAACGATTCCGACCACGGAGAACCTCGCCATTGCGGCCTGGAAGCGGCTGGAGCCGTCGATTCTCGAAGCCGGTGGCGCGCGCCTGAGCCGGGTGAGGATCTACGAGACGCCGGAGATTTTCGCGGAGTATCGAGGCCACGCATGACGGCCCAAGCCAGCCACGCCTGCTTCGGCCGCCGCTATGCCATCAGCGCCAGCCACCGGCTGCACTCCGAGGCGCTCTCGGCGGAAGCAAACCGTGCCGTCTACGGCAAGTGCAACAACCCTCACGGCCACGGGCACAACTATGCCGTGGAGGTTGTGGTGGCCGGAGCGGTCGACCCAGAGACCGGCATGGTGATCAACATGGCCGCGCTCGATGGAGTGGTGCGCACAAAAGTGTTGGACCGCTTTGACCACATGAATCTGAATCTCGATCCGCTCTTTGTGAATCGGGCGCCGACGACGGAGAATCTTTGTAGAGAGATTTTTGAATTGTTGAAGGACGAGCTGGAGGCGGGCGAACTGGAGCGGGTGCGCGTCGAAGAGACGGAGAACAATTTTTTCGAATTTTACGGCGAGTGAAGGCGCCGCGGGTATTTTTTGCCAGGTTTGGCGCAAACCAGGCGTCAAACTCCGTTCGGCGTGAGCGTCGTTTCGTTGCTCTGCCCGGAATGACCCGGGATGAAAGAGATCGATCAACAGCGGGAGTACGCCCTATTCCCCAGGGCGGGAGGGATGAAAAGCATGGCGCAGCCAATGGCAGTGAGCAAGACCGTTCGCCGGACGGCGGGAGTGGACGAAGGCCTGGGCGAGTTCAGCACCGAGGAGATGTATCGCGAGATTCTGGGCCGCCTGGGCGAGAACCCCGGCCGCGAGGGGCTGCGCTCCACGCCCTCACGCGTCGAAAAGTCGATGGCCTTCCTGACCAAAGGCTACGACGAGGATGCGGCCAAGATTCTGCGCGGCGCGCTCTTTGCCGAGGACTACGACGAGATGGTCATCGTCAAGGACATCGAAATGTTCTCGCTCTGCGAGCATCACATGCTGCCGTTTTTCGGCAAAGTGCATGTGGCCTATATTCCCAGCGGCAAGGTTATCGGGCTGAGCAAGATTCCCCGTCTTGTGGAGGTGTTTGCGCGGCGGCTCCAGATTCAGGAGCGGCTGACGCGCCAGATTGCCGACGCCATCCAGGAAGCGATTTCTCCGCAAGGAGTGGGGGTGGTCATCGAGGCGCGCCACCTGTGCATGATGATGCGCGGCATCGAAAAACAGCACTCTTCGACCGTCACCTCGGCCATGGTGGGCTGCTTCCGCCAGAAAGAGACGCGGCAGGAATTTCTGTCGCTGGTGCAGCAGCAGGGCGGCAGCACACATTGACCCCGGCCCCAAGAGGCCGGGCACGGGTTGAAGAGGCGGGCGCGAGGGGAAAATTCCGGTTTCTGCGTTCGAGGGCGCAGATACAGCGGTTTCGATTCTGCTGTTTACAGAAACGTAGACGCAGAGGGCATTTTTCCCGAGAGAATGCCCCTCGCATGATCTTCAAATGGCAACACTTGAATCGAAACCGCTCTAGAGACGATCAGAAATCGTTTGCTCAGAACGTACCGTTGGCTCTTCGCGTCCGGTGGACGGTTCTCCGCCTGCGGTCTGCAACCGGCAGGTGAGGAAATGCGATCGCAGCGCATTGGCCGCCGCGATTGATTGTTTGAACTTCTTCGATTCGATCTTTTCGATCTTCTCGAGCGCGGCCCGATCCTCTGGAGACCGGATGGTTTTTCTCGCGAAATTGGCCATCTGCTGCCAGTCGTGCCAATCGCCAATCTTGTCCTTGGCTCTGCCCAAAGCGGTCAGCAATTCCGGGTCGGTATCCTGAGGCAGTTGCAGGACGTAGCGCAACTCCTTGATTCGGATGCGAAACGAGTGGAGATTTTCCGCGTTGAACTCGGGCCAGCCCTGCAACTCGGCAATGAGTCTCAGCGGCCGGTCCCCCACCGTGCACACTCGGATGGCCTCGGCTGCCGCGCTCGAGCACTTTCCGCCTGGCCGCTTGCCCATTTGCCTTGAGAAGCGGCTCAGGCCGCGACGGGCATCCTTGCGCCGTCTGGCAATCGTATCCAGAAGCATCTGCGCTCTCTGCCTGCGCAGATCGGCCAGATGAAGGAGCAAGCGGTCCGCGGAATCGCCCTGGCGCTCGCAGAGGGCGCGGGCCATCGCGGTCAGCACGTCCACATCGCGCACCTCGCCGGCCGCCTTGCGCATGGCTTTGATGGCCTTCAGCGTCAGCCGCACAGATTTGTTCCGGTCCAGCCTGAGCGCCCCGACGACCGCTTCCAGGCGGCGCGCCCCGGTCCGCAGCCTGTGAACATCTTCAGCGGGCAGGTCTCTGGGAAGGTTCTTCAGCGCTTTGCGCAACTGACGAGCCAGTTTCTCGACGTCGCCCGGCTCCATTTCCATGATTCCTTAGAGTAGAAGAGATTTGTTTGGGTTGGCAATGCGTTCCGGTCTGCTTGGGAGGCATTGATACTGTGAGACCGCTTCCTATGGAACGGCGTTTTCAACTCGCAACCTGAAAATGCACTAGAGTGATGAGGTGAACGGACTTCTGATTATCGACAAACCGGCCGGCATGACCAGCCACGATGTGGTGAGCCGGCTGCGCCAGATCACCGGCGAGCGCTCGATCGGCCACCTGGGCACGCTGGACCCCATGGCCACCGGCGTTCTGCCTCTGCTGCTGGGCAAATACACGCGCCTGGCGCAGTACTTCTCCGCAGCGGAAAAGAGCTACGAGGGACGAATCCGCTTCGGCTTCGCCACCGACACCTATGATGCCGAGGGCGTCGCTGCCGGGCCGGACTGCTCCGCGCTGCTGGACCCACCCCTGTCGCTCGATACGATTCGTGCCGCGGCCAGCCGCTTTCACGGCGTGATGGAGCAGATGCCGCCGCCCTACTCCGCCAAGAAAATTGCCGGCAAACCCGCCTACAAGCTGGCCCGCGAGGGCAAGCCGGTCGAGTTGAAAGCCGTCCCTGTCCACATTTTCAGCTTTGAAATTTCGGCTCTCGACGGCGCCGAGGCCAGCTTCACGATGACCATCAGCGCCGGCGGCTATGTGCGCGCGGTGGCTCATCAACTGGGCCAGGATCTGGGCTGCGGGGCGCACCTGAGCAGCCTGCGCCGCACCCAGGCCGGGGTCTTCACGCTCGATGAGGCGCACACCCTCGATGAGCTTCAGCCCTTGGCCGGCTGTGCCGAGGCGCTGGCGATGCGGAGCGTCCATCCGCGCAGCCTGTTGCCGGAGATGCCCGCGGTCACCGGCGACGCCCAGGCTCTCGGGCGGCTGCGTAATGGATCGCAGGCCAACCTGCCGGAGTTCTCCAATGCACCCCTGGTGAAGGTCTTTGCCGGCCAGCGCGAGTTGGTGGGCATCGCCAAGCGCGTGGCGGGAACGCTCTTTCAGCCGGTGGCGGGGATGGGATGAAGCGGAAGCCAGGGACAGAGAAAATGCAACTGTGATGTAGAGCGGCTTTGAAAGGGCACGGCTTCACAGGTGCGGAAAAACTCATTGTGCTGCAGAATAAATCATTGTTTTGATAGGGCACGGCTTCATACACCGAGGGATTTTTCTTTCTCTATTACCAATAGCATATTTGCTCTATCTCTCACGCGGTCCTCTGTTTGCCTGCTTCATGGAAGAATTTTTCCCTTTTATTCTGCAAATTGTTGCAGAGTGACCGCTCCCGCAAAACAGAAAGTATTCAAATTCAATCTTTTCGGCAACTTTTGTTCGGCAATTGAATTGCGGCGAACGGGATGGAACGCCGCCATTGCTTTTCCCCGGCAAGTGCTTTTTCGATCTGTGCTTCCCCGAGCTATCCGTTGATCGCCTGGCGCTCCAAAAGTGAGGATCATGGACATTCATGGCAGCCCCACGAAGCGGACTTGGAGCCTGTCTGCCCCGACTGTTCTTAACCTATGCCCATGTCCCTGCCTCGTCCTGCGGTCCGCTGCGGGCGGCCTGCAAAACGATTTGCAAGCAACCTTTTCATCCAGGAGGTAAAACATGTTCCCAGCAAGGGTTGCAGAGAATAGAAAGCTGATCCGAATGGCGCTGGCGGTGGCGATGATTCTTTTGCCGGCCAGCGCGGCGCGCGCGGACACGCTGGACTACACTTTCAGCGGAACCGGATCGGGAACGATCGCCGGAAATACGAACGCAACCTTCACCGATGCTGCCTTCACCGTCAGTTTCGCGGAGGATACCTCCACGATCACTGGATCGGGGGGATATTCCCTCTACGAGGGCGTCAGCGGCACATTCACGGAGGGCTCCTACACAACAACCCTGACCGACGTGACGATCGAGGTCAACGGAAATGGCGACACGGGTTCGGGCGCATACGAGACTCTTTACCTGTTCAGCAGCGACTTCGGCAGTGCAATCGGCTTCAATAGCGACCCGTCGTTGCTGGGTTATGCGCTGACGGCTCCTTTCACCACCGGAAGCGTAACTGGTCCTGAAATTGCGGCTTATCAGGATGCCGCGGGCTTCTCGACAACCACCGGGGACACGGTGGAGTTCACCGGTTTGGATTCGCTGGACTTCACCGCGTCGGTGCCTGGCGCCAGTCCGATTCCCGAACCCTCCACTTTCTCCCTGCTTGCGCTCGGCCTTTGCGGCCTCTTTGGAGCGGGTTTGATCCGTCGCAGGATTTCTGCCTGACTCTGTCTCCGTTGCGTTTTCCGACTCGAGCCCGCATGAGTTTCTTATACCGGCGAAAGGGCGCAACGCGGAGGATACCTCAGCCTTGTGCCCCTTCCAATATCGCCGCAGGACTTCCATGCTGCCCGAAAGTTCTCTCAAGTTGTGCCTCCGTCGAAGGTTCCCAATCCACGCCGCGCCAATCCCGTGCGCCTGTCTTGTCCTTCGGAATGATCGATCCTGGCCGAGCCGGCTACAAATGCTCCGTCTAGGTGTATATTGCAACTAGCAGGAATTAAACCGGAGGAAGAATGAAAATTGCCGTTGCCACCGTCGACGGGATCTCCCTGTCACAACATTTTGGCCAAAGCAAGGGATTTGTGGTTTTCGATACCGAAGGAACCGCGGTGCGAGGCCGCGAATTCCGCACCACGAGCGACACGCCGCACAATCAGGGCGTATGCCATCACGAAGGCGGAAATTCGCAGGGGGCGCAAGGTCCGGCGGGAATTTTTGATCTTTTAAGCGGCTGCGAAGTGATGTTGTGCGGGGGCATGGGCGCGGGCGCGGCCCAATCCATGCAGGCCAACGGAATCAAGCCGGTCATTCTGCCCGGCGCCTGCTCGGCGGACGATGCCGTGGCAGCCTACATCAGCGGAAATCTTCCGGATGCGGCAGCAGGCTTCTGCAATTGCCAGCATTGATGGATCTTTGCGCGCATTTCCCCCTCCCGCTCGCGCCGCGGCGGGGAAAGCGTAAAAGACGCAGCGGCTGATCCGGGTCGTGCGTCAGGGCCGGCCCGGAATCGAGACTCTTTCTTTCAGATGATCCGCCGGGCAAGCGCGGCCTCAGCCTCTGCTGGCCAGCGCCGCGCTGCCCAGCGCCAGCAGCGCGCCGGTCACCCGTCCCGAGGCGTGGCGAACGACGCTTTCTTCGCTGGCGAAGTTGCCGGGGATGGCCTTCACGCCCAGCGCCTCGATGCGCTCGATATCGGCAACGATCGGCGCGGCGCCCTCGGCCGCATAGCGGGCCAGCGTCTCCGGCGAAAAGGCCGCGGTATTCACCAGGGCATAGTCGAAGATGGGCGCGCGGGTGTGGTCATAAATCCGCTCAATGTGCTGCGATGCGGTCAGATTCAGGCTTTCGTTGGCTTGGGTCATCAGGTTGCAGACGTAGACGCGCACGCCGCGAGCCCGCGCCAGCGCGGAAGGAATGCCCTGCACCAGCAGGTTGGTGATCAGCGAGGTGTAGAGCGAGCCCGGCCCCACGGTAATCAGGTCGGCGCGTTCGATGGCCTCGAGCGTCTCCGGCAAGGGAGCAGCGTCAGGCGGATCGAGCATCAGCTCCGCAATACGCTTGCGGCTGGCGGTGATGTTGGTTTCGCCGCGCACCAGGGAACCGTCGTCCATGCGGGCCATGAGCGTGGCGTTGGCCGTGGTGACCGGGTAGATGCGCCCTCGCGTGGCCAGAATCTTCGACGCCAGTTGAATGGCGTGGCCGAAGTCGCCGGTAATCTCGGTGAGCGCGGCGACAAACAGATTGCCGAAGTTGTGCCCTTCCAGGGCGTCGCCCGCGCGGAAGCGATGGCCAAAGAGCTGGGCCAGCAGGTCTTCTTCTTCGCTGAGCGCCACCATGCAGTTGCGCAGGTCGCCCGGAGGCAGCATGTTGAAGTCGCGGCGCAAACGGCCGCTGGAGCCTCCGTCGTCGGTGACGGTGACCACGGCGGCCAGGTCGGCGATGACCCCGTCCGCTGCGGCATTCTGGCTGGAGGCGCTCACGTGCCGCCTGCAGCCCGCGCAGCAGCGTGGAGAGCCCGGTGCCGCCACCGATGGCCACCACGCGCAACGCCCGGGCGGGAACGGCCCCCGCAGCCGGCTGCGCGTGCGGCTCCGTGCTCGATGTGTCGGTAAATATCACTCTGCGGCCTTAGTGGAACCTCGGGATACAACAGCTCGGTGAAGCGCGGATCGTCCGCCATGCTCTGGAAGTCGTTGTCAACACGGGCCTGCAGCCGGTTTTTGGGGTTCAGGTCGATGGCCTGGGCAAGATCTCTGAGGCAATCCTGCGCCCGCCCGGTCATCGCGTCCAGCAGCGCCAGCCCGTAGAAAGCATAATCGGCCCCTGGATGAGCCGACAGAATGGCGTTGAACTGTTCGCGCGCCTCTTCGAAGTAGCCGGTATTCAACTGCGAAACGGCGTAGTCGTAGTGCTCTTCGGGCGTCAGAAAGGTCAGGTCGTGCTTTTCCAGTTGCCGCTGGCAGGTGCTGATGTACATCTTGCACCGCTCGATCAATTCGACCGGAGCGGCGGGCAGCAGCTTCTCGAAGGCTGCCAGCGCTTTATCCACCTTGCCCTGTTGTAGCAGCTGTAGAGCGGCTTGATAGTGAATGGTAGGACGGACCCCTCGACGAGTTGGCGGGAGCGGCGGACTTGCCTGACGGATGAAGCTTCGTTTTTGCGTTCGTGCGCCACGGATCTTGCCTCTTGCATCATGAGCTTGCCGGGAGCTTGCATGCCTTCCTGAAGGGGTTTGCCGGATGATCTCCGGCAGAATCCCCGCGTCTAGGGAATTGCGCTGCTTAGGCCCTTTTTATACGCACAACCCCGGCTTGCGTCAAGGCGGCCCGCCGCGCGAGCGCTATCCGACGGAGGATTTGGCCTGCGCGGGGCTGCGGTAAATCGCCGGGTTAAGCAGCGGATCGTTGTACATCTTCAATTGGCGGTAGAGCTTGAAGCGCCGCTGTGCCGGCCAGGATTTCGCGCCACAACGCATCCAGGCAGGCGGCCAGATCTCCGCGCTGCTCTTCGAGAATCGCCAGCCGGGCAAGGTTCCGCTCGGCATGGCCTTGAGGCGCGCCGGCGCGTTCGGCCTCTTCGCGGGTGTGATAGATCTTCAGCGACAGGATCGAGAGCCGGTCGATCATCAGGCCCGGCGTTTCGGAGTGCAGCGCGGCGGCCGGATTGGGCAGCCCCCTCGGTTCGAGCCAGGCTAACAGGGCGCGGTCCAGGGCTTCGGCCAGGTCGTTGCGGCGCTGGTTGGTGCGGTCCACGCGCCGCTTCACATCGGCCAGTTCGGCGTCGGATGCGCTCGGCCGCCGCGCCTCGTCCTCGATGTGCCAGAGCTCGAAGTTGGCCAGATGCTGGCTGCGAACAGCTTCGAGCCAATCCGCGCCTGGGTCACAATGGGCGCCTGGGTCAGCGTGCGGGTTTGACGCCGGCTCGCTTTCCGGCGCTTCGGCGCGCACAACCGCCTGGTGCCCGGAGCGGGTTTCCTGATCCTGCAGACTGACGATCAACTCCGCTTTCAGCATTCCGCAATTTCCTTCCCTGGCCAGGCTCCCGGCATGATCCCGAGCTGGCCGCTGGCCATGAGCGCTGCGCGAGCGCCTGTGCCCGATTGCAGGCTCCATGGTAGAACGGCCGTCGGCCGCGGGTCCAGAACGGGGCCATGAAGCGTCCCATGCTGGATGCGTCTCCGGCGGCACCCGATTGTTTCATTGGGCAATGAAGCGCGGCCTCGGAAACCAGCTTTCCGCCCGGTCAGCAGACCGGCGTCCTCTTCCGGATCGGTAGATCTTCATGCTGCCAGAGACCGCGGTCGCATCTTTCGCGAGTCGGCTTCCTCCAACCGGCTTGTGCCGCTCATGCGCTGAAGCCGCGATCCACCTCGGCCCATTGCTCCGCGCTGAGCTTCACCTCGGCTGCGGCAATGTTTTCTTCGAGGTGCGCGACCTTCGATGTTCCCGGGATGGGCAGAAGCACCGGCGAACGATGCAGCAGCCAGGCGAGCGAAAGTTGAGCCGCGGTGGCCGAAGAGCGGGCCGCAACCGGCGCCAGCGTCTGCGCCGCGGGCTGGTCCGCCTTCAGCAGCTTGCCGGCGGCGATCGGATACCAGGGCAGGAAGCCGATCCCTTCCCGTTCGCACCAGGCCAGCGTCTCTTCATGGCGGCGGTCGGCCAGACTGTAGCGATTCTGGACAGTGACGATGGGGACGATCTTCCGCGCCTCTTCGATCTCCGCCACGGTGACCTCGCTTAAGCCGATGTGGCCAATCTTTCCCTGCTCCTGCATCCGCTGGAGCGCTCCCAGCGACTCTTCGAGCGGCGTGCGCGGGTCAATGCGGTGAAGCTGATAGAGGTCGATGCGCTCCAGTTTGAGGCGGCGCAGGCTCATTTCTACACATTGAATCAAATAGCAGGCGCGGCCCACTGGCTCGGCGCGTGCCGGGCCAGGGCGGGTGTTTCCGCCCTTGGTGGTGATGAGCAGGCCCGGAGGATAGGGGTAGAGCGCCTCGGCAATCAACCGCTCGGCAATCTCCGGACCGTAGGCGTCGGCGGTGTCGATCAGCGTAACGCCCAGTTCGACGGCGCGGCGGAGGACGCGGCGGGCTTCGGCGGGGTCGGCCGGCTCGCCCCATGCGCCTTCGCCCACCAGGCGCATGGTTCCGTAGCCGAGGCGATGGACGGGCAAGTCGCCGCCGATGAGAAACGTGCCGCTGGCGGCTGCGGAAGGGGTGTGTGCGTTCATGTCCGATTGGATGCGCGACAGGGGCCGGCCGTTGCGGATAGAATTCTGACTTCCTCTTCCTCCGGCAAAGGAAACCCGCAGAGGCCATCGCCATCGCAGACCCCAAACCGAGCCAAGGCGTCGCGGACAATTCTGACTCGGAGAAATCTTGTCCATTGCCGGAACCAGTGTGCGGCAGGCTGCGTATCCTGGAGGCAGTGCAAGGAGAACCGGCATGAGCAGTCAACCGTATCCCAATCCGCAGGCGATCTTCTACCAGCAATACGATGCGGTGCGCCGCGATGAGGTTGTGGGAATCCTGTTGGCGTTGTTTCTGGGCACCTTTGGCGTCCATCACTTTTATCTGCGCAGAACGGGCTTGGGAATTCTCTATTGCTGCTTTTTCTGGACGGGAATCACCACGTTTCTGGGCCTCATCGAATGCTTTTTCATGCCCGGCCGGGTGCGGGAGTTCAACGCCATCCAGGCGGCGGGAATCGCCTCCATGCTGGGCATTGCGATGCCCGGCTGGGGACAGCCGCCGAACGTGACCGTGAACGCGCCGCCGCCGCCCGCGCAGCCGGGCACGCTCATCGCTTGTGGACGCTGCCGCCGGACCAACCCGCTGGGAGCCCGGTTCTGCTCGGCCTGCGGGGCGGCGCTCAGCGAGGTTTCGATCAGCACGCGGGACACCGCATAGTGTGGTCTCTCGACAAAATGAGAGCATCGTCCTGCGGTTTCCGGAAAATGGAGTCGGCCGTGATGGTTTGCTCAAGTGTCCTTTTCCTCAAGAACAAAGCTCGCCTGCCGCGCTCCTCAACGACGTTTTGACGCTGATGCCGGCAAGAAATCCGGTTCCATTCTCTTTGCGGCAATCGAACGGAGAGTCTCGCTTTTTCCGAAATAATGCCGTTTCCCTCTTCACAAATCGGGAGTATATTCGTCGATAGATTGTGTGGCGCTTCATTCGACCGAGCGCCGCGCGAGACCCCGGAGGCAGTTTCATTGCAGGGCTTCTTCTTCCTGCCAGTTCCGCATCCGGGACGCAATCCTCAGTTGGGTGTGCGTGTTCTTCCCCAGCATCCTGGAGTTCGAGGTCAGCCAGTTCCGTCACGAGTTGCTGAGAGATTTCCCGCCTGAGCCGTGCACGAATTGCACGTAACTTCTCCATATTCTGCGTCAGCAAGCAGCTTCGCATCCTGCTGCCCGGGGAAGTATCGCACCCGGCCGTGGAGCGGAGTGCGCCCCACGCCCTCCCTCGGCGCGGAGCGGGGCTGGCGACTTCGATGGGCGGGCCGGCAGGGCGGCTCATCTCTCGCCAACTGAGTGCTTGTCTGGCACATTGTCCACCGGGAAACCTGAGCAGAAAAAGGAGCAGACCATGTCGAATTCAAGAAAGTTTGCCCTGAAGGGCAGCGATCGCGTCCAGCTACAGGGTGAGCGTGCCATTGGCCCCACCGATCCGCATCAACTCGTCGAAGTCTCGGTCATCCTTCGGCATCGCCAGCCGCTACCGACGCCCGCATCCATCGGCAAACAAATGAACCACAGCGAGTTTGCCGCGCAATATGGGGCCGATCCGGCTCACATTGACATGATTCGCAAGTTCGCCAACGAATACAAGCTGCAAGTATTGGAGCGTGGAGACGAAATTCTGCGCCGTACCGTAACCCTGGCCGGAACCGCAGCCAAGATGGAGAAGGCATTTGGCGTCGAACTGATCGACATTGACCATCCGGACGGCGCCTATCGCGGGCGCACGAGCATGATCCAAATTCCCGAAGATCTGGTTCCCGTGGTCCAGGGCGTCTTCGGTCTGGACGACCGGCCCGCGGCCCAGCCGCACTTCCGCTATCGCGCAACAGGGGGCCCTTTCGGCGCACGCGCCTCAACCACGGCCTATACTCCTGCGGAGGTGGCAAAGCTCTATGAGTTTCCACAGGAAATCAACTGCTCCAGTCAGGTGATAGGCCTGATCGAGCTGGGAGGCGGCTATCGCCCGGCCGATGTCCAGGAGTACTTCCAATCTCTAGGGGTCCAGCCGCCGCAGGTCAAAACCGCATCGGTCGACCAGGCGAAGAACCGCCCGACCACCGCGCACAGCGCCGACGGGGAGGTGATGCTGGGCATCGAGGTGGCTGGTGCGGTAGCGCCGGGAGCGACGATCGTAGCCTACTTCGCGCCCAATACGGACCGTGGATTTCAGGATGCGCTGAGCATGGCGGTTCACGATCAACTGCGCAAGCCGCGAATCATTTCGATCGGCTGGGGCAACCCCGAGGCCAATTGGACGGCGCAGTCAATCGAGTGCTTCGCCGACGTGGCCCAGGAAGCCTCGCTGCTGGGCATCACCGTGATCGCGGCCTGCGGCGACGACGGATCGAGCGATGGACGAATGGACGGGCAGCAGCACGTGGACTTTCCAGCCTCGTGCCCCTATGTGCTGGCGGCCGGAGGGACGCGGCTGTTGACGGCCAAAGGCGTGATCGTCGGCGAGACGGCGTGGAATGACGGGACGCTGGGTGGAACAACGGGAGGCGGATACAGCGCCGTGTTTGCGCGCCCGGACTGGCAGGTGAACGCCTCGTCCAACTCCAAGCGCGGCGTTCCCGACGTCTCCGGCAACGCCGACCCCAACACCGGCTACAAGATTCTGGTGGATGGGCAACAGATGGTCGCGGGAGGAACCAGCGCGGTGGCCCCTCTTTGTGCGGGACTGGTTGCCTTGCTTGGCCAGAAACTCCAATCCAGCATGGGGTTTGTCAATCCCTTGTTCTACAACGTCGACAAATCTTCCTGCTTCCGGGATATTTCGTCGGGCGGCAACGGCGCGTTTTCGGCAGCAATCGGATGGGACCCGGTTTCGGGTCTCGGATCGCCGGTTGGTACTCAACTGCTGCTGCAGGCCGAGCAGGAAATGAAGTCGCAATCTCAGGCCACCAGCGATCAGCGCACACGCACGGCGGCCACGCATTGAGTTGACGCTCGGGCGCAAGCCGCATCCTGGAAGCAGGAGCGAAACCGAAGCCGATGGTTCCCGAGACCGCCGCATTCAAGTCGACGCGGCCATCAGGGAACGGCGGCCCTGCGAAAACTTCAAAAGGTTCGCGTGACTCCGGTTCCGCTCGAGGACAGGTGGATGCTCGGCAACGGGCATTCACCTGTGCTCTGAAGAATATGCAGGCCCGATCAAATCGGACCGATCCGACAGCACCAGCAGAAGCGTTTTACAGGCAAATCCATTCCTGGTTCCACGGCGGCGGAAGCGACTGCGCCGCAGTTCCTGGCTTCAACTCCCGCAGCCTGCACAACCTTCGTCTCCTTCAGCGTCTTTGCGAATCGGCACGGCGTGCGTCATGGTTCGATGCTGACGAAAGAGCCGCTTTCGCATTCCCTTGTTTAGGAGTACTATGATCGCGTTTCAATAGATCCACCGCATTTTGGATCTTGTTCGCGTAGCTCGCCAGCTCATGTGGCACCTAAGATGCGCCTGGGCTGAAACTTAGCACCCAAAGAAAGCTCAGGAATGCCCATGAAATCATTGATAGAGACGATCCCGACCACGAATAAGCACCTGATCCGCTGGGTGGAAAAGATGGCTGAGCTTTGCCAGCCTGCGCAAATTCACTGGGTGGACGGTTCCCTGGAAGAGTACGAAGAGCTATGCGACGAGCTTGTCCGCGCGGGCACTTTCATTCCTCTCAACGAAGCGAAGTGGCCGGGCTGCTATCTGGCCCGCTCCTCGCCCACCGATGTGGCGCGGGTGGAAGACCGCACCTTCATCTGTTCGCTCTCGAAGGACAACGCGGGGCCGACGAATAACTGGGAAGACCCGTTTGTGATGCGCAAGAAGCTGCGGGTGTTGTTCGAGGGCTCCATGCGCGGACGCACCATGTACGTCCTGCCGTTTTCGATGGGGCCGGTCAGCTCGCCCATGGCACAGCTCGGCGTGCAGCTGACCGACAGCGCCTATGTTGTTCTGAACATGCGCATCATGGCCCGGATCGGCACGCCGATCTATGCCGAGATCGACAAGGGCGAGAAGCGGGTCATTCCCTGCCTTCACTCGGTCGGGGCGCCGCTCAAGCCGGGTGAGGAGGACGTTCCCTGGCCCTGCAATGACGAGAAGTACATCATCCACTTTCCCGAGACGCGCGAAATCTGGTCGTATGGGAGCGGTTACGGCGGCAATGCGCTGTTGGGCAAGAAGTGTTTCGCGCTGCGCATCGCCTCGAACATCGCCCGCGATGAAGGCTGGATGGCCGAGCACATGCTGATTCTGGGCGTCGAGGCGCCGGCCGGCAGCGATGGCAAGAGCGAGAAGACCTACGTCGCCGCGGCCTTTCCCTCGGCCTGCGGGAAGACCAACTTTGCCATGCTGATTCCGCCCGCCGGCTTCGAGGGTTGGAAGGTCTGGACGGTGGGCGACGACATCGCCTGGATCAAGCCGGACTCGACCGGCCAGTTGCGCGCCATCAATCCCGAGGCGGGGTTTTTCGGCGTGGCTCCCGGCACATCGGTCAAGACGAATCCGAACGCGATGGCCGCCCTGTCCCGGAACACCATCTTCACCAACGTCGGTCTGACTCCCGACGGAGGCGTGTGGTGGGAAGGCATGACCGATGAGCCCCCGGCCGAGTGCATTGACTGGCGCGGAGAGCACTGGACGCCGGAGATCGCCAAGGCCACCGGCAAGCTGGCGGCGCACGCCAACAGCCGTTTCACGGCGCCTGCCTCGCAATGCCCAACCATCGACTGTGACTGGGAGGCGCCGGAGGGCGTCCCCATCTCGGCCATTGTTTTTGGGGGACGCCGACCGACGACCATGCCGCTCGTCTATCAGGCCTTCAACTGGTCGGGCGGAGTCTACACCGGAGCCACCATGGGCTCGGAGACCACGGCCGCCTCCACCGGCGCCACCGGCAAAGTTCGCCGCGATCCGATGGCCATGCTGCCCTTCTGCGGCTACCACATGGGCGACTATTTCCGGCACTGGATCAAGATGCAGCGTTCGCTTTCCATCACGCCACGCATCTTCCACGTAAACTGGTTCCGCAAAGACGCGAACGGCAAGTTCCTCTGGCCCGGCTACAGCGAAAACATGCGCGTGCTGAAGTGGATTGTCGACCGCGTGCACGGCCGCGCCCTGGGCAAGGAGACCCCCATCGGCTGGACCCCCTACTTCGAGGACATCAACTGGAAAGGGCTCGACTTTTCGCGCGAGACCTTCGAGATCCTGCAGACCGTCGACCGCGAACAATGGAAACACGAAGTGACGAGCCACGAGGAGTTGTTCATCCTGCTCCACGACCATCTTCCGCCCGAGATGATCTACGAAAGAGAACTGCTCATCTGCAGGCTCTAAATCTTCACCTCGAACATCGCTCAGGTGTTCAATGAGCCATGCCTGCATGACAAATGCCTACGAAACCAAGTTCCGGCGGTGGAATACTTGATGGAGTGGTCCGCCGCCTTTACCCAGCCTTAACTGAGGTATAAGCAACGTACGAAGGAGGCGTCCCATGGAACTACACACAATCTGCATCGATCTTGGCAAGACCGTCTTTGATCTGAGTGGACTTAACCTGCGCGGTGAAGTCGTGGTGCGCAAGAAGTTCTCGCGTAGGTAAATGCTGCAGTCCACTTCTCACTCTTGTCCAAGACAGCATTTTCTGTGAATTGAGCGGTTGATTTCACAGGGCATAGGTATCCTCTCCCGGCGATAGCGTCCGGTTTCTTCGATGACTCGCACTGGAGGGTCTTCTACGTTTCCGGCATCCTGCTGTCCAAGTTATGATCGTGTAAGTGCTGTGTACGGGCTCAGGTGGATGCTTGCATTTCTTCTGCTGTCCCACTTATGGCTGCCACATGAGTGGCATGGGTAACTGCTCGGCCAGTTGCCTTGCGGCTGGCGGTCCCTCCAGCGGATTGTTGAGCCACGCCCACAAGTCCCTGAAGATGAACAGTTGCTGGCGCACGAGGGCCGCCAGATTGGAAAGCGACCAGCCAAAGCTGGACTTCATCTGCAGGTACTTCAAAATGAGCATGGCGATCAAAGCGGTCCAGATCTGCGTCTTGACGGCATTGGCGCTGGTGCCCAGGAACGACTTCACTTTAGCGGTTTGTTTCAGCGCCTTGAAAAACAGTTCGATCCCCCAGCGGTCCTTGTAGATCGCGGCCACCGTCGAAGCCGCCAAGTGCAGAAGATTGGTAAAGAACACCAGGATCTCCTGCTTGGCCGCGTTCCAGTACTCGATGCGCCGGAACAGAACCGGCGCCTCACTATCTTTGTCCAGAGCGGGCAGAGAGACAATCTGGTCGCTGAGCACGTTGCCCTTTTCTGGAACCGCACAGACCTCAACTGTCGTGTAGACCGTGTTGGTCTTCATGCGAGTTACAAAGAAGACTCCGTCGCCAGTTAGCTGCGCGAACCACACGTAATCGTTGTAGCCGCGATCGATGGCCAGGATCGTACCCGCTTCGAGTGACAAGCTCCGCGCCACTTTCAGTTCGCTATATTTGCCGTCGGTCACGACCGCGAACGAGGGCAGATAGCCGTCGTGGTCCAACAACAGATGTAACTTGATGGCGCCCTTCCGCTGGCGGTACTTGGCCCAGTCGAACATGGTGGCCGATAACTCGCGTGATGCTGCCATCCAGGCTCATCAGCTTGTTCTTGAAACGAAACTTGCGGCAACTGCGCGTCGCTGTCTCGGCCTGACACTTTCCCAGCAACTGAGTGAATATCGACTGGTAGAGTTCCCAGGGGCGATTGGCGTTGGCATAGGCCAGGGTCGATTTCTTCGGCGCGGTGCCGATGCCCAGATGCTTCAGCGGCGATTCGCATCCAGCCAGCCCCAGGCAGACTTCGCGCAGCGAGTTCAAATGCGCCACCTGGCAAAACAGCATGGCCACGAACTGCTCCCAGCACGTGAACCCCTTGGCGCCGAACTCGGCTCGATGTTGTTTGACAGCCTGGGCGAACTGTCCGCGTGAAAGAAGTTGCAAAAGCTGCGAGTAGACACTGCATGACTGGAGTCATGGCTGATCCTCTCGTCTCTGTCGGTGGTCCTGTGCAGGAACCCACTCCAGAGTAACCGGGATCAGCCCCCAACCTCACTCCTCAAGCCGGGAGAGCAATCGGTCTATCTTGGACAGCAATTGTATTCGATACGCTCCCAAGGTCATGGTGGGAGGACGTACGCGAACAAGCAGGAGTGCACGATTATCGGTGGCACGACAATCGGCATACCTTCTGCTCTCGCCTGGCGATGCGCAAAGTCAATCTCGTGGCCATCAAGGAATTGGCAGGACACAAGACTTTGGCCATTACCGCGCGATACGCACACCTGGATGATGATGCCAAACGGGAGGCCGTGGATTCACTTCTCGTGTCGCCAAGCGGTGCGGGACGTATGCCGTCACAGAGTTGAGCTGGATCTGAACTGCCAAACAGATGCGCTTCCCCGTATATCAAGCACAACGCACCGGCCTTACCGCCATATTCCATATTTGACGAGTAATGCTTGCATTCTTCAGCTAGATGCTAGTACTACTGTGTTATAAACGATGAACGCCGCAGAACGGGCATGGACACAGCTGGCGGAGCAGGGAGCGGGCCAGGAGGATGCGTAATGAGGCGATGGAGTGCGGGTTATGCCGTTCCGGGCGGATGCGAACCTCGGGGCTGGAAGTTAGGCGGCAGTTCGGGGGCTGATAGTCCAAGATGCCCGCCGCGGGCCGAGGGGGAAAAGCGACTCCGTTCGGCCACCAGGAAGCCATAGGCGGCGATCGAGAGTGTCGCGTGATGATGAAAGCCGCGCCAGCCGCGGCCTTCGAAGTGGCCCAGGCCGAGTTCCTGTTTCAGTTCTTCATAATCGCGTTCGATGATCCAGCGTTGTTTGGCCAGAGCGACCAGGTCGCGCAATCGGGTGCTTTTCGTCAGGTTCGACATCCAGTATTTGCGCGGTTCGCTTTCTCCGCGAGGCCACTCGATGAGCAGCCACTCCTGCTCTCGCGGCTGGCGGAGTTTGTGGTCGCGATGTGCAGCGCGGACGCGCACGGCGGCGAAGCGGGAGCGCAGAGGATGACGTGTGCCTTCCCGCCATTTCACGGTTTTCCATGCCTTGGCCGGCAAGCTCAGCGCCAGTTGCTTGGCTGATACCGGTGCATGTTCCGCATCGCGGCGCACGCGGTTGGCTGGCCGGCCGCGGCCTGAGTATTCAGGTGCGGGCAGTGGCTGTGTTCCCGGTGGCCAGACGGTGGTGGTGCTTTGGATGCCCAGCACATAGCTCAGTTCCAGTTTTGCTACAGCTTGACGAAAGCCCGTATCGTTGCCGTATGCCGGGTCGGCCAGCACGGTTCCCCGGGGAATTCCGTCGGCGATTGCCTGGCGGATCTGGCCGAGCGCGATCTCCAGCTTGGTCTGAAAAGCAATGTCGTTCGGAATCTTGGCCTGTTGTCTGAGCTGGCTGTCGTTGGCCCAGCTTTCCGGCAGATATAAACGGTAGGCGATGGGCAAACTGGCTGTCCATGTGGCCACCGACAGGCTGACGGCCACCTGGCAGTTATCCTGCTTGCCTGTCTGTCCGCAATACTGTCGCGCAACACCCACCGAATGGGTGCCCTTTTTCGGCAGGCCGGTATCGTCGACGATCCAGGCCACGACAGGGCCGGTCTTGGTCATCGCCGCCAGCGCATAGTCGCGCGTCGCAGCCCAACAGGGCCTCATCGCTCCAGGCAGCATCGGCCACCACATGGTGCAACGACTGATGCATGCGCCGGACGTTGTCCGGAGCCAGCCGCGCCGCCATCGGCTCGACCGACTTGCGCTCCCCGGGCAGCAGCAGCCCGGTGCAGTACAACTTGAGAGGAACAGCACGATCCGCATGCCCGGCAGCTTCCGCCAGACGATCAAGATAGCTCGTCAGCCGTTGCTGCCGGGCGACCTGAAGTTCCCGACTTGGCGCCCATGCAGACAAGCTACAACCATACCTGCAGGCAAATGCCGGGAATCTTGCAGAGAGGAATCTAGTTTATAACACAGTAGTACTAGAATCCATCTCGTAAACATTTCCGTCCGGGATTTCTGCGAAACTGGAGTTGCTCAAGGCGTCTCTGCGGACTGGGATAGCAGGCCGTTGGGAACTGACAGACGAACAGTGGGAGTTGGTGGAGCCGATCCTGCGCCCAGCGCGGCATGAGGACAACCGTGGCCGTCCCGTGGCACGACACGCGGGCGGTTTTGAATGGCGTGCTCTGGATTCTGGGCAGTGGTGCACAGTGGGCTGAAATGCCGGCGAAGTATCCGCCGTACCAGACCTGCCACCGGCGCTTTCAGCAATGGGTCCGCGAGGGCAAGCTAGTCGAGGCGCTTCGTCTGCTGGCCCGGCATCTGCATGAGCGTGGCAAGCTTAACCTGGATGAAGCGTTCGTGGATGCGACCTTTGCGAGCGCCAAAAAGGGGGCTTCGCCGTCGGTCCGACCAAGCGCGGCAAAGGCACCAAAATCGTCGCTATCGCCTCTGGTGACGGTCTTCCTCTCGCCATATCTGTCGAAAGCGCTTCGCCTGCCGAGTGCCGGCTTGTGGAAGCTGTTCTGGCCGGATGCTTCCTCGACGAATTGCCGGAAAGGCTGATTGGCGACAAGGCTTACGACTCAGATGCGCTGGATGAGCAACTGGCCGAATCCAAGGCGTAAGACTCTCCATTCTGGGCAGCGATGACGAGTTCTTCATCGGTGCGCTGCCGGGCGCAGCTATTCGTGTCTTGGAGCAACATTCCAGGACCCGAGCTTGCGAGCGCCCGTTCCTGCTTGCCATCCAACTGCATCGCATCCTCCGCACGCGCCCGCAAATCGACGCCATCGCCCGCGACCGTCCTGCAAAATAGGCCGCCGCTGTTCTGCCTGATCCTACTGTCGGGCGCTGCTCCGCCCGAATCGCGCGCCCCTTCTCATCTTTCTCCTGGCTGCCGCTGACGTCTCAATCATCCGCGCCAATTCCTCCACCGAGATTCCCCTGCTCACCTTGTCATCGTAGAGCGGATCATCCAACTGCTCGGCTTGCTCGCCGATCACAAGGATCACTGCACTGGGCCAGCGCCGGCGAATGTACTCGGCGGCGTACCGCAGGCCATCCGGCGCAAAGGAGTGGTGAAAAACGGCAACATCCACTGACACATCCTGCGGAAGAGCACACAGATCCCAAACATTGCTCACTGCCCACTAGTGTCCGGTTAGATGTCGAATAGATTCAGTTGGTTAGCGAAGGCTTGTTGGTCAGTTCTGTTGAGATATGGCTAAAGGGCGCATGAAATCTCGGTTTTCTCGAAGATCGATACCGACAGAATCTGTAGACAAGTGTAGAGCGAGGCATCGAGCTTCAGTTCCTTTTTGACAATAGCGATCAGCACATAGGTGGCGATGGCACACCAAATCTGGCTTCTCACGGCGTTCTCGCTGGTGGCCAGGAAGCGCTTGATGCGCAGGTGCTGCTTGATCCATTTGAAGAACAACTCGACCTGCCAGCGGCTTTTGTAAAGCGCGGCGATGGTCTGGGCAGGCAATGCAGTGTTGTTGGTCAGAAAGACCAGCGTCTTGCCTGTCTCTGGATCGTTGAAGCGAATGCGGCGAAGATGGTCCGGGTAATTGTCTGCCGAGTAGAAACCGTTGAGCATGACGCGCTGGTCACAGATGATTCCGCTGGCCCGGTCCACGGGAAACGAATACACGCGCCGCGCATCCATGTTCTCCTTGGCGCGTGTGACGAAGAAGGCTCCGGCCCGGTGCATCGCATAAAGCCGCATGAAGTCCAGATATCCCCGGTCCATGATGTAGAAGCTGCCCGCCTCGACAAGAAGAATGTCGAGCACGTTGACATCGTGCAGCTTGCCATCACTGATGTGAATAAACGCTGGAATCGCGCCCCGCAGGTCCAGCAGCGTATGTAGCTTGATAGCCGCCTTGGTAGATCGGAACGGCGCCCAGTCGAACAAGCTCAAACATAAGTCGATGGTGGTGGAGTCCAGAGCATAAACAGAAGCATCGAGTCCCAGCACCGAAGCATCTTGCGCGTACAGCGTTCTGGCGTGTGCGATCAGCCGCAGGGCCAGTGCGTGGTAGATGCGCCAGTCGCGCAGGTTCAACGCATCGGCCAGCGTGGAACGGGCGGGCGGCGTCGCAATGCCCATGTGAAACAGCTTGGACTGGTTGGCCTCCAGGCACACTTCGATGTCGCGCAGCGACTCGCGCCAGGTGAGTTGAGAAAAGGCCATCACGCGAAAAAGGTCAGCGCAGCCGAGCGTGCGTACTCCCGCATCGCCCTTGTGCCGTTCGATGATGCGGGCGAAGGTCTTCCACGGCACAAACTCCATCACTTGCGCAAACAGCGTCTTGCCTGTGTTCATGCGGCGCTCCCGGTCGTTGAATCCCGAAAGCATCGCAAATGAGCCACGCGCAATTCAAATCGTGGACACCCTGAAATCGCTATAAACCATACTTGGCAATGGGCTTGACGGCGGCATGACTAAATTAAACCGGACAGCAGTGACATGCCAGGCAGAAGAATCTGCTTCGGATTTGCAAACGTAATGCGCACGGTCACCGAACCGGTGGTCGTATCCACGGTCACGTCGCGGAATTCCAGTTTGCCCTCGATCGGATAGAGCGAGCCATCCTCGAGGTAAAGCTTCACTTTGTTGCCCAGGGCTCCGGAAGATTTCAACTGCCCGTTCGCCAGGCGCGTGCGCAACCGGAGCAGGTCAGCGTTGGCCTGCACCACATCCACATACACCGGCTCAAGCTGCTGCACCGTCGCGAGTGCGGTGGTCTGGTAAGAACTGACCAGACCGCCTACCGTCACACTCGATTTGCCGATGCGCCCGGTAATCGGCGAAGTGATTGGTGTGTAGGCCAGATTGATGCGAGCGCTCTCTACGGCCGCCTTGTCGGACTCCACCGTTGCCTGCTCCTGCTTGAGCGCGGCAACCGCGTCGTCGTAATCCTGCTGGCCGACGGCATGGATCACGGCCAGGTCGCGATAGCGGTCCGCCTTGGCCTGCAGCGAGGGAAGATTCGCCTCGGCGGAAGCAAGATTCGCCTTAGCCTGTGCCAGGGACGCCTGATACGATGCAGTGTCGATCTGGTAAAGTACCTGGCCCGCATGGACCATCGCGCCTTCCTGGAATAGTCTCTTCTGGATGATGCCATTCACTTGCGGCCGGATCTCCGCCGTCAGATATGCCGTTATCCTTCCCGGCAACTCGGTGCTCAATTGCAGCGGCTGTGGCTGCAGTTTGATCACCGATACCTGCACAGGCCCCATGGGCGGCCCCGCGGGTTTTGATTTGCAGCCTGAGGTGAGCAAACAAGCCAAAGCAAGACTGCCTGCCATGGACATCTGAGACCATTTTCGGATGGATATCACGCTAAATTCCTCCATTGACCTGGCGATAAACCGAGACGGTACGATCCAGGTAGTCGGCGCTAAGCCCCGGAATCACTCAATGAACAACGATTGCTGAGGTGCCGTTGGTTCGTTGCAGCATCGGCCAGCCTCGCAGAGTCGGTTCCAAGCCTACTTATCGGCTTCCCAATCCCATTGGACAGCAGATGCCGCTGCGCGAACCTCAAGATTTGCAAATACAGACACGCCCCCTACCACCACTCGGCACAGTCTCAAGAATTATTAAGGTTCCGATGCTGGCCGATCAGCGCTCACGGAAGTGTGATAAAAGAGGATGCAGCATGGAGAATGAGAACCACAGTGCGTGCAACATCCTGATCATTGATGATGACGTGCGCCTGTGCCAGCTGATTGACGAATTCTTCTCTGGGTCTGACTACGCGGTCCAGGCCGCCCATAATGGTACAACCGGCCTGGCGCGTGCGCTCGACGAGAGGTTTGATCTCATCCTGCTCGACATTATGCTGCCCGGACTGGACGGGTTTGAAGTGCTCACGCAACTGCGCCGGCGCTCTTCAGTGCCCGTGATCATGCTCACGGCGCGCGGTGCGCAAGAAGACTGTGTGCGAGGTCTGAACACAGGCGCCGACGATTATCTGGCCAAACCGTTCGGTCCCGAAGAGTTGGCGGCGCGCATAGCGGCGGTGCTACGCAGGACTTTGAACTCGCAGACCGTGAGAAGCGAGACAATCTCCGTCGGACGGCTGCGGCTGAGCGCCGCATCGCGCTGCGCCTGGATTGGAGAAGATCCGATCGAGATTACGTCGACCGAGTTCGGCATCCTCGATCTTCTGGCCCGAGCCCGAGGCAAGGTGGTCACCCGTGACCAGGTATGCGGCATTCTGTACCAGCGGCAGGCTGAGCCGGTCCCGGTTGTTCGGACAGTTTTTTCGGATTCTTAAGTGGAAACCCTATTCAGTTGGTCGTCGGGGCGGTGGGAATGTGAAAATCGGCTTCATCGATTTTCAAGGCTTGTGGGAAGGGCGGAAAACAGCACCATCGTTTTCCGGGCTTTCCACAAGCCGTCATTTCCACGGCCTGGTTCACGCAGGTTATGCTGCCAGAGCTTCTGGCTGTCGGTTGAAGTATACCTGATCGGGCGTAAGCGCCTTCAGGCTGGAGTGCGGCCGGGTTGTGTTGTAGAAATCGATGTAGCCGCCGATCTTCGTTCTGGCCTCCTGCACCGACTCGTAAGCGTGCAGATAGACATGCTCATATTTGATTGACTTCCAGAACCGTTCAATGAAGACGTTGTCGCACCAACGTCGCTTGCCGTCCATGCTGATGGCGATGCCTTCTTTTTTGAGCCGCCCGGTGAAGGCTTCGCTCGTGAACTGGCTGCCTTGATCGGTGTTGAAGATCTCCGGTTTCCCATGCTTGGAAAGTGCTTCATCCAAGGCTTCGATGCAGAAGGATGTGTCCATAGTGATCGACAACTTCCACGCCAGCACTCTGCGGCTGAACCAGTCAATCACCGCGACCAAGTAAACGAAGCCGCGCGCCATGGGGATATAGCTGATGTCCGTGGACCAGACCTGATTGGGCCGCACGATGGCCAGATCGCGCAACAGGTATGGATAAATTCGGTCTCCTGGCGCCGGCTTCGAGGTGTTGGGCTTGCGATAAATGGCCTCGATGCACATCCGCCTCATCAACGTCTTGACGTGCCTGCGGCCAACTTCCAGTCCCTGTTGGCGGAGCAGGTCACGCAGCATGCGACTGCCCGCAAACGGATAGTTCAAATGCAACTCGTCGATGCGGCGCATTAGCCATAGATCCACTTGCGAAACTGGACGCGGCTTGTAGTACACACTGCTGCGGCTGATATCAAGAATCTCCGTCTGCCTGACGATCGGCAATTCATGTTCGGGATCGATCATCGTTTTGCGCTCAGCAATCCCGCTTTTGTGAGCGCCTTTTCTAAAAAATCATTTTCCAGGGTCAGCTCGCCGATCTTGGCGTGCAGTGTGGTGACATCCACCTTGGGAGTGGCGGGATCGTCCTTGCTCTCTCCGAAAACCCCTGCGGCACCTTCTTGAAGCCGGTTCTTCCATTCCGTGATCTGGTTCGGATGCACATCGAAATGCTGCGCAAGCTCGGCAAGAGTCTTATCGCCCTTCAGAGCGGCCAATGCCACCTTGGATTTAAAGGCCGCTGTGTGGTTCCGTCGCGGTCGTCTGCTCATCTGCTCTCCTCTTTGCGCCATTTTAGGCGGCTGGGGAACAGAACTTCCACTTATCCCGCTGTCCGAATTTCCGAGACCGGCTCAGGCTTGTGCGCTTTCTCATGCCTCAAGATCGCCGCTTCACGATCCACAGCACAAGTTGATGTTCGGATACCGTTCACTATGGGGTTGGCCAAGTTCATGAGGCCGAAGGCGTTGGTTACTGTCCCGTTTTGAGACAGTAACTAACACTTCGCAATGTGGTAATCTAGCGGCCAGAGCTGTCTGGCTCTACTATCGGCAAAGGTTAGGAAAACTTTAACCGTCAAGAGCGAGCGCTAGTGTTAGGGGGCAAGTGGACTTGTGCCGTGGATCCTCCAAGATTAGTGCCAGCGAAGATCCGGTCCGCGCGTTGGCCGTTATGGGCAGGCAATTGGCGCAACTAATCGCCTGTCCCAGTGTCCATATCTTTTGGGTAGAGACGCTGAAGAAGAAGTCGGGCGCGCACTTGCTTCGCTTATGAGAGTTAGCCTGATGCGACACTTTCACGCTGTTTAGCAAGGCAACTCAGGGAAGGAGCTTCTCAATGGTTTATTCAGGTAGGTCGATCTCACTAAAGGTTCTCGCCGCGCTTGTCGGATTCGGTGCCTTGACAGCGCAAGGAATGCCTCTCCAAGCCGAAACAATCCCCACTTCCACTGCCATTCCGGTGATCTTCACACGCACACTAGTTGCGGGCAAGGTGAAAATTGGTGATACGGTCACCGCAAAAACGACTCAAGTTGTTTTTCTTCCAGGAGGTCAGGCTCTTCCGGATGGCACAATTCTTATCGGGCATGTGATCGAATCAACGCCCTTTGTTCCCAATCCAGTTCCGTATGCCATCGTGAAACCATCTGCTCTTTCGGTTCGTTTTGACGAGATCGCAGAAAATGCTTCCACAATTCCTGTGAGTCTCACGGCAAGGGCCATTGCGGGTCCTGTAGTCGCTCATGAAGCCAGCATTTTGCATTATCGGGATGAAACAGACACAACCGGCACAAGGATACTGGTGGGAGGAGAAAGTTTCTCTCCCATCGAAAGAGAAGTAGTGTCTCCGAGCGGGGATGTGGTCGGCTACAACCGCAGGCAGGGCGTGTTTGCTCGGCTTATTGCCAGGGATGATGCCAACGGAGAATCGACCGTCTATTGTGAAGCCACGAATTCAGAACAGTCGTTAGGCATTTTTTCTGCGAATGCATGCGGTGTCTATGGATTGGACTCGATTGTCATGTCTGACAACGGAAGCAACGGTAAAGGAACTTTCACATTGGAATCGCGCCGCGAGACAGTCACGCTGTACGCCAATAGTGTAGCCCTACTGCAAGTTGTGGAATCCGGCCAGTAACCGGTTCTTGAACGATCAAGTGGCTACGCCAGTTGGTGGTGCACATAGGCTAGTGGTGTGTCTCAAGCAGATCGTCCATTATCAAGGGTGGCGCGTGCGCGTGTGACTTTTTCCAGGATGTCGGAGGCTTTTGCGGTCCAGATGAAGGGCTTGGGGCTCAGGTTGTGCTTGTCGATATAGTCTCCAATCCCCATGATGAGTTGTTCGAGGTCCTGGAATACGCCGCGCCGGAGCCGGTTTTCTGTCAAGTCGCGGAAGAACCGTTCGGTCATGTTCAGCCAGGATGCCGATGTGGGCGTGCAGCAATATGAAAACGCTTGTTCCGCTCCAGCCAGCGCTGGACCTTGGGATGATTGTGTGTTCCGTAGTTATCGCAGATGACGTGAATATTCTTGTCGGCGGTCACAGCCTCGTCGATCATGCGCAGCAACTTCATCCATTCCTGATGCCGGTGCTTCTCCTGACAAAGTCCGTAGACCTCGCCATTCGCGGTATTGAGCGCGGCGAACAACGTTGTCGTTCCGTTGCGTTTGTAATCGTGGGTCATGGTTTGCCCACGGCCCTTTTTCATTGGCAAGCGGGGCTGAGTGCGATCCAAGGCTTGGATCTGGCTCTTCTCATCCACCGACAACACCAGCGCGTGTTCGGGAGGGTTGAGATAAAATCCGACGATATCTTCGAGCTTTTCCGCAAACAGGGGATCGTTGCTGACCTTGAAACTGTCAACGCGATGCGGCTTCAGCCCATGGGCGCGCCAGGTGCGCGAAACCGTAGCCTTGGAGATCCCCATCTCTTTCGCCATGGTGCGCGTAGACCAATGGGTGGCGTTTTCGGGTGTGGTTTGGGTGGTTTTCTCAATCAGGGAGGCGGTCAATTCCGCAGTAATCGACGGGGGGCGTCCGGGCCGTGGCGCATCCTTCAGCAAACCCTTGATTGCCCAGCTTGCTGAAGCGGTCACGCCACAACGTGGCCATGCGCGGAGCGACCTTCAGCTTCTCTGCAATCTGCCTGTTGTCCAACCCCGCCGCGGCCAGCAGGATAATGCGGCTCCGCAACACCACACGGGTGGCGATCGAACGCCCGCGCGATTGCTGCTCCAGCTTCCGTCGGTCCTCTTCGCTCAATTCAATGGGCGGAGCCACACGCATGTCGAGGTCTTCTGTCTATAAGATGACTCTCGATGTATAAACGATTCTATTAGTAAGACACACCACTAGTACTACTGTGTTATAAACTAGATTCCTCACTGCGAGATTCCCGGCATTTGCCTGCAGGTATGGTTGTAGCTTGTTTGCATGGGCGCCAAGGCTGGAACTTCAGTCGCCCGGCAGCAACGGCTGACGAGCTATCTTGATCGTCTGGGGGAAGCTGCCGGGCATGCGGATCGTGCTGTTCCTCTCAAGTTGTATTGCACCGGGCTGCTGCTGCCCGGGGAGCGCAAGTCGGTCGAGCCGATGGCGGCGCGGCATGCTCCGGACAACGTCCGGAGCATGCACCAGTCGTTGCACCATGTGGTGGCCGACGCAGGCTGGAGCGACGAGGCCCTGTTGGGCTCGACGCGCGACTATGCACTGGCGGCGATGACCAAGACCGGCCCTGTCGTGGCCTGGATCGTCGATGGTACCGGCCTGCCGAAAAAGGGCACCCATTCCGTGGGAGTTGCGCGCCAGTATTGCGGACAGACAGGCAAGCAGGATAACTGCCAGGTGGCCGTCAGCCTGTCGGTGGCCACATGGACAGCCAGTCTACCCGTTGCCTACCGTTTATATCTGCCGGAACAGTGGGCCAACGACAGCCAGCTCAGACAACAAGCCAAGATCCCGAGCGCCATTGTTTTTCAGACTAAGCTGGAGATCGCGCTCGGCCAGATCCGCCAGGCAATCGCCGACGGAATTGCCCGGGCAACGGTGCTGGCCGACCCGGCATACGGCAACGATACCGGCTTTCGACAAGATGTAGCCAAACTGGAATTGAGCTATGTGCTGGGCATCCAAAGCACCACCACCGTCTGGCCACCGGGAACACGGCCGCTGCCCGCGCCTGAATACTCAGGCCGCGGCCGGCCAGCCAACCGCGTGCGCCGCGACGCGGAACATGCACCGGTATCAGCCAAGCAACTGGCGCTGAGCTTGCCGACCGGGGCATGGAAAACCGTGAAATGGCGGGAAGGCACACGTCATCCTCTGCGCTCCCGCTTCGCCGCCGTGCGCGTCCGCGCTGCACATCGCGACCACAAACTCCGCCAGCCGCGAGAGCAGGAGTGGCTGCTCATCGAGTGGCCTCGCGGAGAAAGCGAACCGCGCAAATACTGGATGTCGAACCTGACGAAAAGCACCCGATTGCGCGACCTGGTCGCTCTGGCCAAACAACGCTGGATCATCGAACGCGATTATGAAGAACTGAAACAGGAACTCGGCCTGGGCCACTTCGAAGGCCGCGGCTGGCGCGGCTTTCATCATCACGCGACACTCTCGATCGCCGCCTATGGCTTCCTGGTGGCCGAACGGAGTCGCTTTTCCCCCTCGGCCCGCGGCGGGCATCTTGGACTATCAGCCCCCGAACTGCCGCCTAACTTCCAGCCCCGAGGTTCGCATCCGCCCGGAACGGCATAACCCGCACTCCATCGCCTCATTACGCATCCTCCTGGCCCGCTCCCTGCTCCGCCAGCTGTGTCCATGCCCGTTCTGCGGCGTTCATCGTTTATAACACAGTAGTACTAGGCGCCTGCTTTGAAACTCCAGTACGTACCGAAAGAGCATGAATGTTGGTCCAAGCCAAAACGTTGATTTGGGCCATGTCCGTGCTGAACCAGATAATAGATGTCCTGCATCAAAGGATTCGCCGTCGCAAACCCAGAGTGGCCTAAAAAATCAGTGTCCACAAGTGAAGCATCTATGGTATCTACTCCAGCAACAAACAGTATGCCTGCCCCTGCTTCTCCTGCACGAGCATATCCGTGAACCGCCTTTGAAATTCTCAACGCCTTGTCGTTATCAGAGGCATAGAGAGTTACTCGTGAGCACATAGTGCTTAAGACTTGTGCTGCCTGTTGAAAAACTCCGGAGTCAACATCGGGAGCAGCAAAGATCAACTGCTTAAGAGTATTTGCGGGGAGGATTGCCGAGTTCAAAGCTTGAACCACTTCTACTAGAGCCCTCGAACCCATGCTGTGCGCTATCAGGTGTACAGCGCTCGCATTGGATGACATACAAACATCTTCGATGAACTTTTTGAGATGCAGCCGGCTCCACTGAATTGTCCCTTCGTCAGATAAATAGCCGGACAGCACTTTACCCTTAGATGGCCAACTAAACATGACCGGCCCACCTTCGAATGACAAATCTTTGGCCAATTGCGCAGTTCGTAACGCTGCATCTTCAAACGAGACGTTATAACCATGGACAAAGATAAATGCGTCTCGCTTCGCACTTTCACTCACAGAGGTATCAAGCCACTGCCAAAATTCCTGGCTAGAGAGTTCTGTGGTGCTCAGAAGCATGATATGCTCACTCGGTTTCAGCCGCGCCCAAATCTTCCACTTTGGCGGCCGCTCTAATTTGCCTAGTTCATGCGATTTAGGGATGCTGACACTGCATACACCGAGCGACACTATCTCACTCGGAGCCCGCTCATTTGTATAGCGTATGTCCTCCTCTGAAGATTGAGGATTCCGCTTTCGGTCTGTGGCATAAAACACGGGAACGATCCAACACGGCCCTGCACCCACCTTAGAGTCTTGGTGTTTTTCTCTGCCCCCTCCGCTCGCTTTTTCCAAGACTCCATCGAGTTCTTCCAGCACATGCATCTGAGGCGCGAGTTCCTCGCTAACTTTGAGATAGCTCGTGATCACCCTGAGGTGTTCCCGCTCTTCCCTAGGGACTCCAATACCGAGAAGCATTCCTCGTTCATCCACCCAGACCATTCGAGAAAGCTCTACAGACTGATCGACATTCAGCTCTGTGCGCCAGATACGTTTTTCTAATGGTGTTGCCCCGTGTTCTGGCAGACGAAGAACTTCCGAAGCGACGGAAAGGGGCTGAGCATCTGCAAACCTTTCAATAAGCTCCCGCTTTCGGAATGGAAAGAATTCAGTTCTTTCTTCTGCAAAAACACGTGATAGGACTAGCCATTGATTAGAACGGAGCGTCCGCAAAATGCCCCTGATCGGGGCAATGGGTTGGTCAGCTTCTGTTATCTCATAGTTCGATACCCAGTGAACATTTTGACGCATTGAGCCTAAGTCCTTGGCAGTTTGATTGCGTCCATTCTACTGCTCATTCTTGAGTGAACACCGACAATCGGAACCAACAGCCATCAAAACAGCCACCAAATAAAAACGGCCACCTGCTGTCGGCGGCCTATCTCGCGGTAAGTTGTCTATTATATTGGTGCCCGGAGGGGGACTTGAACCCCCACGGCCTCGCGGCCTGCGGATTTTAAGTCCGCTGCGTCTGCCAGTTTCGCCATCCGGGCATATGAACGGCTGCGTCCTCTCTTTTCCAAGGTTATCAGCATCCGCCACTTGCAATCGCTCTTGTGTGAGAGTTTTGATTTCAGTCCTCGGTGCACCGGAAAACTACCACAGTGCAGAGCCAGAAGAAGCGCGCCGATCTACCTTCCGCATAGTCTCACCAAGGCCATGATCCCCCCTGTTCCTGGCCTTTCCAGCCGGCAGGGCGAAGATTGAATCCCAGATGATGCCGGTCGAAGCCTGCTTTGCGGAGCGGAGCCGGCCAAGCAGGGAGGGTGATCTTGTTCTGGCTTCGGCCGTCTGTGCTCACGCCGAGGCGACTAGAGCCTGTCATTAACTTTCGCGCAGGCGGCGTTGCGGACGAAAATCGGGCCATACGAGGCGGAATCCGAAGGCTGTGGCGGGACCACCGTCGAGGATGACAACGAAGTATGGCGCGATTTTCGCCGCAACCCGGGGCCCCCGACGAACGATCTTTGTTTGACGGGGTGGAAGCCGAAGGGCCGGGGCCAATTTCCTTCATTTCGTCATCACTCGTCGCTCGAAGATACTCCATATTCGTCGCTCCTCATTCCTCGTACTGAGAAAAATTGGCTCCCAGCGCCGCCCGCGGGAAAGTTCATAACAGGCTCTCAAGCTTTTCTCCCCTTGTTATCGAGGAGGGATCGGTTCTCAGGGGCTAAAGCCCGCGTTGATTTTGCGGTCTTTCGGCACGACTGAAGTCCTGCCCTGTTACACAGCCAACCCATGGCGTCCCATTTCGAGCAAGGCCGGAGCTAGCTTTATATTCATCAAGCAAATTTGCCCCGAAAACACCAAACAATTTTGAGCAGAACATCCGCCCCGGCACGGCGGGCAGGGCGGCCGTGCGGCGGGATGGATGCGCGCTGGCTACTTCGCGGCCGGTTGAGCGGCTGGCGGAGCGCCGGCCTTGGATGGCGGGGTGAGGACGAACCCCTTGCGGATCAAGGCGAAGCCAACCTGGGGAAGTTCGGCCTGAAGAAGCTGATTTTCAGGGCCCGAGAACAGGTCCGTGCCGGCTCCGGAGATGGTGGTGACCAGGTGGTGGACGACGATGGGCTTGCCGTCGAGGGTGCCATCCTGGTCGGCGTACGTGGCCAGCCGGATGGGCACGATGGAGCCGGCCTTCTTGGGGATGATGGCCCACAGGTCGCGGTCGTTTTGAACCACGGCGAGACGCAAAAGGGCTTCAAGATCGCCGGGATCAAAGTCGGCCAGGAAGACGGCGCCGGGGTGCGCGGCCAAAGGCGTGGTGGTGGTGTGGCCGTTGGCCGAAGTGTTCAGCACGATCTGCGCTGCTCCGGGCAAGGCGGTGACGGCGACGGCCGAACCGTTCACGGAGCCGCTCAGTTGCACCTGGCGCATCCGGTAGTCCGGTGTGAGACGCTCGGTCGCGGATAGGTCGTAATCGAGGCCCTTCATGGCAATGCGCACCACCGAGGTCAAGTCGTGGCCGCGGGGAGTGGGGGTGAGGTGGAAGCTGGCCGTGCCGACCTGCTGGCCGTGTTGCGAGACGATGAAACTGCCCGACTGAGCGATTGCGGCAGGCGCCAAGGCAACGAGCGCCGCGAGCGGGAAAAGCATGAAATTGCGCATGAATCTCTCCATCCAATCTGAACCTTTAGACACAGAACCAGAGAGAAAGTTGCCAAAGAAAGGAAGTTACGACGGGTTTTACGGTGCGCGGGGAAGACTCGCGGATTCCCACCCTTTCCGCGAAAAGAGGCGGAAAGGATGGGGCACCCGGAGTTTTTGGTTAGGTCGAGGATCAGCCAACCAGCCGACCGCTAGCGGCTGACCAGTGAATTCAGCCTTTGGCCACGGCGAAGCGCTTGTTGACCTCATGCCAGTTGACGACGTTCCACCATGCGGCCAGGTAATCGGGGCGGCGGTTCTGATACTTCAGGTAGTAGGCGTGCTCCCAGACGTCGTTGCCGAGGACGGGATAGAGGCCCTGCGAAAGCGGCGAATCCTGATTCGCCGTGGTGAGCACCTTCAGCTTGCCAGCGGTGAAGACCAGCCAGCCCCATCCGGAGCCGAACTGCTTGGCGGTGGTTTCGTTGAAGGTCTTTTTGAAGGCCTCGAAGTCGCCGAAGTCGGCGTTGATCTGCGCGGCGATGGCGCCCGAGGGCGCGCCGCCCACGCCATCCGAGCCGGCCGGGCCCATCAGCTTCCAAAAGGCGGTGTGATTGGAGTGGCCGCCGCCGTTGTTGCGAACAGCCGAGCGAATCTCCTCGGGAACGCCGGCCAGATCGCGGATCAGGTCGTCGACGGATTTTGCGGCCAGAGCGGGGTGGCTGGCCAGGGCGGCATTCAGGTTGTTGATGTAGGCCTGGTGATGCTTGTCGTGGTGAATCTTCATGGTTTCGGCGTCGATGAACGGCTCAAGGGCGGCGTAGTCGTAGGGAAGCGGTGCAAGTTCGTATGCCATAGGGGAAATCTCCTCCATCATGGATTGTACTGGTTGAGCGCAGTCTCGGCTAACCTGTAATGCGCTGATTTTGTTGGACCCAGCGCGGGGGAAACCAGTTGCCGACTCCGTCGGGCAAAAATATACACCCCCTTAGACGCGGATGAATGCGCGCAGGGTGCGGGAAAGTTGCAACTCCTGTTTTCCGGGGTCGGACGAGTATCATTCCCTTAAGGGAAAATACGTGCTCTCAAGGAAAGAGATATGACTTCAAGCCTTACTGAACGCTCGCTCGATCAATTGTCCATCGATACTTTGCGGCTGCTGGCGGTCGACGCCGTGGAAAAGGCCAGGAGCGGCCATCCCGGCGCTCCGCTGGGCTGCGCGCCCATCGCTTATCTGCTTTTTCATGATCGGATGAAGCACAATCCAGCCAATTCCAAGTGGGCGGACCGGGACCGCTTCGTGCTGTCGAACGGGCACGCCTCGGCGCTGCTCTACGGAACGCTGTTTCTTTCCGGTTACGATGTGACGCTCGACGATCTGAAGAGCTTCCGGCAGTGGGGTTCGCGCACGCCGGGGCACCCGGAGCGCGGCCATCTGGACGGCGTGGAAGTGACGACCGGCCCGCTGGGCCAGGGCATGGCGATGGCCGTGGGGATGGCCATCGCGGAAAAGCACCTGGGCGCGGTGTACAACCGCCCGGGCTTCGAAGTTGTGGATCACCACACGTATGTCCTGCTGGGCGACGGCGACTTGATGGAGGGCGTCTCGCACGAGGCTGCCGCGCTGGCGGGAACGCTGGGGCTGGGCAAGCTGATTCTGCTTTACGACGACAACCTGATTTCGCTGGACGGGCCGACCAGCCTGAGCTACACCGACAACGCTCTGGAGCGCTTCGAGGCCTATCACTGGCACACGCAGCGGGTGGCTGACGGCAACGACCTGGCAGCCCTGGAAGCGGCGATTGAAGCGGCCAAGGCCGAAACCGGCAAGCCGTCGATCATCGCGGTGCGGACGGTGATCGGCTACGGAAGCCCCAAGGCCGGATCGAACAAGGCGCATGGCGAGCCGCTGGGGACGGAAGCCGTGGTGGCGACGAAGAAGTTCTTCGGCTTCCCCGAGGATCAGAGCTTCGTGGTTCCCGAGGGCGCGCTGGCCAACTGGCGCCAGTCGGTCGAACGCGGCGCGAAGAGCGAAGCTGAGTGGAAGGCGCTGTTTGCCGGCTATGCGGCGGCGTTTCCGGCTCTGGCGGCGGAGTTCGAGCGCACCCAGGCGGGCGTGCTCCAGCCGGGCTGGGAGAAGGCAATTCCCAGCTTCCAGCCGGGCAAGGCGCAGGCCACGCGCTCGGCCGGCGGAGCGGTGATGAACGCGATTGCCGAGCCGGTGCCGGAGCTGTTTGGCGGAGCCGCGGACCTGACCTCCTCGACCAAGACAATCTTCAAGCCGGGAGCCAACTTTCACGAAGATCCGGCGGGGCGCAACGTCTTCTTCGGCGTGCGCGAGTTCGGCATGAGCGCCGCGGTGAACGGCATGGCGGCGCACGGCGGGCTGATCCCATTCGGGTCGACGTTCTTTGTGTTTTCCGACTACGCGAAACCCGCCATCCGGCTGGCCGCGCTGATGCAGTTGCACTCGCTGTTCGTCTTTACCCACGACTCGATTGCGGTGGGCGAGGATGGGCCGACGCACGAGCCGATTGAGCAACTGCTGGGACTGCGCGCCATTCCGGGGCTGACGGATTTCCGTCCGGCCGACGCCAACGAGACGGCCGCGGCCTGGCGGCTGGCGCTTGAACGCAAGGGGCCGAGTTTCTTTGCGCTCAGCCGTCAGGATCTGCCGGTGATCGATCCGGCCAAGCGCGACGTGTACGCCGGCGTGAGCAAGGGCGCGTATGTGCTGGAAGATGCCGCCAATCCGCAAGTCGTTCTGATCGGCGCCGGCTAGCGAGGTCTGGCCCTGCGTGGAGGCCGCGAAGCTGCTGGCAGCCGAGGGCATTGCGGCGCGCGTCGTCAGCTTCCCGAGCTGGAAGATCTTCGAGGAGCAGATCGGCCGAGTACAAGGCCAGCGTCCTGCCCGCTGGCGTGCCCAGGCTGGCCGTTGAAGCCGGATCGACGCTGGGCTGGTGGAAGTACGTGGGCTCGGACGGCGACGTCGTCGGCCTGGACCGCTTTGGCGCCTCCGCGCCGGGGCCGAAGGTCATGGCGGAGCTGGGATTCAGCGCGGACAACGTGGCCGCGCGGGCCAAGAAGCTGGTGAAGTAAGTCAGCTGCTAGCTACTAGCCTCTAGCTCTTAGCTCCGCGGTTCCGCCGATTGGCTGCAAAACCTTTCGGTACGGCACGAACGAGCTAGCGGCTAGAAGCTAGCAGCTAGAAGCTCATCTCAAGGAGTGCATTTTGAAACTTGTCATTGCATCCGACCATGCTGGATTTCCTCTGAAGGAAGAAGTGCGCGCCTATCTGGGCAAGGCCGGGCATGAGGTGGTCGATCTGGGGGCTTATAACACCGAGCCCTCGCGACTATCCCGACTTTGCCGAGAAGGTTGGCCTGGCTCTGAAGCGGGGCGAGGCGACGCGCGGGATCCTCATCTGCGGCTCGGGCGTGGGGGTCTGCGTAGCGGCCAACAAGATGCCCGGCATTCGCGCCGGGATGTGCCACGACACCTACTCGGCCCACCAGGGCGTGGAGCACGACGACATGAACGTCTGCGTTCTGGGCGCGCGCATCATCGGTTCGGCGCTGGCCTTCGAGGTGGTGGACCGCTTTGTCGGCGCGCAATTCATCACCTCCGAAGAGCGGTTTACGCGGCGCTTCCGGAAGGTGCAGGCCATCGAGGCAAAATATCAGTGCGGCGACGGCTCCGCGAACCCAGCCTAGCGCGAGAGCGGCGGCCGTTCACCCGCCCCGGCAGGTCTGCCCCGTAGTGTGAGATTCGCGGCTTGACAACTCCATTTAAAGTGCGAAGAATGCGCGGATGGAGGTACGGATGTTTCCATTTGACGTAATTCTTTTTGATGTGGGGAAGGTACTGCTGACCAACGGCTGGGACTATAGTCACCGCACTGCGGTGGCCGACCACTTCCATCTGGATATTGCGGTTCTCGAACCCCTGCATCTGAAATATTTTGACGCGTGGGAACGGGGCGCGAGCACGGTCAAGGCCTACCTGGACGGGGTTGTCTTCCATGAGCCGCGCGACTTTTCGCACGACGAGGTTTTTGCTTTCATGCTCACGCGTTCGGTGCCGATCCCGGATGGGGCAATGGGGATTCTGCATGAGTTGGCCGCGGCCGACAAGTGTATGCTGGGCGCTTTGAACAACGAGGCGCGGGAGCTGAACGACTACCGCTTCGATCACTATGGGCTTCGCAAGCTGTTCCAGGTTGCGTTCAGTTCGTGCTATGTCGGCCTGCGCAAGCCGGAGCCGGCCATCTACCGGCGGACGCTGGACATTCTGGGCAGGCCACCGGAGCGGGTGCTGTTTATCGACGATCGGGAGCAGAGTATCGCCGGTGCCCAGGCCGCGGGAATGAAGACCATCCAGTTTACCGGCGCGGACGCTTTGCGGCACGAGTTGGAGGCTCTTAAGGTATTGTAGATTGCAGGAGAATCCCGGCGAGATCGCGGCAAGACGCCGGCAGGAGGTGAGTCCGGCGTGACAACGATCCAGATGAATGTTCGCCCAGAGGATCTTTCCCGGGTTCCGCAGGGTGTCGAGAGGATTCCCGAGCCGGGGATCCTGGTAATTTTTGGCGCATCGGGCGATCTGACCAAGCGCAAGCTGCTGCCGGCGCTCTTCCACCTTGAGCAGGCAGGGCTGCTGCCGCGAGAATTTGCCATTGTGGGCGTGGCGCGGCGGCCGCTGGGCGATGAATTTGCCGCGGAGATGCGCGCGGGCATCGTCGAGCATGGCGGCGCGGAGGCTGACGACCCCAAGGCTGGAAAACTTTGTACAGCGGATCGGCTACTTCCCGCTTGAAGTTCGACGATCCGGGCGGCTATGCGGGCCTGAAGGACGAACTGGAACGTATTGCGAAGGAAAAGGGGATTGGCGGCGACCGGCTGTTCTATCTGGCCACCGCGCCGGAGTTTTTTGCCGGGATCGTCGAGAACCTGGGCGCTCAGGGCATGGCGCAACCGGAACAGGGCAAGGTGGCCGTGGTGATCGAAAAGCCCTTCGGTCACGATCTGGAATCGGCGCGCGCGACTCAATCGCCAGGTAAACGCCGTCTTCCACGAGAGCCAGGTCTTCCGCATCGACCACTATCTGGGCAAGGAGACGGTGCAGAATCTTCTGGTTTTCCGCTTTGCCAACGGAATTTTCGAGCCGATCTGGAATCGCAATTACATTGACCACGTGCAGATTACAGTAGCCGAGACGCTGGGCGTGGAAGGGCCGCGGGCCGTTCTACGAGAAGGCCGGCGCGCTGCGCGACGTGGTGCAGAACCACATGATGGAGCTGCTGAGCTTTGTGGCTCTGGAGCCGCCGTCGAGCTTTGAGGCCGAGAGCGTGCGGCGCGAAAAACTGAAGGTGTGGCGCGCGATTCCGCCGATTCCGATTCTCGACGCCGTGCGCGGCCAGTATGGGCCGGGGGTGGTCGAGGGGCAGCGTGCGGCGGGCTATCGCGACGAGGAGCGGGTCAGTCCGGAGTCGGGCACGGAAACCTATGCGGCGCTGCGCCTGGAGATGGAGAACTGGCGCTGGGCGGGAGTGCCGTTTTATCTGCGCGCGGGCAAGCGGCTGAAGAAGCGGGCCACGGAGATCAGCATCCAGTTCAAGCAACCGCCGCTGTTGATCTTCGACCGGCTGAAGCAGACCACGCCCTGCCAGCGAGATTCAGCCCAACCTGCTGACCATCCGCATCCAGCCGGACGAGGGGATCGCGCTGCGCTTTGGCGCCAAGGTGCCCACCACGCCGGAGATGGCCGTCTGCCCGGTGAATATGGACTTCGACTACGCGGCGGCCTTCGGCAAATCGAGCGCCAACGGCTATGAGCGGCTGCTGCTGGACGCCATGCTGGGCGACCAGACGCTGTTTTCGCACCGCGACGGTGTGGAGACCACCTGGGCGCTGTACACGCCGATCCTGGAGGCCTGGGCGGCCAAGCGGCCCGAGGTTTTCCCCAACTACTTCGCCGGGTCGTGGGGGCCGGAGTGCTCCGATCACCTGCTGGAGCGCTGGGGACACCGGTGGCGGAACGATCTGGGGCGGAAAACGTAAGGGCAGGGACTAAGGGATTAGGAAACAGGGAACAGCCGGTCTAGCGGAGGTCTGCAGTTTCCCACCCTTGCGCCGGAAAAACGCGTAAGGATGGGGTACCCGGCTTCATTGGCCAGGCGGCTGGCGCAGTGGGCGTGGGCTCGGAGGGCCGCATCTTCCAACCTCGCGACATCGCCACAGCCGCTGCCTCTCTGCCCTCCGATGATGCAGGCTGGATCAGCAGCCAAACCATCTACGTAGCGGGCAGATTGGCGCGTTAAGCCGCCCTCGCCAGCGGCGCGCGGAAGAAAACCACCGCGCCGCACGGTTGGCGGAAGCACTCTTGCGGCAAAGCCGGATTCCCCCAGAAGCTGTTTCGTTGCCGGTTTTGAAAGGGAGTGGCTCGTTGCCCGTGCCGCTTCAAGCAAGTTCACCTTTGGCCGCTGAGGGGATCTTCCACAACCCACCCATTCATTTGTAAGACAGATTCTAAATGTGAATATGCTACGATACGCCCCATGAAGAGCATGAGACGAATGCGAAATGACGTCCTCTTCCTGGAAAAATGGAGGAGGGTGCTCGGTCTCAGGTCAGCCCTGCATAGGCTTCTTCTTTGGGTTTGTCAGATTACAGGAGTTGGCGAACCGAAATTATGGCGAGCACGTCCCTGTCAGGCCCTGCACCCGCTGACGGTGCGATTGCGCCAAAGCAGCGACATGGATGTCTTTTTCCAAATCTTCATTGAGGAAGAATACTCGTCTTTGAAAACCATGGAGAGTGTCTCTCTGGTGCTCGATTTAGGCGCAAATGTTGGGTATTCTTCCGTCTGGTTTTTGAGCCGTTTTCCGAAGGCGCGGGTGGTGGCCGTGGAGCCGGACCCGCTCAATGTGGAAGTTTGCAGAGTCAATCTCAAGCCGTATGGAGATCGGGCGCTCCTTTTGCACGGCGCGGTCTGGAGTGAACCTGCAATGCTGTGCCTTTCGCGGGGGGCCTACGGCGACGGCCGCGAGTGGGCGACGCAGGTCGTCGAACCTGCCCAAGGTCGTGCGGGCTCTGTGCAGGCCTGGGATGTGGAGAGTTTGATTGAGATGGCTGGTGTCGCGAAGGTGGACCTGCTCAAAGTCGACATAGAACGCGCCGAATTGGCGGTGTTTGGCGAGACAGCAAAACAATGGTTGTCCAAGGTGAGCAACATCTGCATCGAACTGCACGGCCCCGATTGCCAGCAGGCATTCTTCAGCGCTGTGGCGGATTTCGACTATCAACTGGAGTATTCGGGCGAACTGACCCTCTGCAAAAATATGCGCCCGAAGAACCCGGTGCATTGATTCATGCGCCGCTGCCCTCAGCGGCGGGAGCTTCGGCTTCCAGCAGCAGCCGCTTGCGCTCGACGCCCCAGCGATAGCCGGTGAGCGCGCCCGAAGCGCCCACGACGCGATGGCAGGGAACAACGACGGCTACACGATTCGTGGCGCAGGCGCGAGCCACGGCGCGGGTGGCGTTGGGACTTCCCAGTTCGCGGGCTAGCTGGCTGTAGGTGCGCGTCTGGCCGCGGGGAATCTGCCGCAGCGCCTGCCAGACGCGCAACTGGAAGACCGTCCCGCGCAAATCCAGTTCCCGCGGCACCTGCGGTGCGGCCAGCGTTTCCACCTGCGACAGGGCCAATGTTTCATCCGGGCTGGAAGCTCCGCTGACCATCGCCACGGCCGTCTCAACCCAGCCGGCGAGGGCCGGATCGCGCTCCACCGCTGCCAGAGGAAACTCGGCGCGCAGGCTGGATTCCGCTTCGGCCCTGGTGCCCGCAAGCGATAGCCAGCAGAGTCCGCGTGCCGTCGCGCCCACCACCATCCAGCCAAAAGGCGAATACGCGGAGGCAAAGCCAATGCGCTCGCCTTTGCCTCCACGCGCAAAGCGGGCGGGTGTCATGCCCAGTTGCGCGCCGTCGTAGCCGCGGCTCGATGAGCCGAATCCAGCGTTGTAGATGGCATTGGTCACGGTATCTCCTTGCTTGAGCGCTTTGCGCAGGCTGTCCGAGCGCAATGCCCGCTGGTATTCGAGCGGACTGACGCCGAAGGCTCGCTTGAAGAGCCGCTGCACGGTGAAGGCGCTCCGGTTTGCCAGCCGTCCCAACTCCGCCAGCGGCACCGGGCGGTCCAGATGAGCCTCGATGTGTTCGCGGAGTGCGTCGAGGGGAATGCCGCACGCGGCGGCTTCGGGGCGGCAGCGCCGGCAGGGGCGAAAGCCGGCCGCGCGTGCCGCCTCGGCCGAAGCGAAGAAGCGGACATGGGATCGCAGCGGGCGGCGGCTGGCGCAGCCCGGACGGCAGAAAACGCCGGTGGTCGAGACGGCGTAGAAAAACTTCGCCGCCGGGTCGCGGCCGATTAGCTGCCGCCAGGCGGCCTCGGGGTCGATGGCCGGCTCGGGGCTCACAGGCTGCTCGTGTTGAAGATTCCCGCTCATGGAAACCATGGTCGCCCATACGTTGGGTGAAAGGCTACCCGATTCTTGCGCGCAATTCGGATTCTTCCGGCAGCCGCGCACAAGATTCTGGCGCGCTGTGGATGCGAATCGGCGCTTCCGTCGAGGCCGCGCGGTTACTCGCCGCAGCGTGCGGCGCGCTCTCGCAGAAGGGCCTCGGCGCGCTCTAAATCTTCCTCGGTGTCCACGCCGATGGTGTCGTCCGGAGCCTCGGCCACGTAAAGCGCAATGCCGTTTTCGAGCAGCCGCAACTGCTCCAGCCGCTCGGCTAACTCGAGCGGCGAGGGCGGCAGCAAGGCAAAACGCTCCAGCGCGGCCTTGCGATAGGCATAAATCCCCAAATGCTTGCGATAGACGGCGCGGCCGCTGTTGTCGCGGTCGAAGGGAATCGTCGCCCGGGAAAAGTAGAGCGCGCGTCCGTCGAGCGCCGTGACCACCTTGACGGCGTTGGGGTCGGCGATTTCGTCAGGGGAGCAGGGAACGGCCAGCGTGGCCACCTCGACCTCGGGCCGCTCAAAAAGTGCCAGCAGCGGCGGGAAAAACTCGGCGGTCAGGGTCGGCTCGTCGCCCTGGATGTTGACATAAATTTCGGCGTCGATCTGGCGGGCCACTTCCCTCACCCGATCCGAGCCGCTGGGGCACTCGGCCGAGGTCATCGCCACGGGAATCCCGCGCTCGCGGCAGACGCCGGCCACTTCGTCCGAGTCGGTGGCCACCACCACAGGGTCCATCAGCCCGCTGGCCGTGGCCGCGCGCCAGACCCACTCGACCATGGGCCGGCCGGCAATCACGCGCAGCACCTTGCGGCTGAGCCGCGTGGAGCTGAGCCGGGCCGGAATCACCCCGGCAATACGGAAGGTGCTCATGCAGCCGAGTTTACACGAGCGGGGCGGTAGAGTTCATCGGCGCGCCGTGCCGTTCGCCAACTTGCAGCCGACTGCGACGTTAGTTGGGTTTGACCTTCAATCCAGCCGCCCGTATCATCGGAAGTGGGAGTTGTGCGCGGATTCCGTATTCGCCCGCTCTCCGGCCGGGCCATCGGCCTGGCCTCGAGCCTCTTCCGGCGGGGTAGCTCAGATGGTTAGAGCGACGGATTCATAACCCGTAGGTCGGCAGTTCGATCCTGCCTCCCGCCACCAAACTCCTTTCATCTCCAGATTCGACTCGATCCATTGAGATTCGTTGAGGTGGCTCGCGCTGAAGGCCGCTCATCGAACTGGAACTGCTCAGCAATACGTGGCTCTGTCGCCTCTACCGCTAAACTCAGTATTGGTCTCTCGTTGCGCGTCGGCGCAAGGGATGGTGTCTTGGCTCCAACATGCCGCTGCGAGCGCCGCACAAGCCCGACAGCGCCCCGGCGCTGCACGCTTCGCTGACGGACCTCACCGCGCCGCCGATGGCCGGAGCCGTGGCCCCGGTCATGTGGAACATGAGAAAAAGACATTTTTCTCATAGTTGCAAAACAGCCGCAGCGGAGCCGTCAGTCAAGGCCGCGCGTTCTGTGCGCGCCGCGTGAGCGGTCGGAGCGCAGCGCAGAGCCTTTACGGACGGCGGAGCGGAGGCTACGCGCGCGGGAGCGCGCCGGGACGCCTGTTTCAACCTCGACCCTTTTGCTTTCAACACGTTAACGCCGCAGCAACCTCAGGGTTACTCCCGCAGGTAACCGCGCACCGCACATATTCCCCTTAGCCGCTTTGTTTCCAACACGTTTACGCGCGTAAACGTGTAAACGCCAGTGTTTGCGCGGTCGCCGCCTGCATCGCATTGGCGCTGCTCACGTTAACGCACGGTTACCGCGCAGTATCCTTGCAGCAACCCGCTGGGGGTGACGTGTCCTACCCTCCTCCCGGTGCAAAGCACCGCGCACTTCTGCCCGTCGTGCCGAGGACGCCAACGGAAGCCTCAGACGCAAGCAAGCCGCCCCGAAGAGCGGCCTGGGCTGGCTCACACTGCCCGAAGGGAGCCTCATCCTTCCTCGGTCTTCGGCCTTCCCATGAATTTCCCGACAACAAGAAGAATCCAGAGGATCAGAACAAAATCCGCTGTGGCGATGCCAAGATACACGAATACGGGAATCCACTTCGTGGTCCAAGGAACAAACAGAACCCACAAAACATGAAGAACTGCGATCACTGCCATAGTGGCCCAAAACCACGCTTGCTTTCGCAACTTCCATTTGAAACGGATCACTACGCCAAGCACAATAACAGTGAGCACCGAGGGCCAAAACAGTTCTAAGCGCCCCCCGTGAATAAGGTACAGAAAGAACATTGGCGTACCAATGACAACCATGAGTAACTTCGTGCGCCAAGACACACGCTGCAACTTCTTGGCCTCTTGAAGTTCACACTTCAGTTCATGTATTAAGGACATTGATAAGCCTTATATGCTGCTGTTCCTGCGTCCCAGATCATTGCAGCAGGAGTTGTGAAGTCACTTAGAACAGGCACGAAATCTGCAGCCGTAATTCCTGCCGATACCCATGTAGTCCAATCACTCGAATCAATACCAGTGGCACTGTTCAAAAAACCTGTTGTTTTTGTGCCTGCCGTGAGCATATTTTTGCCGACGTTGTCAGCAACTTTGCCAACATATCCGGCCTGATGGCCCACGACTCTGGCAACTCCGCCAACTTCTGGGAGGAACCCTAATGCATCGATACCAAGATTCACTGCGCCTTTGCCAAGAGCTTTCGCAGTGCATGTCTTGTACCACGGAGTGCCGTTATTTGGGGCAATGCCAAGTGCGCTAACGGTGAGTCGCATCATACATGTACCCGCGCTCTCTGCCTACCGGGAAGCAGTTGTCGTACCTCCAGAGGAAGAGTGCTCATCCTCGGACGCTTTCGGCCCTTCCATGACTTTCCCAACAACAACAAGTATCGCGAGTATCAGGATCAAATCCCCTGAGTCGATGGCGGCAATTGCCAGCGCGGGAACCCATCTTGTGGTCCAGGGAACGAACAGAACCAACGGAACATGAAGCGCCGCGAGGACTGCCATGGTGACCCAAAACCACATATGCGGCCACAGTTTTCGTTTCAAAGCAATGAGGAAACCAAGTACCAAAATGCAATTCAGCATTGGCAACAGCGGTGATAATGTTCTTTTCGTCCTTGGCAGGGTTAAGTCATTGCTAGCTAGCTGTGTATGCCGCCGTTAAGGAT